>JARHYD010000001.1 GCA_029258655.1 Mailhella sp.
TGATTTTGAATAGCGTTTGCATTGACCATAGCTACGCAATGATAATGTGTTCCGTGTCCTTGGTCCTCTGCTACACCTATAAGACGAGGATCTGGATCATGTCCTCCATGATAGTTTTCTCTGTTTATTGCTCTAGTTATGTTTTCAAATATTCTACCAACTTGCTTATTAGTAAGTCCTTCTGTTCCTTGTGGGGTTCGTATGTCAAAACGAGTACATAACACTCTAGAATGTTTTCCTTTCATATCTACTAGATGTGCATGAAGTGGATTAAGTATTTCTTTTATGCAACTTTGTTCTTTTTTCTTATTGGTATTAATTATTAAACCGTTATGGGTTGGTTCTGTTGTTAATGTACAATTTCTTCTGTTTTCTAATGTGTTTTGATTGTTATTCATAAAACACTCCTATAAATAATTTTGATTGAAATATTCCTTTGGGTTGATTTAGGTTATTTCAATTTCATTAAATAGTAGTGTTCTAGTTTTCTATTTAAATACTTATAGCTATTTTATCTATTTCTAAAATATAACTGCTTTATAACGAGAATATACTTAGAGTTATTTGTGTCTATACTTCTTATCTATATCTATGTTTATTTATTATTATCTTTATCTATTCTATTAATTAAACCATAAGTAATAGTAACGTTCTTAATAAGTTTATAGCTATATCTATTATAGCTAAAGATATAACCTTTATAAAGTGTTATGATACTTTTTATACTTATGATACTTTCTATAATATTTTTTTATAAGGTTTTTATAATACATTATAATACCCTTTATAAGGTATTACAATATACCTAGATAAATCTATTCTCACTATATCCGATCACACAGGCTTATAAGAAAATAACACCTCGACAATATCCTAATATGATATGAAACATTTTGTGCGGAGAAATTTCAGATATGGCTATAATAAAAATTATATAAGAGGATTATTCAATTTGTTGTTATGAAAATGAAAAGGTAATAAACAAGAAGAAATTTTAATTTATGAATGAGGTTTTAAACTTATAAATATTTTATAATAGAAATAGCATATTTTTTTTAAATTTTGGTGTTAATTTCTTATTAAAACTTAGATAAAAAATAAAAGGAATTCTTGGGGTATAATTGAGTATTAAAAAATAAGTGAGTAAGTAATAACAATATTGTACATAAATATTTTTATATTATAAGAAGAGTATAAATTATATTTTTTATTTCTATATAACTTATTGAAATAATTTATAAAAAGTAAATATAGACACTAAAAATGATAAAAATATGCGTAAAAAAACTCAAAAAATAAGAATAAATAACAATATTAATAATAAAAATTTAATATAATAATAAAAAAATAGTATGTAAAATATAAAAATAAGAATAAAAATAAGAATAAAATCATAAGTTTTTTTACAAAATTGTTATCTTTTTAAATAAAATAGTAAGATTTTATGTAAGAAATTGGATAGTAAAACTATTTTGAGTAAGTATTATATATTGACATAATAAGTCAATTTTTGTTATACATTATGTTGTGGTTGGAATACTTTTTTATGTGCCAAAGACTAATGATGCAATAAAATAAAAGTACAGAATAATCAAACAAATATATATAACCTATTATAATTATTAGTGAAATCCCTGCCTTTCCGCCATTTTTTAGTAAGATATTGATTTTATTATCAGTATTTTCAAGTTTAGCCTTGATTATTCTAGTGGTACATTTCACTGGTACAATCAAGGCTTTTTTTATGTCTAAAATTTGTGTATCAAAATCTGTGAACAGAGATTTTAATCCTGGATACGGTTCTTATCTTTTCTTTTAGAATACACCTTATAAAGAATTTGAAAATTATTTTATTATTTTTTTTGTTGTATATGTTAACGTAAAGGGAAAGAGCAGGAAATTTTTATGGTGTTATTTAATTTACTTTAATAGGAATAATAAATTTTAGAGTTATTATACAGTGTTGTATATTAATATTGCATAAAAGATAAAAAGTAATTACTATGTTTTTGTATTAAATAAAAGTAAAGTAAGACAAAGTAAAAGGAATATAAGATAGTTATGAGTCAAGCAAATAAAAAAATATCTACAAAAACAGAGAATGTAATAGGTTTTGAAGATAAATTATGGCAAGCAGCGTGTAAGTTACGAGGCAATTTAGATGCTTCTGAATATAAGAGTGTGATTTTAGGATTAATTTTTTTGAAATATTTATCTGACAAGTTTCTTGAATTGTATACTAAATTGTGTGAAGAAGGGGAGCAGGACGACAGAGACGAATATTTAGCACGTAATATTTTTTATGTACCAGAAACAGCACGTTGGGAGAAGATAGCCGAAAAAGCCCATACATCAGAAATAGGTATAGTTATAGATGAGGCAATGCGTGAAATAGAAAAGGAAAATAAACGCTTAGAAGGCATTTTACCCAAAAATTTTGCACGTCCAGAATTAGATAAAAACCGTTTGGGTGAAGTTGTTGATTTATTTACAAATATAAATATGGAAGAACAAAATGCTGATAACGATATACTAGGTAGAACGTACGAGTATTGTTTGGCTAAGTTTGCAGAAAATGAAGGCAAGAATGCAGGGGAATTTTATACCCCAGCGTGCATAGTAAAGACATTAGTTGAAGTGTTAGAGCCTTACGAGGGTAGGGTATATGATCCTTGTTGTGGTTCTGGTGGTATGTTTGTCCAGTCAGCAAAATTTATAGAGAGTCACAGTGGAAAAATTAATAATATTTCTATATATGGACAAGATTCTAATCCCACTACATTAAAATTAGCAAAAATGAATTTAGCTATACGGGGAATAGAGGCAAATTTAGGAGAAATGAATGCAGATACATTTTCTAAAGATTGCCACCCTCAGCTTAAGGCAGATTTTATTATGGCAAATCCTCCTTTTAATCTTTCCGACTGGGGCGGAGAAAAGCGAAAAGATGATGTACGTTGGAAATATGGTATTCCTCCCACAGGCAATGCGAACTTTGCATGGTTGCAACACATGATTTGGCATTTATCCCCAAAAGGAAAAATAGGCATGGTGCTTGCCAATGGTTCGCTTTCTTCCACCTCAGGGGGAGAGGGTGAAATACGGAAAAAAATTATTCTTGATGATTTAGTTGATTGTATAGTAACACTTCCCCCTCAATTATTTTTTACAACGCAAATTCCAGCGTCTTTGTGGTTTGTATCAAGAAATAAACAACAAAAAGGAAAAACCCTTTTTATTGACGCAAGAAAATTAGGAAAAATGAAAACTCGTTCTTTGAGAGAACTAACAGAACAAGATATTTCAAACATAGCAGATACGTATCATAAGTATATAAAGGGAGAGCAAGTTAATAAAAATGGCTTTGTCTATGTGGCAGATTTAGAGGAAATAGCAAAGCAAGATTATATCCTTACTCCTGGACGCTATGTAGGAATAGAAGATAAAGAAGAAGATAACGAACCTTTCAATGATAAAATGCAACGCCTCACAAATGAACTTGCTGAAATGTTTGAAAAATCAAATTTTTTACAAAATGAAATAAAAAGTAATCTTGCCAGTATTGGTTTTGAAATGGAAGAATAATTTTTAAAAAAATAATATTGAGAAGCAAATGGATAAAATAGTATTAGATATTTCTAACTTACAAAAATGTATACAATTTTTAAAAACCTGTACGCTTGATTATAAAAATAGTATAGATAAAAATGTAAAAGAATATATTGAAGATGCTTGCGTAAAGCGTTTTGAGTATACTGTTGAGACCTCATGGAAATTTATGAAAAAATACCTCAAGCTTGTATACGGAAAAAGTGAACAAGAATTAACAATGAATACTATTTTTCGGCTTATGGAGGCATACGGTTTTATTACTTCTTGGGAAAATTGGAGAAATTATTATTTAAAACGTAATGATATAAGCCACGAATACAACCAAGAAAAAGCAAAAAAAATTTTGCAAATAACAGATAATCTTGTTTATGATACAGAATTTTTATATCAAAAATTAACAAAAGCTCTTGAGGAAGAAAAAATAAATTATGTGTACTAATTGGAAAAGAGTAAAAATTAAAGATGTGGTTAATGTAAGACGTGGAGCGTCACCAAGACCAATTAATAATTTTTTATCAGAAAATGGTATCTCTTGGGTAAAAATTGCAGATGCAACACAAGATAATTCAAGATTTATTTTTTCAACGAATGAATTTATAAAAGAAGAAGGAATAAAAAATTCTGTTGTTGTTATTCCAGGAACATTAATTGTGTCAAATAGTGCTACGCCAGGATTACCTAAAATTATGGGAATTACAGCTTGTGTGCATGATGGTTGGTTAGTTTTTTCTAATTATAGAAATATATTAAAAGAGTTTTTGTATTACAAATTTATAGAAATACGTGAATTATTATTAAAACAAGCAAATGGCAGTGTTTTTCAAAATTTGAAAACGGATATTATACGCGAATTTGAAATTATAATACCTAATTTAATTATTCAAAAAAAAATCGTTAAAATACTTTCTTCTCTTGATGATAAAATAGAACTTAATAATAAGATAAATGAAAATTTACATGCCCAAGCTCAAGCTATTTATTTAGAGATGTTTAATGAGGAAATAAATTTTAAAGAGCAATCTTGTGTAATGAGTGATGTTTTTGATATTTCAATAGGTAAAACTCCACCTCGTAAAGAACAATATTGGTTTACTAATAATGATAATGATATAACATGGTTATCTATTTCAGACATGAAATCTTGTGATGTATATATTAATTCAAGTTCAGAATTTTTAACTTATGAAGCAATAAAAAAATTTAATGTTAAAGTTGTTCCAAGTAATACAGTTATTTTAAGTTTTAAATTGACAGTGGGAAGAGTAGCAATAACTAATAAAGAAATGGCAACAAATGAGGCTATCGCTCATTTTGTTACATCTAATGATAGTATTGTAGAATATTTATATTTTTATTTGAAAAATTTTAATTTTACTAAATTAGGAAGTACATCATCTATTGCAACAGCAATAAACTCTAAGATAGTAAAATCAATGCCGTTTATTATGCCAAAACAAGAGTTATTAAATGAATTTCATTATAAAGTAATTCCTTATTTTAAAATGATAAAAAGAAATAGTGAAGAAAACCAAAAATTAACGCAAATTCGTGATACACTTTTACCAAAATTAATGTCTGGGGAAATAGAGGTTTAAGTATGGGAGATTGGGAGAGAATTTTTATAACTTTGTTAAATATTTTAGTTAAAATAGTTATAGTTTGTATTAGTGGTTTTATAGGTTCTTTTATTTTTAATAAGATAGATATTGTTAATAACATAGATACTATTAATAATTTTTTCACTACTTATGAAAAAACTGTGATAGCTTTTTCTGGTATTGCGTCTGTTTTTGTTGCAACGGTAGCAATAATTATATCTTTAAGAATTAATAAACAGCAAAAAAATATTCAATTAAAACAATTAAAACTCGAATGTTATAATTTACGCTATAAATCTTGGTATGCATTATCTCAAATTAAATATTTTTTAGAAATAGAAGAAAAAATATTTAATTTTTTGCCAACTAATATAGAGACTAAAGAATATGAAAAAATAATAAATGATGTAAAAAATATGTTAGAATATTCTACTACTTTTAATGAAATTAAATTTTTTATACCAGCTAAGGAATACTCTAATATTGATAAGTTGCAAGAGATTTTAAAAGAACTTTGTAAAGGTTTTATTAATAATTCTTATTCAAGAAATGTCACTAAAGAAAATCTTGATAATATAGAATATTCATTAATAATAGTAAAAAGATTATGTAAAAAATTAGAAAAAGATTTATATTTAGCAGATATTAATAAAATAATATAATAGGTAATTAAGAAGATGAAAATAATTTTAATATTGCATAGTTTCAAGCTTACAAGGGGCTTCACCCCTTGAACCTCGAGCAGAGGGGTAAGCTAACGGGGGGAAAATCCCCCCTAGCGTTTGTCTATTTCCCTAAACCTCGTAAACTCGGTATAAGGGAAACGACTTCGTCGCCCTTTGGGTAGCAGCTCTCACCCCCGCTTTAGCCGTTGTGACGCAGGAAGCTACAGATAAAGACAGTAATTAGTTACGCAAAATTAAGTTACATAAATCACTGTCGCTATCCGTAAAGCTCATTCTTCGCCAACGGCTACCGCTGCACCCCCAAGCAATGCCCCCCAGTTTCACACTCTTTCAGCAAGTCGCTTTACTTCTCGCTTTCAGTGAGTGAAACTTATTAGGTCAGTGACTTTATGAAAATATTTTTTTATTTTATAAACCTAATGCGTTAAAGTAATTCTAAATAATTTGGAAACACACCTTAGAAACATACTTAATAATAGTACAGGATTAATGTGAAGGGAGGTAGTATGGAAAAATATGCATTATTGATTATAGATATGCAAAATGATTTTGTTTTAAATGAAAAAACAGCAGTAAAGGGTGCAAAGCATACTCTTTTAGCAATAAAAAAGGCTATGCAGGTATGCCATGAAAAAAATATTCCTGTTTTTCATATTATTAGATCTTATGATAAGCAAGGGAATAATGCTGAAATTTTTCGGCGTGAGGCATTTAAGCAGGGTATGGGGATTTGTGTAGAAGGAACACAAGGTGCTGAAATAGTAGCAGAAATAAAACCTAGTGAACAAGATATTGTTTTAATAAAACCACGTTTTAGTGCTTTTTTTGCTACAAATTTACATAATCTTTTACAAGAAAAAAATATTACACATCTTTTGATTGCAGGTACGCAATATCCTAATTGTATTCGAGCAACTGCAGTTGACGCTCTTTGTTATGATTATATTACAACAGTATTAACAGATTGTTGCTCTGCTCAAACAGAGGAAATTGCACAAGCTAATATTCTTGATTTTCAAAATATGGGTATTATTTGCACCGAATTTAAAAATATTTTTTAGGTATGTTTTTAAATTAATCTTATTTCATTTTTTTTCTTTGGGGGAAATGATTTCCCCCAAGTCCCCTCAATTTCTTTATACCGAGTTTATAAGGTTTGAGGAAATAGACAGTAATGCTAGGGGCTTTCTTAGTTTACTTTTTTTTGAGACTAAGGGGGGAAGTTTTTTATAATATCAGATATTATGTAATAGTATAAATAAGATAAAAAATTATATAGAAAAAAATAATTAATTTAGAAAGATACCATGATTTTTATTAGAATGATTATATGCTATGAAATAAAAAGAGTTTGTGAAATTTTTTTTACATCTTAGAGAATTCTTGCAAGAATTTTTTGTTTAATGTATAAGGGGCTATATGAGCTCAAAACGTATACTTTTTTTAACCCCTGCCTCTGCAGTAACGAGGATTTTTCCACAGCTTAGAAGTGCTGATATAGAAGCGTCATTAGCAGAAAATGCTAAAGGTGCGTCTACTTTTATTGATTCTTCTAAACCACAATATATTATTAGTCGTCCACAATTACCGGGTTATAAAGTAGAAGAATTATTTTTAGAAGCAAAAAATAATGTAGAATATCCACGTATTATTGTTTTAGCAGAAAAAGGTACGCCAGATGAAGCTCGATATTATATGGATTTAGGAGCTTATGATTATTGGACTGATCCATTAATAATTGATAAATTTTTAGCTCTTCCTGAACATATTCCAACCCCCAAACAAGCAGAAGAAAAAAGTCTTGCACCTAAAATTGTTGGTAGTAGTGTAGCTATGCGTCGTGTTTTAGCTCTTGCTAAACAGGTAGCACCATCAAAGGCAACTGTTCTTATAAATGGTGAATCTGGTACAGGTAAGGAAATGTTTTCAAAAAATCTTCACGCATGGAGTGATAGAGCAAAAGGACCTTTTATTGCTATTAACTGTGCTGCATTGCCAGAACATTTACTTGAAAGTGAACTTTTTGGCCATGAAAAAGGAAGTTTTACTGGAGCAATAGGACGAAAAATAGGAAAATTTGAGCTTGCTAGTGGTGGTACACTATTACTTGATGAAATAACAGAAATGGATCTTGGTTTGCAAGCTAAGCTTTTGCGGGCTTTGCAAGAAGGTGAAATAGATCGCGTAGGGGGAACAGAAACTGTCAAAGTTGATGTTCGTGTTATTGCTACTTCTAACAGAAATTTAGAAGATTGGGTTAAAGAAGGAAAATTTCGTCAAGACTTATATTTTCGATTAAATGTTATTCCGTTGCGTTTGCCTGCTCTTCGGGAACGTGGAAATGATATTATTGAATTGGCAGAATTTTTTCTTAATATGTATACAAAAGAATATGGTCTTTCTAAAGCTAAATTTTCTGAAGAAGCAATTAATTGGTTAAAAAAATATGATTGGCCCGGTAATGTTCGTGAATTACAAAACCTTATGGAAAGAGCTGTTCTTCTTGCAGCAGGAAAAGATATTGTTCCAGCTCATTTTCTTTTAGATGCTGATAATTGGCCATTGTTTGAAGATGATTTTTCCGATGAAACAGGAACTTCTTTTGATGATGAAAGAGAAGATAAAGAAAATAATGAACAAGAACAGGAAAATAAAGAAGATATTGAAAAAGTAGAGGAACAAAAACAAGAAAAATCTTCTATTAGTGAAGAGTTTTCTGGAGCTTTAATGCCTTTACATGAAGTTGAAAGATTAATGATTAAAAAAGGACTTGCTGTAACGCAAGGAAATAGAACGCAAGCAGCAGAATTATTGGGTATTTCTGTTCGTACATTAAGAAATAAGCTTAATGAATATAGAAGCATGGGGCTTGATATTGAATAATAAATTGTAACCTAAGGATTATTTTGTGAATATTGCATATAAAATTATTAAATCACATCTTGTTAGTGGAACAATGGAAGTAGGGAAAGAAATTTCTTTGCGTGTTGACCAAACATTAACACAAGATGCAACAGGAACAATGGCTTGGTTGCAATTTGAGGCTCTTGGTCGTGATAGTGTTCATACAGAGCTTTCTGTTTCTTATGTAGATCATAATACTTTGCAAATGGGTTTTAAAAATCCAGATGATCACCAATTTTTAAGAACAGTGGCAGCTCGGTATGGTGCTGTTTTTTCTGCACCAGGAACGGGGATCTGCCATCAATTACATTTAGAAAATTTTGCAAAACCAGGTAAAATTTTAATAGGATCAGATAGCCATACACCAACAGCAGGGGGGATTGGCTGTTTATCTATGGGGGCAGGTGGTTTATCTGTTGCCTTAAGTATGGCAGGTGAGCCTTATACTATCACTATGCCACAAATTGTGGAAGTTCGTTTATCAGGTGCGTTACAAGGCTTTGCTCAAGCAAAAGATATTATTTTAGAATTATTGCGTAAGCTTGGTACACAAGGTGGTGTTGGTAAAATTTTTGAATACACTGGCAGTGGGGTAGAAAGTCTTACAGTTCCAGAAAGAGCAACAATTACAAATATGGGAGCAGAGCTTGGAGCAACAGGTTCTCTTTTTCCTTCTGATAATAAAACAAAAGAATTTTTACGCGATATGGGACGAGAAGAAGATTGGATTTATCTTGCTCCTGATACAAATGCTCATTATGATGCTTTAGTTGAAATTAATTTATCTGAACTTGTGCCACTTGCAGCCTGTCCACATATGCCAGATAATGTTGTGCCAGTAAGTGAATTGGCAGGGATTAAAGTAGATCAAGTTGCTATGGGATCTTGTACAAATTCTTCTTATGCTGATATGAAGCTTGTAGCAGAAATTATGCGAGGAAAGCACGTAGCACCACATACAGATACTTGCCTTTCTCCTGGTTCACGTCAAGTGCTTACTATGCTTATGGATAATGGCTCTATGTCAAGTCTTTTGGATAGTGGTGTGCGTTTGCTTGAATGTTCCTGTGGGCCTTGTATTGGAATGGGATCTTCTCCTCATACAGGTGGTGTTTCTGTTCGTACTTTTAATAGAAATTTTGAAGGAAGAAGTGGTACTAAAGATGCTAAAGTGTATCTTGTAAGTCCTGTAACTGCTGCATACTGTGCTTTAAATGGAGAATTTACTGATCCTAAAACATGGGGTGAAGCTCCTATAAAACCAGTTTTTCCAATGTATATTCCTTCTATTCGACATCATTTTATTTTTCCAGAAAAAAATGAAGAGCAAAGAAAGAATATTGAGGTTCTTCGTGGTCCAAATATTGTTGCTCTTGAAAGTTTTGATGTTTTACCAGATGAATTATCTGGAGAAGTAGTGTTAAAAGTTGGTGATGGTATTACTACTGACCATATTATGCCAGCTGGAGCAGAAATTACAGCTCTGCGTTCTAATATTCCTGCTATTAGTGAATATGTTTTTTCTCGAGTTGATGAAGATTTTGTTGCAAGAGCAAAAAATATGCGGGATAGTGGTAAAAGTGCTTTTATTGTAGCAGGAAAAAATTATGGACAAGGTTCTAGCCGTGAACACGCTGCACTTGCTCCTCGTCATTTAGGTATTCGAGCAGTAATGGCTTTGTCTTTTGCACGTATTCATAGAGCAAATCTTGTAAATTTTGGTATTTTGCCTCTTATTTTTGAAAATGAAGCAGATTATAATCGTATTAATCTCGGAGCTAAATTAATAGGTAAACCAAAAATTTTGGAAAATTCTCCTCGCATGGCTTTTGAAGTTGAAGGGGGGGGGAAAATATATTTTAAACATGATTTAACAGAAAAAGAATTTCAGCTTATTGTAGCTGGTGGGTTATTAAATTTTATAAAGAATAGAAAATAATTAGTTATAAAGGGGTTCTACATGCTTGACGGTATGCGTTCTGGTGCTCAATCTTGGGCAATAAAATTAGCGTTTGGACTTATTATTCTTGTATTTATTTTTTGGGGTATAGGTTCAAATACTTCTTCCTCTGGCGTTGTTGCAAAAGTAAATGGTGAACCCATTACAATTAATGAATTTCAACAATCTTATACGCAAATGGCAAATGAAATTAAAAGTGTTATGCCAGATATTACTGATGAGCAATTAAAAGCTTTTGCCTTAGAACAACGCGTATTGCAAAACTTAGTTATTGGTAAATTATTTCTTTCAGAATCTAAACGCTTAGGTCTTGAAATTAGTATTGCAGAGCTTAGATCTGCTCTTATGGGTATTCCATTTTTTAATGATGAAACAGGAAAATTTAGTCAAAAAATTTATGAAGAACGTTTAAAAGCTGTTGGACAAACACCTGCTGTTTTTGAAAATTCTTTGCGTATGGATTTATTACCACAAAAATTTCAAGAAGTTTTGACTTCTGGCATTTCTGCTGATCCTGAAATTGCAAAAAAAATGTATGCTTTTCAAGGGGAAAGTCGTTCAATGGATTATGTGCTTTATAAATTAGATTTAAATGCACAAAAAGTGAGTGATGAAGAAGCCCAAAAAATATATGAAGAACGAAAAAGTGAGTATGCTGTTCCAGCACAAATTTCTTTAGAATTTATTAATTTTACACCAGAATTAATGGCTGATGAAAGTACAATTAGCGAAAATGAAGTAAAAGATTATTATGAAAAAAATAAAGCTAGTTTTACAAGTCCAGAACAAGTAAAAGCTCGCCATATTTTACTTATGGTAAATGAAAAAGCTCCTCAAAAAGAGGTTGATATTGTTTTAGAAAAAATTAAAGAAATTGCAAGTAAAATCAAAACAGAAGATGATTTTATTAAAATGGCAAAAGAATATGGTCAAGATGGAACAAAAGCAAAAGGTGGCGATTTAGGTTGGTTTAGTAAAGAACAAATGGTACCAGAATTTGCAGAAGTTGCTTTTACTCTTGCACCTGCAACTTTGTCAGATCCTGTACGTACACAATTTGGCTATCATTTGATTTGGGTAGAAGATAAAAAAGCAGCACATGAGCAAGCTTTTGCTGATGTACAAGGTGATATTCGTTATAAACTTGCTGTAAATAAAGTGAATGCCTCTTTACAAGATACTATTGATGCCTCTATTGCTGATTTAATGGCAAATGCTAGTATGAAGGAAGAAGCAGAAAAACTTCATCTTAAAGCAGAAAATACAGGTTTAGTTGATGCACAAACATTAATAGACAACTATGGGATACGTAAGTCAGATATTGATATTTTAATGGGATTAAATGAAGGAACAGTGTGGGATAGCCCATTATCTATTAAAGGTGAACTTAGTGTTGTAAAAGTTGTAAAAAATAATAAAAGTACAACAAAAACTTTTGCAGAAGTAAAAAAAGAAATTATAGATGAAATAAAACTTAAAAAAGCACAAGAAAATGCTTTAACATTGGCAGAAAAAGAAGTAGAAACATTTACAACAAATCCTCCAAAAGAAATTAAAACAAGTGTATATTTTACTCGAGAAGGGCAAATTAAAGATTTAGGACCATTACCAGAACTTGCAAAAGCTATTTTTGAGGCTTCCGATAATACATGGATAAAAAAAGCTTATCTTGTTGATGAAGGTGCTATTGTTGCACGATTAAATAAGGTAAAACAAGCAAATCTTGATAATTTTAAGGCAGAGGAAAAAGATATTCTTTTGAATATGCAAGATGCACAAAAAAATATGCTTTTTCAAGCATATATATTAATGCTTAATCAAGAAGCAAAAGTAGATATACTCATGCCTGAACTTTTTCAAAATAAAAAATCAAATTAAATAGATTATTATAATCAAGTTGCTTGACAGTATTTACTAGCAAGGCTAGGATATATAAAATCTTGAATAGTTGTTCAAGGAATGGAGGTTGATATGAAAAAGATAGTTATGTTATCTTTGAGTGCCTTAATTACTATTGCTCTTGCAATGCCTGCTGTTGCAGCTCGTCCTGCTGCTCCAGAAGGTCCACTTAAAATGGCACTTACTAAAAATGCTGTAACATTTAATCACAAAGATCACACATCTATTGACTGTGGTGTATGTCACCACCCAGTAAATGGTGCTGAAACTTATGAAAAATGTTCTAATGCTGGTTGCCATGATGCTTTAGGTGCAAAAGAAAAAGGCGTAAATAGCTATTATCGTATTGCTCACGATAAGAAATTAGAAAATAGCTGTTTAGGCTGTCACTCAAAAGTTGTAAAAACAGCAAAGGATAAGAGAAAAGCTCTTACTGCTTGTAAGGGATCTTCTTGCCATCCTTAATCGATGTTTACTCATTGGGGCGCAAGCTCCAATGAGTTTTTCCATTTAAGTTCATTACATAAAGAGGCAATATGTGTGCTAAAAATAGTTCAGATGAAATTCTTGATTTAACAGAAGTTGTTAAAGTAGGAGAAAGTCGTGGCGTTTCAGGTAATTCATCTTATTCTGAAAATGATGTGTTAGACTCTTTGGTTAATGAATTGGAAGTAACTCCTGTTGATCAAGATAAAGAAACGTCTACACAAGATGATGAAGTCTTAGATTTAACAAATTTAGATAGCCTTATTAGTTCTTATAATTTAGATAATGAGATAACTGTTGAAAATAAAGATGAAAATAATTTAGAATCAGAAGAAAATTTTGATTCAATTTTAAATGATATTAAATTAGAATTAGATAATGATACTGAAAATACTACTGATGTTATAGATACGGATATATCATTATCTATGCCTAGTTCTCAAAAAGAAGATATTCTTTCTCGTGATATTGCACAAGAAGAAATAAAGGCTGATAATCTTATTGATGCAGAGCCTAAAAAAGCTTTAGATGATGATCCATTTGATATAGATAAACATTACCCACCATCAGATTTAAAAAAAGAATTTTCTTCTTTTAATATTAATGAGCAAAATAGTGAAGAAAAAGGCTTGCCTTTTGATTTAGATGTTCCACTTTCTTCTTTGGATAATAAGATTGCAGAAAATGTGGTGGATAATGATTTTGAATTAGATTTAAATTCAATAAAAGAATCTCTTGATCTTGATAAAGATACAAATCAAGATCCTATTATTACAGATGATATTGATGCATTAACAAATGATATTATAAATGGTCCACAACCTGTTGAAGAACCTAAAAAACAAATGCAAGAGGAAAGTTTTCCAGATTTTGATGATGAACTTAATGCATTAGATAAAGAAAATAAAAAAGTCGTTGAAAAAGAAACGCAAATAGAAATGCCTGTATTTAATACCTTTGATGTTGATGATACTATCAATAATGCAATTTCTGAAGTTTCTTTAGATCATGATGATATGGAACAAGGTTTTGTAGGTGAATTAAAAGAAGATTTTGATTCAGAACCTGCAATGGATTTTTTTGAGAAACCAGAAGACAGAGAAAAAAATAATGCGTTGTTGCAATCTGCTGCCGAACTTTTTAAAGCAGATAAAAATAATAGCGAACAACATGATGCACATGAAAATTCTTTGGAAGTACAGGTTCAAGCAATTTCAACTAATATCGCTTCATTACAACAACGTTTTGTAAATAGTGATTCAAAGTGGCAAGTAACGAATTTAGAATTAACTAATAGAATTAGTTTGATTGAAAGCCGTTTGTCTGAATATGAAGTTTTTAGTCAAAAAGAATTGCTTGGTATAAAAGAATTGGTTGATTCATCAATTAGAAATGTAAAAAATGATGATGAAGAAATAGCTACAAAACAATTATTAACACGTCTTAGTGTTGTTGAGGCAAAATTATTAAAATTAGATACTACGATTTCTACTATACAAACTGATAGTACAGAAGAAATATTAGCAAGAATTAATACTCTTGAAGCAAAAGTATTAGCACTTGATACAAATGTTGTAGAATCACAAGCAGATAATTTGGAAGAAATAGTATTAAGATTATCTGAGCTTGAGACAAAAGTTGCAGAACAAAATAAACATATTTCAGAAATAGAAATAGCTAAAAATGAAGAATTAACCAATAAAGTTAAATTTGTTGAAGATCGATTAGCAAAACTTGATGATATTTTTGCAGAACAAAAAATGCTTAATGATGAGTTAGCTAAAAAAATGGATACACAAGAAACTTCTAATATTGATGAGTTACAAAATAAAATATTATTATTAGAAGAACAACTTAAAATTTCAAATGAAAAAATAGCCAATCTTGAAATAAATCTTGAAAAAGCTGTAAGCTTAGCAGCAGCAAAAGTTCTTCGAGAAGAAATTATTCCTCTTTTTGCAAAATAAAAAATGCTCCAAAAGGAGCATTTTTTTTTGAGGTAATTACTAGGAAAATATATTAGCTGATGAAACTTATTTTAATAACTTTCCTCTTGAGAGAGCTTTGGGGAAATTCTTTTGCTATAACCGTTACGATAAAGGAAATTATGGATAAAGACAGTATAATTCCCAAGAAAAATAATATATGATTATTTTAAAAGTCCCTTTTAAAAGAAGCTTGGATTAAAAATTTTTGCGAGGCAACGGGAAGAATTTTTTATAAAAAGTTTTCTCCGTAAAAAATATATTCTGTTATAGTGTTAATATTTTTATTGTCTAAGATTTTTTAGCATTTTTGGTAATTATAACCCATTTGAAAATATATCTTAGATAATGTGCTTTTGGGCTAAAAATAAAAATACTTGACCTCATAATTCATTTGTTTATAATTATACTTCGATAACTATAATCTATAACAATAGGAATTAATTATGGCTGTACATGTAGTTGATCACCCATTAGTTAAGCATAAGCTTGGGCTTCTTCGTCGAGTGGAAACTCCAACTAATGAATTTAGAAATATTGCAAAAGAAATAACTCGATTACTTATGTATGAAGTAACAAGAGATTTTCCTTTGGAAAAGAAAACGGAAAATGGTTGGGCTGGACCTGTTGAGGTGGATTTTATTCCGGGCAAAATGGCAACTATTGTCCCAATTTTACGAGCAGGTTTGGGGCTTATGGATGGGGCATTAGATATGATACCTGGTTGTAAGATTAGTGTTGTAGGGCTTTATAGAAATGAAGAAACACTTGAACCTGTTGAATATTATGTCAAACTTGCAAAAGATATAGCAAATCGTGTTGCTATTATTCTTGATCCTATGTTAGCAACGGGTGGTTCGCTCATTGCAACTATTGAACTTTTGAAACGCCATAATGTAAAAAAAATATATAGTCTTAATCTTGTATGTGCTCCTGAAGGAGTAAAAAAAGTTTTAGATGCTCACCCTGATGTAGAAATTTATACTGCCTCTATTGATACTTGTCTTAATGATAAAGGTTATATACTTCCGGGCTTGGGTGATGCTGGTGATAGGATTTTTGGTACAAAATAATATTTAAATACAATAAAATAAGATTGCTTCAAATGAGGCAATCTTTTTTATGAGGTTTTTATGAGTGAAGTTACATATAATTTTCGGTTTAGAGATGCTATAATTGGAGCACAAATGCTTTTAGTTGCATTTGGTGCTTTGGTTTTAGTTCCATTGTTAACTGGTCTTGATAGTAATGTGGCACTTTTTACAGCAGGTTGTGGCACTTTAATTTTTCAAATTATTACAAAAGGTTCTGTTCCTGTTTTTTTAGCTTCTTCGTTTGCTTTTATTGCACCTATTAATTATGGCGTGCAAACATGGGGTATTAGTGCTACGTTAGGTGGAATGATTGCTGTTGGCTTTTTTTATATGCTTTTAAGTTTTATTATAAAAGTTCGTGGTGTTGGTTTTGTCGTTAATCTTTTACCACCTATTGTTACTGGTTCTGTTATTGCTGTTATTGGTCTTATTTTAGCTCCTACTGGTATGAAAATGGCAATGGGAATTGCAGGTACAGAAAGTATTATGCCAGAAAGAACAGCTCTTATTATTTCTATGTCTTCACTTATTGCTACAATTTTGGTATCTATTTTAGGGCGTGGTATTCTTCGACTTTTACCGATAATTGTAGGTATTCTTGTTGGTTGTACTGTGTCGGCTTTTATGGGGGTATTAGATATGACACCTGTACATAATGCAAAATGGTTTGCTTTACCCCATTTTACTACACCTAGTTTTGAATTAGCCCCTATTATCTATTTTATTCCTGTGGCATTAGCTCCTGCTATTGAACATTTTGGTGATGTATTGGCTATTAGTTCTGTTACTGGTAAAAATTTTATAGAAAAGCCGGGTGTTAGCCGTACTATGTTTGGTGATGGCTTAGCTACTTCGTTTGCTTGCCTTTTAGGTGGTCCACCAAATACAACATATTCAGAAGTAACTGGAGCTGTTGCCCTTACAAGAAGTTTTAATCCAGCTATTATGACTTGGGCATCTATTACAGCTATTTTACTCTCTTGTGTAGGAAAACTTGGTGCATTGCTTAGTTGTATTCCTATGCCTGTTATGGGAGGAATAATGATTTTGCTTTTTGGTAGTATTATGGTTGTTGGATTAAATACTCTTGTTCAATCTCGTGAAAATCTTATGGAAACACGAAATCTTGTTATTGTTTCTATGGTTATTATTTTCGGTATAGGAGGTATGAGTGTTGGATATGGAGAATTTCATTTAAGTGGTATTGGTCTTGCTGCAATAATTGGTGTTATTTTAAATCTTATTTTACCTGGTAAAAAAACGCATGATGCAAGCTAATTATTATAATAAAAGTAATAAATTATACATAGTTAAAAGATGTTTTTATTTTTTGTTATGGTAAAAAAAAACGATTTGAAATGTTGAATAATTAAAAAAAATATTTTTAAAAAAAAAGCTTGACTAATGTAGGAAATTTTTATAAATACATTCTTGCGTTGAGTACGCAAGGTGTTCCCCGATAGCTCAATAGGCAGAGCGGGTGACTGTTAATCACTAGGTTGGCGGTTCAAGTCCGTCTCGGGGAGCCAGAAATTTCAAGGTCTGTAATTATTACAGACCTTTTTTATTTTGGGTTAGGATATGGTTTTAACTAATTATTAATAATCGTTAAGAAAACTTCCTATATTATTAATTATAATAAGTAATGGTTCAATTTCAAAAGGAATAATTTTTTTATTTTCTAACTAGTTGAAAGTAAAAGTATTTCTTGACAAAATAATGGTTACATGAAATTAATTATTTATGTCCTTGTAGCTCAGTAGGATAGAGCGATCGCCTCCTAAGCGATAGGCCACAAGTTCGATTCTTGTCAGGGACACCAGAT
>JARHYD010000068.1 GCA_029258655.1 Mailhella sp.
CTCTTTCAATTAGTGTAAGATGTGTGTAGCTCAATAGTAAAACCTCCATGTGTTGTTTATCCAAATATTATTCTACATAAAGGTTTTGTATTGGGCTACTTTTTTTTAATACCTGTCGCACTTCGTTTTACAATTAAAAATTTTTATATACATTAGAACAAAATTTAAATAAAAATCTTAAACATAGAACGTGTTCTAAATTAATTTTATTTTTTCTTTGGGGGAAATGATTTCCCCCAAACCCCCTCGATCAGGCAAATTTATTGAAATATGTTTCAATAAATTTGCCAAGTTTAGACATTAGTAAAAAATTTTTCTCCTAAAAATAAAAAAGTCCTTTGCTTTTACATCGTAACTATAAGTATTTTCTAATATTATTACATTGTATTTATTTTATTTTTATTATCAAAGAACAAAGTTTAATAATTATAAATAATTTGAAAACACACCCTCGTTACGCAAAATTAAGCTACATAAATCACTATCGCTATCCGTGCTTTAGTCGTTGCAACGCAGGAAGCTACGAATAAAAACAGCAATTAGTTACGCGAAATTAATATACATAAACCGCTGTCGCTATTCGCAAAGCTTATTCTTCGCCAACGGCTACCGTAAAGCTCATTCTTTGCCAACAGCTACCGCTCCCCCCAAAGCAATACCCCCAAGAATTCTCCTTGCTACATACTCTTCCAGCAAGTCGCCTTATTTCTCGCTTCCAGAGAGTGAAACTTATAATGAGTAAAAAAGTAACAATACTCTCGATAATTGTTTCAAAAAGTAGCAAAAAATTTTCCCTATTTATTATATAATTTAAAATAACAAATAAAAACAATATATTATAATTTTGGCACAACCTTTGCTATATAGCAAGTATCAATATTTATAAGGAAGGAAAAAAATATGAAAATGAAAAATTTATTAGGTGCAATTACATTAGCAGTAGTTTTAATTGGTGGAACAAATTTTGCTTTTGCAAATAATCATAACCATAATTCCGTAGAGTTAACAGCAGAACAACAAACCCAATATGATACAATGCGTGATAGCTATGACGCAAAAGTAAAACCATTGCAAAATAAATTACGCTACAAATATATGGAACTTAATGCTTACAAAAGTAATCCAAATGTAAAACCAGATCAAATTTCAAAAATCATCAATGAAATTGCTTCCATTGAAAATGAAATTTCTACGCAATATGATCAATTTGCTAAAAATGTAAAAGATAAGTTAGGAATTGAAGTTTCTAAACATACAGGACATGGTCAATGTGGAAGTGGAAGTTGTGGTAAAAATAACCATAATGGCGAACATTCTAAAAATGGACATCAAGGAAACCACAATCAACATAACGAACATAAACAACATAAAAACGCAGAATAAAAATGAACAGCCCTTATTAACAGGGGCTTTTTCTTATCATTGTTTAAATATTTTTTAGGGATATATTTCTCCCCTCAAACAAAGCCCAAACTTTGTTTTTATGCAAAGCTTGGGTTTATTTATTGCTATATATTTTCTTATAATAACTTGTAAAAAAAACATAAAAAGTTTTGTAAGGGGGTCTTAGGGGGAGAAACTTTTTCAAAAGTTTTCCCCCTAAGAAATATCACTAACCATAATTACTTACAATAAATTATAACGTACAAACATTCTTAATCAAAGTCACAAACTATTTTTTCTCACAATTCCAACGAAAATCACAAAATTCAGGAATAAATTTTACAAGAAGTTTTCTTCCTTCTTCTATTTTTTCTTGCTCCACAGCACTAGGAGCTGTAAGAATAATATCTAAAATAACAGAATTTCCTTCACGTTTAAAAAGAGCTTCATCTATTGTTTGATTATGTGATCTATCTAAGGCTTCAGCAAGTTTTAAAAAAAGTGACAACATACTAAGCTCATTTCTTCTTTTTTCAGATAAATTTTCTATTTGTGGCAACTGTTTTATTTCTTTCATTCTATGAGAGCCAACTAAATACGCCAATTCTTCTTGACTTGTTTCTGTAAAGCCTAATAAAGCATGATGTCGTACTAAATAATAACCATGCATATCATGCCCAGAAAAAGAAACAAACGTTCCTATATCATGGAGAATTGCTGCATAATATAATAATTTTCTATCTTCTTCTTTTAATGTATGGATACCTATTTGTTTTGCACTATCAAACAACGCTAAACTTAAAAAACCAACGTGTTTTGCGTGTTGTTCTTCATATCGACAATTTTTAGCAAATTTAAAAACACTATTATCTTGGTCTGCTGTATCTTGTGTTTTTACATGAGGAAAATGTTTTTCAATATAATCTCGCAATAATCCTTCACGTACCCCTAAAGAACTCACATAACAACCATCAAAACCAAGTTCTTCCATTACAGTTTGTAAAATAGCCGCTCCCGGAATAATTACATTTACTCTTTTTGGATTAATTCCTAAAACTTTTTTACGTTCTTCTTCTGTCCTAGAGCAAAGCAAACGCACAACTTGGCACAATGTTTTATACGATAAAAAATTATCTTTTATAAGTCGCTTATCTTGAATATCTAAACACGCAGCAATTTCTGCTAAATTCTTTACAGTACCAGAGCTTACTATCATTTCTTTAGCAACATAAGATTCCATACGTCCAATAGCATGGTTTGCTAAGGTAGAAACATAATTTTGCATTTGTTTATATTCTTTTTCAGAAATAACTCCATGCTTATCCTGCATAAATAAATTAGCCATGCGAACACAACCAACTTTCACGGAATCTAATTCTCTATATTTATAGGAATCCCCTAAAATAAACTCCGTACTTCCGCCACCTATATCAAGATAAAAACGAAGCATAGAAGATACTTCCAAAGAATTTGAAATGCCTTTATAAATAAGGCGTGCTTCTTCTATTCCAGAAATACAAGATACAGAAAAATTTGTTTTTTCTTTTATTTCTGCTAAAAAAGCATTACCATTTTCAGAATCACGAACAGCAGATGTTGCAACAGCAATAATTTCATCTACTTGAGAAGTTTCGCAAAGTTGAGCAAAAGATGAAAGAGCTGCAATAGTTCTATCCATTGCTTCACGTTGCAAAACATTATTTAAAAAAGCCCCTTGCCCTAATTGAACCATATGTTTTACATGATTTAATATAGAAACAGCTCCATTTGCATAGATTTGCACTATACTCATTCGTACAGAATTACTTCCTAAATCTATTAAGGCAACAATTTTATCTTTTTCTCTTACTTCACACATTTGACAACCAAAAAATATATTAATCTACACAAAAATATACCAAAAAAGGCAATGAAAAATCATTGCCTTTTCTTAATGAGAACCACAAACCTTTGTAGCTGGAAGAACTGTAATATTATTTCTTTGTAGTACTTCCAATGCACATTCTATCCTATCAAAACGGAAAATCAATGTTGCATTTGAACTATTTTTTTGAACAAAAGCATACATATATTCAACATTTATACCTTCAGAATCAATGACTTCCAGTATCTTATGCAATCCCCCCGGAGCATCACCAACTTCAACAGCAATAACATTCGTCCTACCAACAGTAAAACCATGTTCTTTAAGAATATCTTTTGCTTGATCAATTTTATCTACAATCAAACGTAAAATTCCAAAATCCGATGTATCAGCTAAAGAAAGTGCATGAATATTAATATTGGCATCACGTAAAGACTTGGTTACTTCCATTAGCCGTCCAGCTTTATTTTCTAAAAAAATAGAAAGTTGTTCTACAATCATGGCTTAGCCTTCTTTTTGATCAGACTTTGTCTCAGAAGAAGTTTCTTTTTTAGGTGTTATATCAATTTCATCAGGTTCCGTTGCACCATGTTTAAAGTTACGGATAGCTTTTCCAAGCCCACTTCCAATTTCAGGAAGACGTTTAGCACCAAAAACAACGAGAACAAGAACTAAAATAAGAAGTAGTTCCTGCATTCCAATACCAAACATATTTTCTCCTCCCATTAAAAAACTTTTTTATTTCTATATATGTCAAACATCATTTGGTCAAGTCAAGTATTAAAAGCTAAATTTTATTTTGTTCTAAATATCTAGTGCGAAGACGCTTTTTTTCTTGTTTATACATAATAATTGTTTGTTCATATTCATTTTGACCCAAAATTGGTGCAAGAGAAGATAAATAATCTTCATCAATAGGAATAAAAGCTTCAAAAGCTTTTGCTTCTTCTATTTCTCCAATATTTTCAAGACGTAAAACTTCTTGTAAAACTTCATTTCCCAAACTTTGGACTGTTGGAGTTATTCCAAAAATTTCTTCTTCCATTATTTTCATCGCAAGATTAATGCGTTCATCTTTTGTCATTATAACCTCATACTATTACGACGTATTTCCATAGCTTCTTTATTTCTTCCTTGAGCATCTAAAGCTCTTGCTAATTCTGCCCAAGCAGAGCGTCTCCAAGGCAAAAGAGCAATACTTTGCCGTGCAAGAACTTCTGCAAGCTCAGCATCTTCTTTTCCATCAAGATATAATCCTGCTAAAAGCTGTAAACTTACAGCATCTTCACTATTTTTTTGCAAAGCAATTTGTAAATATTCACGAGCTTTTTCTCTATTTGCCTCTTGCAAAAATAATTTTGCTAAACATCTATAAGGCACAGAACTTGTTGGATTTGTTTCTTTTGCTAATTCATATTGTTCCTTTGCTGTTTCAAGATCTTCTTCTTTCTCTGCAATTTCACCTAAACGAATACGAGCAAAAAGATGGTGAGGATTTAACGCTAAACTAGCAAGAAAAAATTCTTTTGCACTTTGATTATCTTTTAATGATAAACACGTTGTTCCTAAATTATACAAAGTTGTAAAAACAGTCTTATCCTTACTATACGCTACTTCAAAAGCATTTTTAGCTTCTGCATAACGCCCTAAATCAGCAAGACATACCCCTAAGGAATTCCATGCAAGAATATTATTCGTATCTGCTAAAAGAGCAGTACGGTATTCTTCCACAGCTCCAAACGTATCCCCTTGACTAAATTTTTTATCTGCACTGATATTAATTGCTAAACTATCTAAAACTCCCACATGAGGACTTGGCAATAATAACGCATAATCAAGAGCCTTTTTTACCCCTTCCCACATTTCAGCTGGAGTATAATGTAAAAAAGGATAAGAGCATAAACCAACAGCTCCCTGTATATTAAATGTTTTTTCAATATATAATAATGCGTTTGTATATACTTCCATTAATGCTTGTGCTTCTATATTATCATGGAATACTAAAATACTATTGAAACTTAAATTTCCCAATAAAAGCGTTTCTGCCTTTATTTCTGGAATATTTTCTTGCAAATACTTCCATAATGCTAAGGCAATATGTGATAATGCAGTATTTTCATCAAAAAGTTCCCCTTTGCCATTCCATTGCAAATGTAACAAGCTTAAACTAAATTTTGGATTTTGTTTTTTAGTGATTTCTGTATTAACAATATTAACAAAATCACGGTACGCATAAAATTTTATGTTCTTTTCTTGATCTAAATCCATAGTAGCAAAAGAACTTTCTTGTACATAAAATAATCTATCACCAACTTCTATGGTATTTGTAGAATCCCCTAAAAGCAATATTTCAGCTTCTGCATAATGAGGAAAAACCTTACGTAAAATAATTTCTCCTTTACGTTTTTCCCCTTCACTGCCTACACTAAAACACATACCTTCAAAAGCTCCACTTTCACGCCCTAAATCTACTTGCAAATGTGAAAATGGCAAAACTTTCTGTACAGAACCACCTTGTAGTAAGATTTGCTTATATGCAAGGCTTGGTAAAAGATTTTTTTCGCTTTGTTCTATTTTTTGCTGTTCTGTTACTTGTTTTAATCTATTGGCTGTTATTTTTGCTTTATGCAATAATAAATACGGTACTTCTGCTACATCACGAGAATCTGTTGTCCCGTCCCAATCTTGAGGAAATAAAGCATAACCAGCACAAACTTTTAACCGTGCTGATTTTTCTTTTAAAAATGGTTTCTTATAAGTATCAAATGGAACATCTTCTTCAATCACAAGACAATCATGTGCCAAGTTATCCATCATTTTCCTTGTTGCACCCGGAAAAAATATCGCAAAATTATTATCTTCCAAAAGACAACAAAGAGCATCATTAGGTATACTTGCCTTTATTTTTTCAGCTAAGATTCCAAAATATTTTTCTGCTTCATGGTAACTTTTATTATCCCGTACTGCTTGCATACCAAGCACAGGCAATACCATTACCCCCACACTACTTTGCTTGCTACTGGAAGAAGAAAATTCCTCATTACTCGTTACTCCAGAATTTAAACTTGCCAAAGGTATTTCATCTTTTATTGTATTTTGTTCATCATGGATAAGTGCTTGTTGAAAATAAGAACAAATACTTTGTACTTCTTTTGTTAAACGTTCCATAAAATAATGAGAACGAACTAATCCACAACGTTCATCAAGATTTTCTTTTTTTAATAAATGAATTTTTTCTAAACAAATTTTTACTAAAGAAGGCAAAAGTTCTGCAAGAGCATTATTTAAAATAACACCACGCAACATAAGAATACCAAGCAAAGCATTATTAAAACGCAAAGGTAAAAATAATTTTTGTTCTTCTTCAATATATTTATATTGTTTTAATTCATCTTCCATAGGAAAATAAAGTGCATGGGCTTCAAATTGCAAAAAAGATTGTATATCAGCACAAAGAATATCTTCATAAATAAGTAAATCTCGTCTATTTAATTGGTATCTATTTTCTTTAAATGTTTCTTTTTGCATTTTTTTTCCTTATTTTTATCTAAAATACAATACAAAGGGAACTAAAAAAGGAACAGCAAGCGTTAACACTACCCCTGTAAATATTGCTATAATAGCATACTGTTCTCCACAATATTTTGCAATAATAGGCAAAGAACTATCATTTGATGTTGCCCCACCAGCAAAAACAGGACCAAGCAAACCAAAATAACGCACCATAAGCGGTGCAAAAACAAGACAAGCCACTTCTCGCATAATATTAGATAAAAGAGCCACAGACCCCAACGCTGGACTTACTTCTTGTGATATAATTGTTGATGATAAACTATAATACCCTAATCCCATACCAACGGCAATGGCATCAAGTATAGGTATTTCTGGCACTAAAAAACTTGCAAATATACTTCCAAGCACAGTTCCCAAAACAGTTGCAACAGGCATAAAAATAATAATACCTTTTAATTCTTGCACAATCTTAAATGCGTGTAAATCAAAACCAACACTCATACCTGCTAAAAAAAGTAAAAAATACAAAGCTGACAACGCATATAAACCATTACTTAACTGTTTAGGCAAAAAAGAAAAATATCCTAAAAAAACACCACCTAAAAAAAAGAGCAAAACAATAGCAGAACTTTTTATTGCCGTCCATTTACTTTGTTGTATTGCTTGATCATTTTTATTTGTACGAGAATACGCTCTTTTCTGCAATGCTTCTTTGTACAATAGTTTTGCCATAAAATAAGCAAAAAAAAGTGACCCTAAAACAGAAAAAAACGTAATACAAAGAGCTTGTAATCCTAATAAATTAATCTCTTGCATTAAAGAAGAGTCACCACCTAAACCAAGTCCTAATAAAAATAATAAAATCCAAACAGATAATGTTAATAATTTATCAGTATACACAATAAGTTGTTTTGATTTACGGAATAAAAAACCAAAAGGTATCCCAGCAAGCAAAACATAAATTGATGTAAACATACCATAATCCTAATTTTAAATCTATCTATCTATTTTTATAAAAAATCTTTTTATTATTTTTTTATAATCATTATTGCAAAAAAATATCTACACATACTATACTTTTTCATAAACATTATAATTTATATTATTATATATTAAATAAGTTATTTTCTTGTATAATAACTTTACTTTTTTACAGAAAGAACAATACCAATTCTAAACCATAAAATAATTGCTAAGACAATTTGCCCGCCTAACAAAACAAAATCATGGTCAAAATACGCAAAAAAACAAATAATACTTGCACCTACTAACAAATAAATACGTCTAAAAAAAAGCGTTGCATACCATTTATTCTTTTTTTGCATTAATTCTTGTTCTTTTGCCACAGAAATATTTTTTCGAGGACTAAATCCCACCTTTGCACCAGATAAAACCCATGCAAAAATCTGTAATGCCAACCCAAAACAAAAAAGGGCTGTTTCAAAATTCATACTTACTCCAAAGGAAAACTTGCATTTTTGATTAAAATTGTATAATTTTCTATCATGTACTTTGTTTTTACCTTTTAATAAAAAATGAGTAAAGCCAATAATGATGCAATTAAAACAAATTAACCACATATTTCGTGAATATGATATACGAGGAATTTTAGACCTAGAAATAACAGATGAATTTGTTTTTTATTTAGGAATAGCCTTAAGCCAGATTTTTCTTGATGCAGGACAAAATCGTGTTTTATTAGGCTATGATACAAGAAAAAAATCTGCCCATTTTCACAATATCTTAGCAAAAACATTTGCAGAACAAGGCTTACACGTGATAAGTCTTGGTATGATACCTAGTCCTTGCCTTTATTTTGCTGTTCATTACCTCAATATAAAAGCAGGCGTTATTGTTACAGCAAGCCATAATCCACGTGAATATAATGGGTTTAAAATTTGGCTCAATGATAATACTATTCATAAAGAAGACATTCTTTTTCTTTATGAAAAAATGTTGCAATTATGGAATAAAAAAATTCTTCCTTATAAAAATATTAAATATCAAAAAAAAGGCTTTATAAGTTCTCATAATATTTATTCAAGCTATCAAAAAAAAGTTTTAGAAAATATTTCTTCTTTACATTGTAAAGTTGTAATAGACGGAGCAAATGGTTCAGCAGGTAACCTTTGCGTTCAAATTTTTAAAAAAGCAGGAGCAGAAGTTATTCCTCTTTTTTGTGAAGAACAAGAAGAATTCTCCAACCACGAGCCAGACCCAACAAATCCTCAAAATCTAACAACTCTTTGTACCAAAATACTAAAAGAAAAAGCCGATTATGGCATTGCTCTTGATGGTGATGGGGACAGAGTTGTTCTTGTAGATAAAAATGCTCGAATTTTAAAAAGTGATGAACTTATCAGCATTTTTATAGAATATTACACACAAAAATTTCATAATCCTTTATTTTTATTTGATATTAAATGTTCTCAAGAACTCATAAACCAAACAATACAAAAAAATGCTCAATATAAGCTTTGTCCCACAGGCAATGCTGTCCTAAAACAAGAAATGGTCAAAAGCAATGCCATTTTTGGTGGAGAATTTTCTGGACATTTTTTTCATGCTGATAATTGGTATAAAACTGATGATGGAATTTTAACAGCTCTTCACCTTATTCATTACTTAGAAAAAAATCATCTTGATTTAACCCAATACCCCACATGGAAAAATATTTTTTCTAGTGAAGAAATAAAAATTCCATGCCCAGAGCAAAAAAAACAACAAATAATGCAGATAATTATTCATAAATTAGAACAAAAATATACAGCAAAAGCACAAATTATCAAAATTGATGGTATCCGAATTATTTTAAAAAAAGCATGGTTTTTAATTCGTTCTTCTAATACTAGCCCCATGCTAACCCTACGTTTTGAAGCTCACGAAAAAGAATTATTTGAAACATTACAAAATGAAATAATTACTTTTGTTCATAAATGTATTCAAAAAAGTCAAGATTAAAAAACAGTAACCTATTGTTAAATAAAACTTTATTTTCAATTTATTTATAA
>JARHYD010000109.1 GCA_029258655.1 Mailhella sp.
TTAGTTTTACAGAACTTTCTTCAAGAATATGTTATTTTTTATATCAAACCTTACAAGCAGATAAAAACAATAAACAATTTTATGCAATTCCAGAATTTACTCAACAAGAACTTGCTAATCATTTAGGTGTTCATAGAGTGACTATCAATAAAACCCTTAGGGAACTTGAACAACAAGGAATTATTGGACCATATAATAAAAAAATAACCTATATCTTAGATATGGATAATTTTACAAAACTTCTTGATAAAAATATATAAAAACATTGATTATACAAAAGTGTTCTTTTGTTTCTTACTCTTTTCATAAAATATATGTAGTGAAAAATGAACGTTACGAATAACAACAATGATTTATATAAGTTAGGGAGTTTTTATAAATTAACTTTTTTTGAGAGGAGAACTTTTGAAAAAGTTCCCCTCTCAAACTCTCCCCTCAAAACTTTTTAATACATTTTAAATATATTTTTAAATTATTTATAGCTACAATGTGAAAACAAAGAACTTTTTTCTTTTGGGGAAAAATTTTTTACTAAAACTTTAAGATAGGCAAAAGTATTGAAACAAGTTTCAATACATTTGCCTGATTGAGGGGGCTTGGGGGAAATCATTTTCCCCCAAAAGAAAAAAATAAAATAAAATTATTTTTAAAATACGCCCTCATTAATTATAACACAATAAAAATTTCTTCCCAAAAACATTATCTCATAAATTATATTCTTTAATTTTTCTATATAATGTAGCAAGACTTATATCTAAGGTTTCAGCAATTTTTATTTTATCTTTTGAGGAAGTTCCATATCTTTCCATAAGAATTTTTATTGCTTCTTTTTCCATTTCCGCTAATGTTTTTATTTCTTTTTTTTCATTATGATTTAAAAATTTAGGAGGCAAATGCTTTAAAGAAATCATAGGATCTTTTTCATCAACTACATTTATAATATATTCAATAACATTTTTTAATTCTCTAATATTTCCAGGCCAATTATATGCAATAAAAGCTTTCATCACTTCTTTAGAAATATTTTTAGGAGAAATATTAAATGCTTTTGAATATTTAATAATAAAATATTCAGAAAGTTCTTCAATATCACGGGGTCTATTACAAAGTGATGGAATATCAATAGGAAAAACATTTAATCTATAATATAAATCTTCTCTAAATTTATTTTCTTGAACAAGATTTTCTAAATCCTTATTTGTTGCGGCAATTATTCTTATATCAATTTGTTTAGTTTTATCAGAACCTATTGGCGAAATAGTTTTTTCTTGCAAAACTCTTAATAATTTAACTTGTAATGGAAGGGGCATATCTCCTATTTCATCAAGAAATATTGTACCACCATCTGCTTGTTCAAAAAAGCCTATTTTTCCTTTAGGATTTGCCCCTGTAAATGCACCTTTTACATAACCAAAAAATTCGCTTTCAATAAGAGATTCTGGAATAGCTCCACAATTAACAGGAATAAAAGGTTTATCAGCTCTATTACTATTTTCATGGATAATTTTTGCAACAACTTCTTTTCCTGTACCGCTTTCTCCTGTTATAAGAACATTTGTTGTTGTTTTTGTAACTTTTTGAATTTTTGTATATACATTTTGCATTTGTGGTGAATTAAAAATAAATATTTTTGAAAGTCCTTTATTAAATTGATAGATATATTTTTTAAAACTCTCTGCCTCTTGAAATACATACAAAGTTCTAAACCTGCCCATATTTGCAGTAAATTCTAAAATATCCCCTACAACATTATAACTAATATTATTACAAGTAAGCAAAAATTCCTTTTTATCTAAAAAATTCTTTATATTTTCTGCTATAACAACCATTTCAGAATGAAATTCCCCAAACAAATCAGCACCCATTCCATTAATAAGTTCAACTTTATTTTGTTTATTAGTAATAATGATAGCGTTTGGTATTCTATCTACTACATTTAAAAGAACTTTATTATTATTTTCAATTAGCACTTTTTCGTTTTCTTGATATACACGAGAACTTATAAAAGAAGCAATTTGTTTTAAAAACTTTATATATAAATCTTTTTTTAATAAAAATTCCTTTTTTTGTATTTTATTAAAACAAATAAGTCCAATAACACCTACAACCTCATCTCTAAAAAAAATAGGTGTTGAAATTTCTAATACTTCCTTACAAGTTTCACGAGAAGGACACCCCAAACATATTTGTTCTTTTCTAGGATTTAAAATAAGATAGGTTTCTTTTGTATGCAAAACTTTTTTATAAATATTCGCCTCTCTGGACATATTAAATCCAACTTTTTCTTTTAATCTTCCTGTTCCAGCAATTCTGGTAAGACTACTATCCATAACTTCAACATCAATATTTAAAACTTGTGAAATAGTTTCAGCATATTTCATCACATCATCTTTTATTTTAAAAAGTAAATCCATTTCCCCCCTCCCTTTGCTGTTTTTAGGATATTATTATTCATAATAACCCATTTTCTCAAAATGAGAAAGAAAAAAATATTTAGTTTAAAACATAAGAAAAAATAATGTATTTAAAATATCTCAAAATGAGAAATTTTTCTCAAAACAAAAAAGAAAATCTAATAAATTATACAAAAATATATAATATAATCACGCTAACTATTCGTATTTAAAAGAAAAATAAAGATATTTTAACTTGGTATATTTATTGCTTATTTATAATAAAAACCAAAAGCTAAAGGAGAATGAAATGGAATTATTAAATTGGATACATAATACAAAAAGTAGAGATATTAATTATAAAAAATCAGAGCTTCTTGGATTTGATGAAAAAAGTATACATGATGTGTATACATTTCATAAAAGCTTACCAAACTATACCCCAACTCCATTAGTGGATTTAAAAAATTTAGCTGCTTATTATGGTGTAAAAAAAGTATGGTTAAAAGATGAATCAAAACGATTTGGATTAAATGCTTTTAAAGTTTTAGGTGGTTCATACGCAATAGGAAAATATTTAAGTCAAAAACTCCATAAGGATATAAATGAACTTCCTTATCATGTTTTAGTTTCTGATGAAATAAAAAAAGAATTAGGTGATGTTACTTTTATAACAGCAACAGATGGTAATCATGGCAGAGGGGTTGCTTGGATGGCAAATCGATTAAAACAAAAATCTGTTGTTTATATGCCAAAAGGTTCTGCACAAATGAGATTTGACGCAATAGCAAGAGAGGGTGCAGACGTAACTATCACAGATTTAAACTATGATGATGCAGTTAGATTAGCCAATCAAAAAGCAGAAAAAGATGGTTGGATAATGATTCAAGATACAGCGTGGGAAGGATATGAAGAAATTCCACTATGGATTATGCAAGGATATTCAACAATTATCAATGAAGTTATTGAGCAATTAAAAGCTTGTGGAAATGAAAAACCAACACACGTTTTTCTTCAAGCAGGAGTAGGTTCTTTTGCTGGTGCAATTCAAGGATATTTAACACAATTATATGGCGATGACAGACCAATAACAATAATCTGTGAGCCTCATGGTGCAAATTGCATTTATAAATCTATGCAAGCAAATGATGGAAACCCTCATAATGTATCAGGAGATCTTATAACAATAATGGCAGGTCTTGCTTGTGGAGAACCCAATACCATTAGTTGGAAAATACTAAGAGATAATGCAGATTTTTCTATATCTTGTGATGATCAAATAGCTGCAAGAGGAATGAGAGTTTTATCAAGTCCATTAGGAGATGATACAAGAGTTATTTCTGGAGAATCAGGAGCAGTAGGACTTGGTTTATTTACCATTCTTTCTGAGAAAAAAGAAGAATATAAAGAACTTATTAATGCATTAAAACTAGATGAAAATTCAAAAATTCTTTGCATAAGTACAGAAGGAGATACAGATTTAGACGGCTATAAAAATGTAGTTTGGAATGGAATACCCAGTAATTCTTAATCAAAATAATGAGGAGGAAAAAATGTTAACTAAGGAGAGAAAAGAAACACTTGTAAACGTCTTACAAAATTTAATCCAAAGACAAAGTTATTCTGGTGAAGAAAAAGAAGTTGCAGAATACATTAAAGATTTAGCTTTAGAACTAGGGTATGACACAGTACATATAGATAAATATGGAAGTGTTATTTGTTCCATAAAAGGAAAATATGAAGGTCCTAAAGTATTAATGGACGGACATATAGACACAGTTCCTGTTGATGAAGAAAAATGGACAAAAAAGCCCTTTGCTGGCGAAGTAATAGACGGCAAACTCTATGGTAGAGGTTCCTCTGATATGAAAGGAGCTGATTGCGGAATGCTTCTAGCAGGAGCATTTTTAGCACATGATTTGAATAAAGAATTTGCAGGAGAACTCTTTTTTTCTGGCGTAGTTCACGAAGAATGCTTTGAAGGGGTAGCTGCAAGAGAAATAAGCAATTATGTAAAACCTGATTATGTAATCATAGGTGAAGCTTCCCAATTAAATTTAAAAATTGGTCAAAGAGGACGAGGTGAAATTGTTATAGAAACATTTGGTAAACCAGCTCACTCTGCTAATCCAGAAAAAGGGATAAATGCTGTTTATAAAATGATGGAGATTATCAAAAAAATAAAAGAACTCCCAATGACACACCATGAAACATTAGGATATGGAATACTAGAGTTAACAGATATTAAATCTTCCCCATATCCCGGAGCATCTGTTGTTCCTGATTATTGCAGAGCAACCTATGACAGAAGGCTTCTAGTAGGTGAAACACAAGAAAGCGTTTTAGCTCCAATTCAAAAATTAATTGATGAAATGTCCGCAAAAGATGAAACTTTTAAAGCAAAGGTTTCCTATGCAATAGGAAAAGAAAAATGCTGGACAGGAAACGATATAACAGGAGAAAGATTTTTTCCAGGTTGGATCTACAACGAAAATGATGAATATGTGCAAAAAGCAGTAAAAGCTTTAAAAGAAATAGGACAAAATCCAGAAATTACGCATTATAATTTTTGTACAAATGGTTCTCACTATGCAGGAGAATCTAACGTAAAAACAATAGGATATGGACCTTCAAAAGAAAACTTAGCACATACAATAGATGAATATATCGAATTAGAACAATTATATAAAGTAACAGAAGGATATTATGCAATTCTCAAAACATATTTAACAAAATAATTATTC
>JARHYD010000072.1 GCA_029258655.1 Mailhella sp.
GATATTTTTGCAGAACAAAAAATGCTTAATGATGAGTTAGCTAAAAAAATGGATACACAAGTTGAAACTTCTAATATTGATGAGTTACAAAATAAAATATTATTATTAGAAGAACAACTTAAAGTTTCAAATGAAAAAATAGCCAATCTTGAGATAAATCTTGAAAAAGCAGTAAGCTTAGCAGCAGCAAAAGTTCTTCGAGAAGAAATTATTCCTCTTTTTGCAAAATAAAAAATGCTCCAAAAGGAGCATTTTTTTTTGAGGTAATTACTAGGAAAATATATTAGCTGATGAGTATTTTAGTGTGAAGTAACTTTTTTTTGATATTTTTTGGGGATACACTGTCTTTATTCGTAATTTCTTTTGTTATAATGGCTCAAGTGAAATGATTTCCCTAAGATTTCTCAATCAAGCAACTTATTGAAATAAATTTGCCTATGTTAGGGCATGAGTAGAAAGTCTTTTTCTCAAAAATAAAGAAGTTATTTGTTTTTGCATATTGAATATAATTATTTTCTACTGTCACTATATTGCAAATTTTTTATTATTAGAGAATGAAGTTTAACAATTATAAATAATTTGGAAATATACCCTGTATAAACAAGAAAAAAACAAATTAATTTAGAAACATACCCTATATAAAAATTATAAAAAGTTTTGTAAGAGGGGAGGGGGAGAAACTTTTTCAAAAGTTTCTCCCCCTAAAAATATTTATTGAAACGTATGTTAATCAATTAAAATATTTTTTGCTTTTTCATCATTACAATCAGTAATAAATGGAATACCTGTTTCTTTTTCTGTTTCTCTGTTGATTGTTGCAATATCAGTTCGGGCTATTTCGTTCATATTAAATTTACGAACGCCTGCCATGAGTTGTTGAAGACCAGCACCAAGTCTATCAAGATTAGTCCACATAGCAATAGCACCATAAGGAATGTTTTTCATTTCAGATTTTCCAAGTTTTGCTTCTAAAGAATGATAACCAGCAAAAATAGTTTCAGCTGTTGTACCAATTTCGCTAACGGTTTTTGGTAGACTATTCCAGTTGCCATTTACTTCTGCACGTCTTTCTGGGTGGAGAACACCTTCAATATTTGCACCTAAGAAGCCTGGTATCATCATACCGCGTCCCATACAGATAAGTTTTGCAAAAGGAGCAGCAAGAGCAAGACCTTTAAATATTTGACTTGGTTTTGCAAAACCACCTGCAAGTGCAAGGTCTGGAACTTTTTTACCATGTGCGGCTAAAATACTTGCATATTCATATACTTTAGAATGGAGTAAAATACTTGGAACACCCCAGTTTTCCATCATATCCCAAGGGCTCATACCTGTTCCGCCACCTGATCCATCAATAGTAAGAAGATCAAGTTTATGTTCACTTGCTAAACGTATTGCAAGAGCAAGAGCTTCCATTCCATAGGAACCTGTTTTGAGAGAAATAGCTTTAAAGCCTAATTTACGAAGATAACTAACTTGACTTGCAAAAGTTTTTCTAACTTGATCAGCATTTTGTAAACCTGTATAGCCTAAACGACTATGGCGTGCGAAGTGGCTAATAGCACCAGCTTTATATGCTGCTTCAATTTCTGGTCGTGTTGGGTCTGGATCTACTAAATATCCACGTTCTTTTAAAAATTTTGCGTATTCAATATCAGTTACTTGAATTTCACCACCAATATTTTTTGCACCTTGTCCCCATTTTAGCTCAATAACTACTTTATCAGCATATTTTTCTGCTACATATTCTGCAACACCGTTACGGGTATCTTCAACATTAAGTTGTACAATAATAGCTCCGTAACCATCATTATAGCGTAAATAGCTATCAATTCTGCGTTCTAATTCAGGAGCTTTTTTTATGCGACCATTGACAATTTCTGCTTTTTTATCAACACCAACAACGTTTTCACCTACAACAACAGGAACACCACATAAAGCACAGCCAGTTGCAAAGGAGTTCCAATATTTAGTTGCTACAAAGGTAGAACCTAATGCTCCTGTCATAAGGGGATATTTACAGACAATTTGTTTTTTTTGTCCAATTTTTGTTTCAAGGTTGACATCAGTAAAAAGTGTATCACCTGCTTTTGCAATTTTAGGATCAGAACCTTTTGCTCCATATAAATAACCTTGAATTTTTATGGCATTATAGGAAATACCAACAGGATTTTGGTTATCTGAGCCTGCGGTAACAAATCCAAAATCTCTTGGGTAAAGAATATCACGTCCTTTCATTGAGCCAAGCCATGTTTCGCATTTTCCTTGACAGTCAGCTTTACAAAGAGAACACAATCCAGATTCACAAATGTTTCCTCTATTTGTTGTACCTAAAACGTCATTATTTTTTAATTGTGACATAGCAACTCCCTTACAAAATTGTCAAAAATGAATTGGTTGCAATATAAATATTTTTTAATGTAATTGCAAGAAAAAAGATAAGATTATTATCAAAAAAGTAAATTTTTTAGTTATTGATAAAATAAAAAAATATAACTTATTGAAAAATAACATTTTAAATAATAGAGTAAAAATTACAATTTTGTAAAAATAATAAAAATTTATAGAAATGAGTTGTAGTGACAAAAATGTAATTTTATTTATATAAAGGTTTTGTATTGAGGTGTTTTTTATTTAATATTGTTGCACTTGGTTTTACAAGTAAAAGTATATGTTATAAGCTTTATATTGTTATATAAACTTTATTTAATGTATGTTGTTTTATTATGGTTAATTTAAAGAGAAAAATTTATTTTTTTTTGTAATGTATTTGGATTTAAAAAAGAAGTAATATTTTTGTAAAAAAAAATAGTGAAAAAAACAAAAATGAAGAGAATATGATAAATATCAAACTAAGATAAAAAAATGTTAAATTAAAAAAACAAAAATATAATATACTTTTGTTTTATAAAGTTTTTATTAATGTAGTGGAAATAGCATTAAAAAAAGTCAAAATCATTATTGGAAAGAGTGTAATTTTTATATGCATCTTTATTAGTAAT
>JARHYD010000038.1 GCA_029258655.1 Mailhella sp.
TTTGCATTTTTATTCCTTATTGTTATATAAACTATTCACTCATTGATAAATTCATACTTACTATTTCTTTATCATATCTCAATTTATAAATATTAACTTCTTACTCGTCAATGCATAATATAAGTGAATTTTTAAAATAAGATATATTTCTAAATTAATATTATTTTATTTTTTCTTTAGGGATTACATTATCTTTATCCGCAATTTCCTGCGTCACAACGACTAAAGCAAAATGATTTCCCCTAATCTCCCTCAATCAGACAAACTTATTAAAATACGTTTCAATAAATTTACCTATTTTAAGACATTAGTAAAAATTTTTCTCCCAAAAATAAAAAAGTTCTTTATTTTCAAATTGTAACTATAAGTATTTTCTAATACTATTGCATTGCAAATATTTTATTCTTATTATCAAAGAACAAAGTTTAATAATTATAACTAATTAAAAAAAACACCCTAATAATTCAAAATAAAAAAAGCCCCTAATCGGGGCTGTTTTTATTTTAATACATCTCTAAGGGGAATTTTTTTAAACAATACTCCAACAGAAATAGCAACAACAGTAAAGAAAATAGGAATAAAGAAAATACCTAAAACTGTTGCAGTAATTGTACCAAAAAATACTGCTGTACCAACAGCTTTTTGGCTTGCAGCACCAGCACCAGAAGCGAGTAAAAGAGGAACAACCCCAAGACCAAAAGCCAATGATGTCATAAGAATTGGTCTTAAACGAAGTCTAGCAGCCTCACTTGCAGCAGCTCTTAAACTTTTTCCATCTTTTTCCATAAGTTCTTTTGCAAATTCAACAACCATAATTGCGTTTTTAGCTGAAAGTCCCATTGTAGCCAAAATACCTACTTGGAAATACACATCATTAGAAAGTCCTGTAATAAATGTACCTAATACAGCACCAAGAACCCCAATAGGAATCATTAGAATAACAGAAAAAGGAATACTCCAACTTTCATAAAGTGCAGCAAGAGCTAAGAAAATAACCAAAGCAGAAAGAGCTAAAACAATGGTCGTTTGTCCTGCTGTTGCTTTTTCTTCATAACTCATATCAGTCCAACTAATACCAAAACCACCACCAAGTTTTTGGACTTCATCTTCCATAATTTTCATAGCTTCCCCAGAACTTACACCGGGAATAGGCTGCCCTTGCAATTCAACAGAAGGCAAACCATTATACCGTTCAAGTAAAGCAGGACCTTGTTGCCATTGTACTTGAGCGATAGAAGAAAAAGGAACCATTTCTCCCCTATTATTTTTGAAACTTAGATTTTTCAAATCATCAGGGGTCATTCTAAAACCCATATCAGCTTGCACATAAACTTTTTTTACACGGCTTCTGTCAATAAAATCATTAACATACGCACCACCAAGCAAAATAGATAAATTTTGGCTAACATCACCAACAGATAAGCCTAAACTTGTTGCTTTTTGATTATCAAATGTAATGGAATATTGTACGTTATCTTCTTGACCAGTTGCACGAACATAAGCGATTTTAGGATTTTGAAAAGCTGCAGCCATAAGTTGATTTCGAGCTTCAATAAGTTTTTCATGGCCTAAACCAGCATTATCTTGCAACTCAAGCGTAAAACCAGAACTTGTACCAAGTTCAATAATTGCTGGTGGAATAAGCACGATAACATTACCACGCAAATCCCCCATAAAGCGTTGACGCATTCTCATAGCAATAGCAGCAGCACTACTTTCTTTACTTTTACGTTCTTTCCATGGTTTTAAGGTAATGAAGCTAGCACCAACGTTTTGCCCTGCTGATCCCATACCATACCCTGCAATTACCATAAGGTCTTTTACATATTCTCCTTCTTCTTCAAGAGCTACCTTTTCAAAATCTTTTAAAACTTCAAGAGTTTGTGCTTGGGTACTATTTGGAGGAAGATTAACAACAGCTAAAAGCATACCAGAATCTTCTTCTGGTAAGAAACTAGTAGGCAAACTAATATACATACCTAAAAGTCCTACCACAAGCACTGCATAAACTATCATCATACGAGTACCACGTCTAAGTAAGTTATTTACTTTATTATGATAACTCTTAGTAAATAAATCAAATTTTCTGTTAAATGAAACAAAAAAACGTCCAACTTTTTTATCGTGACTATGTTTTTTCAAAATAGTAGCACAAAGAGCTGGAGTTAAAATCAAAGCAACCATTAAAGACATAACCATTGCCGTAACAATAGTTACAGAAAATTGTCGATAAATAACCCCAACAGAACCACCTAAAAAAGCCATAGGTAAAAACACGGCACAAAGAACAACAACAATACCAATCAATGCACCACTAACCTGATCCATACTTTTTTCAGCAGCTTCAATAGGTCCAAGTCCTTCATCAACCATAATACGCTCAACGTTTTCAACAACAACAATAGCATCATCAACTAAAAGACCAATAGCTAAAACCATCGCAAAAAGCGTTAAAGTATTAATAGAAAAACCTAATGCTAATAAAATACCAAATGTTCCAAGCAAAACAACAGGTACAGCAATAGTTGGAATAATTGTAGCACGAATATTTTGTAAAAAGAGGTACATTACAAGAAATACAAGCACAATAGCTTCAAAAAGTGTTTTTACCACGTTTTTAACTGATGCAGAAACAGGAGGTGTTGTATCGTATGCAATACCTAATTCTAAATTCTTAGGTAAAAATTTACGTAATTCATCAAGTTTTTCATTAATAACATTAGCTGTACTTAATGCATTTGCTCCAGAAGCTAAGCTAATACCCATAGCACCAGAATTAGCTCCAGAATAGCGAGCAGCAGTATTGTAACTAGCACTACCAATTTCAACTCTTGCTATATCGCGTACAAAAACACTTCTTCCCTCAGGATCAACTCGAAGAAGAATTTTTTCAAAATCTTCAACTGTTTGTAAAAGACTTTGTCCTTTAATTGCAACGTTAATTTGTGCTGTTTTTTCTGCTGGAAGTGAACCTAATTGTCCTGCTACCACTTGCATATTTTGTGCTTTTATAGCGGCAACAACTTCTGCTGCTGTCATTTTATAATCATGCAATTTTTGTGGATCTAACCAAATACGCATAGCATATTCATCACCAAAAACTTGCACACTACCAACACCGGGCAAACGGCTTAACTGGTCTTTAATATTAGCATTCATGTAGTCTGCAAGGTCAACAGAATCCATTGTTCCATCTGTACTTCTAATAGCAATAACCATGAGCATATTACTATTACCCTTACTTACATTAATACCTAAACGTTGTACACTTTCTGGTAAAGAAGAAATAGCCGTTTGGATTTTATTTTGCACTTGAACTTGAGCAATATCAGAATCAGTACCTTGTGCAAAAGTTACAGTAATAGACGCTCTACCATTGGAATCAGATGTAGAACGCATATAAATTAAATTATCAACACCAGTAATATTTTGTTCTAAAACTTGTGTTACACTTTCTTCTACTGTACTTGCAGATGCACCAAGATAGGTAGCTGAAATTTGAATACTAGGAGGTGCAACGTTAGGATATTGTGCAACAGGCAAAAGAAAAAGAGATAAACCACCAGCAAGCATGGTAATAATGGCAAGCACCCATGCAAAAATAGGGTGGTGAATAAAAAATCGTGCCATTATTTATTGCCTCCCTTTTTCACATTTGCTTTATCCTGATCTTTTTCTGTATGAGCATCTTCTTTTTCAATAAATTCATTTATGTTACCCTTTGGCTTTACTTGATTTTCACCTAAATAATCTGCATCAGCAGGAATATTTAATTCTGCTGTTTGGATAACATTTATCATAGAAGCTTCTGTTACTTTTTGTAAGCCCTCAACAACAATAGTTTCTCCAGATTTTAACCCTTCTAATACCATCCAATTTTCACCATAAGTATCACCAAGTGTTACATAACGGCGAACAGCTTTTGCTTGAATAGGAGCTTCTTTACTTGGAGTAGATCCAGCTTTATACCCTTCTGCAATAAAAACATAAGGATTTCCACGAGTATCACGTACAATAGCTCTTTGTGGCACTAGCATAGCATTTTCTTCTACGCCAACTTCTACTTTAGCACGGATAAATAATCCTGGCATTAGTTGATATTCTGAATTAGGAAAAGAAGCACGCAATGTCATTGTTGCTGTACCTGTATCCACACCAATATCAACAAACTCTAATTTACCAATATGGTTATATTCTTTACCGTCTTCAAGAAAAAGTTTTACAGGAATATTCAAATCTTGTAATTTTTTCATATCTTCCTGTGCATTTTCACGAGAACGGATTTTAACCAATGTTTCTACTGATTCTGTAATATCAACATTCATGGGATCAATTTGATAAATAGTAGAAAGGGCATTCACTTGATTATTAGCAACCAAAGTACCAACAGAAACACTTGATTTTCCAATCAATCCACTAATAGGAGCACTTATTTCTGTTCTATCTAAATTAATTTTAGCTGTTTGCAATGCTGCCCGTGCTGCAGCTACCTCTGCATTTGCCTGTAAATATGCTGCTCGTGCTTCATCATAATCTTGTTGGCTGATAGAATTTTTCTTTCTTAGCATACTCATTCTACTTTCTTTTAAACGAGCAACATTCACAGCCGCTTCTGCTCTTGCTAAATTTGCTTTTGCACTATCATAACTTGCTTTATATAATTCATCATCAATATGATAAAGTACATCACCTTTTTTTACATAAGAACCTTCTTGATAGGTTCTTTCACGAATAATTCCCGTAACTTCTGGACGAACTTCTGCTGTTTCAAAAGCCACTGTACGACCTGGCATTTCACTATACAAAATTACTGGACGAGCTTTTAATTCTAAAACCCCCACAGGTGCAGCAGGTCTTTGCATTCCTGCTTGTTGATCAGAACCACAAGCAGTAAGGGTAAGCATTGTAACTCCACATAATAACAAATGCTTAAATTTATAAGACATACAATTACTCCAATTTTCATTGATTAAAAAAGATCTTAGAGATTTTATTCACTAATAGATAAATACAGGAAATATTATATACGTATTTTTCGTTAAGTCTAGTTTTTAATAACGTAGCTATTTATTTGATTATTCTATAAAAAAACTATACAAAAAAATACAAATAATTAGAATAAATTTATACATTAGTTTTATTTTTTCTTTGGGGGAAATGATTTCCCCCAAGCCCCCTCAATCAGGCAAATTTTTTTTCTCAAAAATAAAAATATTCTTTATTTTCACATTGTAACTATAAATATTTTCCAATGCAATTATATTATAAATCTTTTATTTTTACTATCAGAGAACAAAGTTTAATAATTATAAATAATTTGGAAATACTCCCTAAATAATAAACGGATAAAAAAAAATCTCTTTGAAAATTTTCAAAGAGATTTTTAATTGAGGGGGGGTGGGGGAAATCATTTCCCCCACAAAAAAATTATACTTTTCGTACTGTAAAATGTCGTGGATCAATATTATATTTTTTCACTTTATAATTTACAATCCGATAACTACTTTTTAGTATTTTAGCAGCTTTTAAAACATTTCCACTTGCTTTTACAAGAGCATCAACAATCATTTCTTTTTCAAAACGAGTTACAGCATCACCTAAAGACAAATCATTTTCTGTTGCCGTGCTTTCTGCTGTTTGTAGACTTGGAGGTAAATCACCAGCACGTATAACTTGATCCGAACAGTTTTGTGCTGCCTGTTCCATACATTTTTGTAATTCTGGAATATTACCAGGCCAATAATAATGTGTAAGAAGTTGTAATGCAGGATAAGAAATACGCTTAACGCTTTTATCTTCTTGCCCATTATTTTCTTGCTCTGCCACTTGAGCAAGAAAATGTTCTGCTAGTGGAATAATATCTTCTCGCCGTTCACGAAGAGGTGGAACATAAAGACTATATAAATTAAGCCGAACATATAATTCTTTGATAAATTTTCCTTCTTCCACTAATTGTTCAAGAGAAGTAGAAGAGGACGCCACTATTCTAGTATCACAAGAAAGAGGAGTACCACCTAACCTTGTTACTTCATGTTCTTGTAATAAATGTAATAATGCTTCTTGTGAATCGTGATTTAAATATTCAATACTATCAAGGAAAATAGTACCATATTGTGCTTGTTCTAATAAACCTTTTTGAGTTTGCACTGCCCCAGCAAAAACACCTTTTTGATAGCCCACAAGCTCTGCAAGCATTTTTTCTTCTGGCAATGTTCCCAAATAACAAGTAATAAAAGGCATATCTTTACGCGAACTTGCTTTATGAATACGTCTGGCAAGAAATTCTTTTCCAACACCATTTTCCCCAACTAGCAATAAAGGAGCACGTCCTTGTGCTAAATGGCTTGCTTGATCTACAATATGCCGCATTACTTTTGAAAAGAGAAAATAATTTCCATCTTCTTCTTGTGTTATTGTAGTAGCTAAATCAACACGCCATAAACGGGATAATTCTTCTTGTACGTATGCTGCACCATTAGCAATAAGAGAGGCAACAACTTCTAAAAATAATTTTCGCCATTCAAGATCTTCTTTATCACCGCCCATAGTATCTGCATTAAGAGTGCCTAAAATATCTCGAGCTGTCATAGGATTTGCTTCAACAGGTGAAAGAACAGGAACAGAAATAAAAGCAAGTTTTTCCATTTCTTCATCAGTCCGATTAAAAAGCAAACTCATAAAATGTTCATCATCTTTTAATTTTTCTACAACAATAGATTTTCCAGTGGCAAAAACTTGTCCTGTTACCCCTACACCTGGTGAATATGTTGCTTCATTAACTTCTTGAGCAGAGTAGGAATGGCGTAAACGCAACAATCCTGTTTCAGGCTCAAATAAAACAAGATGTGCTCTTAAAAAATTATGTCGTTTAGCAAGAAGTTGCAAAAAAAACTCTAAATTGGATCGAAAAGAACGTTGAGGTCCAAGATAAGACGCCATTATTCTAAGCGTTTCTAAATAATCAGAAAAATTCTTTGGAGTTTTTACCATAGAATATCCTACTTTGATAATTCTTTAATTCTGCTTTGATAAAAAATAACATCAGTTGAATTTACATCTTGAAATAAAGCAATACCGTCTTGATATGCTTTTATTGCTTTTTCCTTTTGCCCTACTTTTTCAGCAGCCTCACCTAATTGAAAATAAACAACAGATTGCACATCTTTTGGGCAATGTGAAACTATATCTTCATAAATTTTTATTGCACTTTCATTATCACCTGTATGCAAATAAAGTGCTGCTGTATTCATTGCTGCAATAAAACCCAATGCAGAATATTTTTCTTGTTTCATTACATAATCAAAAGCATTTTTAGCTTTTTCAAAATCATTTTGTAATGTTGCATAACGAGCTATTTCAAGTTCAACTGCCGTAAGCACTTCACTAGGAGCTTTTTCTTTTAATGCTTCAAGATCAGCAAGAGTTTTTGCCTCATCTTGTTGAGAAATAATAAGTGCTAATTGTTCTTTTGTTTCAACAATAATATTTTCATGGTAACCACGATAAAAAGCATAGCCACCAATAATGACAACTAAACCAACTACAATAGCTGCAATTTTAGGTGCATTATCATTAATAAATTGCCATAAAGGAGTTGCTTCTGGAGAAATTTCTCCTTGCATTTCTTTTAATAAATCTTCAGCAGAACCAGTGTAAGGACTTTGATATGTTTCCTTATCTTTAACAATTTCAGCTTCTTTTGCTAAAGAATTTTTTTTATTATCTTTTAAAGACATAGCCACTCCTCTAATATTCTTTTGACATTTTTCTTTATAATTTATTTTAATAAAAATAACTTTTTTGTAAAGTACAATTTACAATATCTTTTTGTATTAGTAAAGAATTTTCCTATAAAGGATATTTAGTATTGCAACTCTTAGTAAATACTTCTATACTAAAAAAAATTTTTATAACAAACTTGTAAAATAAAGGCTAAAGCTATGCTAGAACAAGAAATACAAAAAATAGGATTACAAGCAAAAACTGCAAGCAGAATAATTGGGGCAGCAAAACCCCAACAAAAAAATGCTGTACTTATAAGTCTTGCTAAAATTTTACAAGAAAATATTTCTCTTATTCTTGAAAAGAATGCCCTTGATTTGCAAAAAGCAAAAGAACAAAACTTATCTTTACCTAAAATAGATAGACTAACATTAAATGAAAAACTTATTCATGCTATGTCAAATGCGTGTCTTTTTATTGCAAACCTAGCAGACCCTATTGGAGCAATGACAAAACAATGGCAAAGACCTAATGGTTTATTGGTTGGTAAAATGCGTGTTCCGCTTGGTGTTATTGCCATGATATATGAGTCACGCCCTAATGTAACCATTGATGCAGCTATTTTATGTTTAAAAGCTGGTAATGCTGTTATTTTGCGTGGAGGTTCAGAAGCATATCATTCTAATATGATATTAACATCATGTATTCAACAAGCATTACATGAAAATAATTTACCAGAAAACTGCGTACAAAGTGTGCAAAATACCAATAGAGAAAGCATTTATGAGCTTTGCAAACTTCATCAATATATAGATGTTATGATACCTCGTGGGGGAGAAAAAATGGTGCAAAGCATTGCTGCCCATGCAACTATGCCTGTTTTAAAGCATGATAAAGGAGTGCCTCATGCTTTTATTGATGAAAGTGCTGATTTAGAAAAAGCTGTCAATATTATAGATAATGCAAAAACGCAAAGAACAGGAGTATGCAATGCTTTAGAGGGATTACTTGTTCATAAAAATATTGCTGATAAATTTTTACCTCTTTTAGAAAAGAAACTACTTTCTAAGCAAGTGGAAATTTTTGCTTGCCCTAAAAGTAGCCCTTACTTGCCTAATCTTGCCAAACCACTACTTGACGAACATAAAGGTACAGAATTTGGTGCGTTAAAAATGGTCTGTCTTGTTGTTGATGATTTAGACGAAGCTCTTAATTATATACATCAATTCGGATCAAATCATACAGAAATTATTTGTACCAATAATTATAGCAATGCACAAAGATTTTTACGCGAAGCAGATGCTGCAATGGTGGCAGTAAATGCCTCTTCACGCTTTAATGATGGTTCTGAATTAGGACTTGGAGCAGAAATAGGTATTAGCACATCAAAACTTCATGCATACGGGCCTATGGGAGTAGAAGAATTAACCACAACAAAATTTGTTGTTTATGGTGAAGGACAAATCCGTGACTAAACATATTGGAATTATGGGGGGAGCGTTTAATCCTTTTCATCATGGACATTTACGCCATGCTATTGAAATAAAAGAAGAACTTAATCTTGATGGTATAGATTTAGTTCCTTCATATAATCACCCTCATAAAGATAAAGAAGGACTACTTCCTTATACTATTCGGATACAATGCATACAAAAAAGTGTAGAACATATTGATTTTATAAGAATAAATCGAATAGAAGAACACATTATGGGAAAATCCTATACTGATGTTATGCTAAACCAATGGAAAAAAGAAAATCCAGATTATTATCCTTATTTTCTCATGGGAATAGAAGATTTTGCCGTTTTACCTACATGGCATTGTGGTACAGAGCTACCCCTTCTTGCCCCACTTATCATTGTTTCAAGGCATGGAAAAACAGCAGAAGATTTCTTACAAATTGCTCAAACCTATTGGGATAATTGTACTATTCAACTAGAAAATAAAAATCTTCCCCTTATTTTACAAAAAAAAGCTACAATTTATGTCCACAATAAACTATATTGCCAATTCATTCAAATCCCTAATTTAGAAATAACTGCAACCCATATTCGAGAACTTTGGATAAAACAAAAAAATTTACAGGGCTTATTAAATCCACTTGTTATTCAATTTCTCAATAAAGAATATAAATTAATTCAAGAGCATTGGCAATAAATTATTTATAATAAAGGTTTTTTACTTTACAAACAAAAATTTCTAACGTATTCTAACAAGAGCAGATTTATTCTGCACTTTGTAGTTTAATTATTTCCTCTTTTTTGGTGAGTAATGAAAATTTATAAAAACCTTTGCATATATTTTGCAACTATCTGCATAATATCCGCTATTATTACCCTAAGCTTTACGTTTTCACGCTTTGATTTTCTACACATTGCTTTTTTAAGTGCACCTGTTTCTGTATTTTCTGTGAGTGTAGTTGGTTTTGTAGCAAGTTTTGTTATGTATAAAAGTACACAAACAACTCTTATAGCTTTACTAAAGCGTCGTGCTGGTCGTTGTTATGGTGAACTCTTACATCATAAAATGCGTCTTATTGATGTTATTGACGGAAAAAGAAGTTTTGTTGATTTTGAAAAATATCTTTATCCTCGTGATGCTTTTATTAAAATCAAAAAACTTTTATATGATGAATATTTTGCTCTATTCTCTTATGATCCTTTCATTAAAACAAATAAATCTTATAAAGCTGTAACAGATTTTACAAAACTTCATCAAGATTTATTAAATTATATTCGCTCTCAACATATTGATAATATTGAATATAACAACTTCAAAATTCTTTATCAAAAAGTATATAAACAACCTATTGTTTCCGATACACCAGAAGAAAACTTCAACCACCCAGAACTTATTGAAGCTATGGAAAATTATCGTTCTGCTCTTGATTATGCTTTATTAAATGCAGATACTCTTATGAGTTTTATTGATAATCATCTTTACGCCCTTGATGAATATTTTGGAACAGGCGAACCTTGGTCTGCAATCAAAGAACGTTTTGACCAAGAATTTCAACACTGGGTACAAAATCCTGATGAAGCTTAACAATAAGGGGATATCAAAATCCCCTTTTTTTATAGCACAGTATAAATTAGCTACATTACAACTTTACATATACAATTCAATTAATCCTAACACAATATCTTGATACAAAAATAATAACAAAAAACCTTTTTCTATTTTCATAAAACAAATAAAAAACTAGCCCAAAGAACGAAAAAATATGAAACAAGATCTTGAATTACTACAAAAAAATTACGGATATATTTTTAATAATATTGAATTATTACAAACAGCCCTCACACACAGTTCTTACATTAATGAAAGTGATAAAAAAGAACATAATGAACGCTTAGAATTTTTAGGTGATGCTGTACTAGAAATCCACATTTCCGAAATGCTTTATCATCGTTTTCCTCATTCACGTGAGGGAGCATTAACGCATATGCGTTCAAGCATAGTTAATGAAAAAAGCCTTGCTGAAAAAGCCAAACAATTAGGTATACCTCATAATATTCTTTTAGGTACAGGTGAAGAACAGCAAGGAGGAAGAAATCGCCCTGCTCTCATAGCAGATGCCTTTGAAGCCATACTCGGAGCAATATACCTTGATGGTGGATTTTCCCACACACAAAAAGTTATCCAACACCTTTTTCAAAATAATATCCCAAAAGAAGAAAAAACTATTCAACAAAAAAGTTATAAAACCCAATTACAAGAATTAACACAAGCCTATTTTAAATACACACCCGAATATGAACACATAGGAAGTTCTGGACCAGAGCACGCTAAAAAATTTACAGTACGCTACACTTCCCCACAAGGCTTTGTTCTTACAGCCGAAGGCTCAAGTATCAAAAAAGCTGAACATGAAGTCGCAAAACTCGCATTATTAGCTTACCAAAAAATACTTAATAAAAACAATGCATAATTTTTAATTACAGCATTTATTTTTTTTAGGGGGAAAACTTTTGAAAAAGTTTCTCCCCCTAACCCCCTTACAAAACTTTTTATATACTTCTCATATATTGAGGGGGATTGGGGGAAATCATTTCCCCCAAAAGAAAAAATACAATAAAATTATTTTAAAAACACACCCTATAATCTTCATTACTTTTTTAGGGGGAAAACTTTTAAAAAAATTCTCCCCCTAGCCCCCTTACAAAACTTTTTATATATTTCTCATATATTGAGGGGGATTGGGGGAAATCATTTCCCCCAAAAAACAAAAAAAGTCCATTCATTTTTTGATGAATGGACTTCAAAGTTTATACAGTTCTATGCTCATCCTTAACACCCCCTTTTTTTTAGAAAAAGCATAAAAGGCAAATAAGGATACATAATCAATAGGTTTTTACACCAGTACCTCTGTATTTTGTAGAGATAGCATAAGAGGTACTGATGTATACCTTTATACCTAGGTCGATGAACTAAACTTAGGAACGAGCCTAACTTAGTAAAATTTTCCCTAAATACTAACCTATTAATTGCATAGCCATTTGTGGCAATTGGTTTGCTTGACCTAACATAGAAACAGCAGAGTTACTTAAAACTTGGTTTCTTACGAATTCGGTCATTTCTGTTGCTACGTTAGCATCAGAAATACGAGATTCTGCTGCTTGTACGTTTTCTGCTTGAATTGAAATGTTACTAATAGTTGCTTCTAAACGGTTTTGCAATGCACCAAGGTGAGCACGAATATTATCTTTTGAAACAATAGCACTGTTTACAGCTTCAATTGAATTTTGAGCCATTGCTTGTGTAGAAATAGTGAAACCACCGTTATTTTTAGCTCCTGGTAATCCTGCATTGTTACCAAGACCAAGAGCTGAAGCAGTTGTGCAACCGATTGTGATGTAGTAATAGTCTTCTGCTGAATCGTTGCCTGTACCAAAGTGAACTTTGAGAGCACCAACAGATTTCATTTTTGTACCATCGTGAGTACCACTTAATGTACCGTCTAACAATTTAATATTGTTAAAGTCAGTAGCATTAGCAATACGGGTAATTTCTGATGCCATTTGTTGGTATTCTGAATCAATAATCATACGTTGAACTGAGTCATAAGTACCGGTAGCTGCTTGTTCTGCAAGTTCTTTCATACGAATGAGCTTTTCGTCAACAGTTTGAAGAGCTCCATCAGCAGTTTGAATCATAGAGATTGCGTCGTTGGCGTTACGTACCCCTTGATGTAAAGTTGATACGTCGGAACGCATAAGCTCACGAATTGCAAGGCCTGCTGCGTCATCAGCTGCTGTGCCTACACGTAAGCCTGAAGATAATTTACGAGTTGAGTTTGCCAATCTTCCATAGTGAGTGTTTAAGTTTCTCGCTACGTTCATTGCCATTAAGTTGTGATTAACAACTAGAGTCATAATTCACCCCTCCTAAGGTTTAGGTATGCCTTACTATTAGCAACGAATGTGCCAAGATATTTTTATAATAAAAAATCAATATGTTATAAAAATTTATCTTCTTACTATGCAAAATTTTCCCTCTTAAATCCTCTGTAAAAAGTTCTTTTTTTCCTTAAAAAACTTTTTCTTATTAAAACATTAATCTTTTTAACGAAAAATTTTCCTCATATTTTAACCTCTTAATAACATAGACATTTTTTACTTTACAGTTTAGAAAAGGATTATTATGTTATTTTAACCTTAATTAATGAATACAGTTAACAACGAGGCAATCGTGAATAAAAGCATACATAAAAAAAATACACATCAAGAAAATACAAAAAACAAACAAAATTCCAAAAAAAATAATACTGAAAAAAAATCAGCAACTTCAAATGCAAAAAAAAATACTTCTAAAAAAAATTTAATTATTTTTAAAGATGAAAAAAATTCCTTTAAAAATTCATTGCCAAAAACAACAAAAAAAATAATAAAAAATCAAGAAGATACACGCCCTATTGAAAATTTTGGCATTTCCAATATTGAAGTAGAAGAAATGCAATACGATGCAAAGCTTGAACCACTTTATTCTCAACAAAAAAATACAGAAAGCAAAAGTAGATTTAGTATACCAAGCTTACAACCAGTTGCAGGCTTTAAACCAGAAATTCTTGCACCAGCTGGTGATACAGCATCTTTTTTAGCAGGACTTGCAGCAGGCTGTGACGCAACATACGTAGGTTTAAAACATTTTTCTGCAAGAGCAGGGGCAGATAACTTTAGCATGACAGAACTTTCCCGCATGGTAAATCTTGCAGGGGAATATGGAAAAAAAATCAATGTAGCTTTCAACTCCCTTGTAAAACCAAACGATATTGCAGCAGCAGGCAGACTTTTTAAACGTCTTGCTCGCGATGCTAAGCCTAATGCAATCATTATTCAAGATCCAGGTCTTATTGAAATAGCAAGACAAGCTGGTTTTGAAGGTGAAATACATCTTTCCACCCTTGCTAATATTACCCACCCAAAAGCCCTTGAAAATGCCTATAATTTAGGTGCAAATCGTGTTATTTTACCTCGTGAAATCAATATTGATGAAGTACGACTTGTTGCCGAACATTGCCCAAAAGATTTAAGTCTTGAACTTTTTATTCATGGTGCGTTATGCTTTTGTGTTTCTGGTCGCTGTTATTGGTCTAGTTATATGGGAGGAAAAAGTGGGTTGCGTGGTCGCTGTGTGCAACCTTGTCGCCGTGTGTACAAACAAAAATCCCGTGAAGGCAGATATTTCTCAAGTCAAGATTTTTCTTTAGATGTTCTTGTTAAATCTCTTCTTTCCATTCCACAAGTAAACTGTTGGAAAATTGAAGGAAGAAAAAAAGGCCCTCACTATGTTTACCACACTGTGCTTGCTTATAAACTTTTACGTGATGAAGGAAATGCTGCTAAAAAAGAAGCTGAAAAACTCCTCGAAATGGCTCTAGGCAGACAAAGCACTCATGGTATTTTCCTCCCTCAAAATGAACAATCCATTACTGCTCCAGAAGATAATACAGGTTCTGGGCTTTTAGTTGGAAAAATTCAATTTGATGTTATTGAAGAAAAACAAAATAAAGGGAAAAAACTACAACCAAAAGATAAAAAACAACAAAGCAGACAAAATCTTTCCCTCCCTTATTTTAAACCACGTATCCCACTCATTGCAAAAGATATGCTCCGAATTGGCTATGAAGATGATCCATGGTATTCAACTGTTATGGTAAACCGTTCTATTCCAAAAACTGGAACATATACATTAAAACAAGAACGCCATAAAACACCAAAAGCAGGTACACCTGTATTTCTTATTGATCGCCGTGAACCGGGTCTTATTGCTGAGCTTAGCACATGGGAAAAAAAATTAGCTAACACAAAAGCTACACAAAGTACCGAAGTTAATTTTATTCCCCATTTACCCAAACCATGTGGAAACAAAAAAGAACTCAATATTCGTGTACGTGTTTCCCTTCCACAAGGAAAAGAAACCAAAGCTGCAAAATCTTCCTTAACAGGACTTTGGCTAAGCCCTACCACTGTAAGAGCTGTTTCGCGAACGCTAGCTCCTCGCATTTCTTGGTGGCTTCCACCTGTAATTTGGCCTAATGAAGAGCATACTTGGCAAAGAACCATCACCGAAGCCATACGAAATGGAGCTATGCACTTTGTATGCAATGAACCTTGGCAAATAGCATTTTTCCAAAACTACCCTGCCTTTGAAGGACGTTTCAATAATTTTGGTGAAGAAATTATGCAAGAAAAAGGCAAACCCAATAGCCCAAGCCATAAAATAAAAGTCCCTCGTGGTGGAAAAAATAACCAAGAAAAAATCTTATTTCACCTCACAGCAGGACCATTTTGCAATATCGCCAATGCTGCAACCATAGCTCTATTAAAACGCATGGGCTATGATTCTGCTATTGTTAGTCCAGAACTTTCTCGCGATGATTTTCTTTTATTGCCTCGACAATCAAGCCTTCCTCTTGGTTTTGTTTTAGAAGGTTTTTGGCCTATGGGCTTATCACGGCATGATACCATGTATCTAAAAACCAATATGCCCTTTGAAAGCCCTAAAGGTGAACAATTCTGGACAAGAAAATATGGGCAAAATCTCTGGATTTATCCAGCTTGGCCAATGGATCTAACAAATCATAAAGCCGAATTAGAACAAGCAGGTTACAGCTTTTTTGTTAAATTGGAAGAAAACTGCCCAAGTGAACAAGAAAGAAAATCAAGTGAATTTAACTGGAATAATATTTTATTATAGAAAGTTATTTTTTTAGGGGGAGGACTTTTTATAAAAAGTTCTCCCCCTAAAACCCCCTCTCAAAAATTTTTAATCCAACAATCCTTTTGTATACAAAAGGATTGTTGTTTTTAATCATCTATAATAAAAAGTAAAATTTTTATTCGCATATCCAATAGTTATCACATATTAATTTACAATTAACAAAATATAACAAAGCATAATAATTTTTAAAATTAATGTACAAAAACAAACTATCTTTTACACGCAAAAGATAGTTTGGATTAAAAAGTTTTGAGGGGAGAGTTTGAGAGGGGAACTTTTTCAAAAGTTCCTCTCTCAAAAAATAAAAATATATTAATATTTTTCTCTTTTCTTTTTCCATGTACGGATTTTATTTCTAACCAATTTAAATGGTTGCTCTAATTTTTTAAAAAAAGGACGTGTATTTCTCTTTAATTTTAGTAAATTAACATAAAAAGTATAAGAAAGTAATTTTTCTTGTTTAGCATTTTCTTTGAGCATTTTTTGATAGGCAGAACTTTCCTTAATAGCTAAAAGTTCTTGGGCAAAACATGGCGTTTTTTCTGCCACTTGCCACCATAAATCAATATTAGGATAATAAAAGCCTTCAAACTGGGCAGAAACTCGAAAACCGTTACTATTCCATGGTTTTACGGAATAGTGTATAATACAAGGTTTTTCAATTTCTGAAATTAAATATATATATATATATTGGTCTTTATTTTTTTTGCTTTGCTCTTGCCATTCGGAAAGAACGTATTCTGGTTTCACCATATTATTCCACATTAAATTCCATTTATACGGCATAAGTTTTATATTATCTTTATAAACAGCATTTAATGCATCTTGATCTGGGCAAATTACTTCATAATTATTGAGAAACTCAATAACTTTTTTTTCTGTATCTTGTTTTCGCCATTGATTTAAATCTATAAGCATAAAGCCAGAATTAAAATACCAAGTATACTCCTTAAAGGAATAAGGTTTTTGTCCTTTTTTATTTTTTAATTCATGGCGTAATTGTGGATAATTAGGCACACAGGCTAAACCTTTTCCTTCCATATTTAAGGCAAAAACTTGGCGTATATCCGTAGTTACCAACATATCACCATCTAAATAAAGTACGCGATTAATATTTTCTGGAATAAAATGTGCTAACAAAATACGATAATACGCTGCATAACTTTTACGCCATTGTGGATAATCTGCAAATAATCTATCATCTAAAATATGCCAATCAATAGTTGTAGGAAAAAGAACAGTTAATGCCTTTTCTAATTTTTTTATTTTTTCTTTTGTATTATCTGAAAGTTTATCAATTAAAATATGAAAATAATATGCTTCCTTACTTTTTTCCCAATCATCTTGCTGACTAAAAATATCTTTTACATCATTTTTATATTTTTTTTCTTTTTGTGTATTCTGCACAATACTTGTTATAACAACACAAATATAAGGAATATATTTTTCATCTCCATTAAAACCTATGTGATACATACTATCCTCACAACATATTGATAAGTAAGTATAATCATGCTTATAGAAAAAGCAAGAAACAATTCTTTTTCTCTTTCCCTTTACAAAGATAAAAACAATAACTATATTATTTCAATCATGTTATAAAAGGAGCTATCTATGGCTTACGATATTCGTTTAGTAAAAATTGTTACAGGTGAACTCATTATAGGTAAATATGATGCAGCAGCAAAAGCTCTCACTGATGTTGCTATTATGCAAACAGTACCTACACAACAAGGCAGTATGCAATTAATGCTTCTTCCTTATGGCTATCCTTTTGAACAAAGCTTTACTGGCAAAATTTCTGAAGAACATTTTCTCTATGTTTATGCCAATGTACCACAAGAAATGATTGATAAATACCTTGAAACTAGCTCAAACTTTACCCTAAAATCAGGTGGACTTGATCCAAATCCCGCTGGTGGATCTTCTAGTGGTTTAATTTTATAAGATACTAAAAAAACACATTATTATAAAAATTTTTCTATAAAATATTATTTTGCTAAGTGAGGGGAATTTCCTCTCACTTTCTTATATGGGATTATTATGCGTGAAATTTTAGCATTGCTTCCAAAACCAAGCCGTTATTTAGGTATTGAAGAAGGAGCTATACAAGTCGATTTAACAAAAACAAAACTTCATACTGTGTTAGCTTTTCCTGATATGTATGAAGTTGGTATGTCATATCTTGGGCATAAGATTTTATATAATCTTTTAAATAATCACCCAGATATTACAGCAGAACGTGTTTTTACTCCATGTAGGGACGCTGCAAAAATTTTACGTGAACATAATGTTCCCCTCGCAACATTAGAAAGTGATACTCCACTTGCAAAAACGCACCTAATTGGATTTTCTATCACCACAGAACTATGCTTTACTAATCTTCTTTATATGCTTGATTTAGCAAATATTCCACTTAAAGCTGAAGATAGAGGCGATGATTTATTTACTTATCCAATTATCATGGCAGGTGGTGGCTGTACTATTTGTTCTGAACCTGTTGCACCTTTTTTTGACCTCATGGCACTTGGTGAAGGTGAAGTAATGATGCCTCCACTTATGGATCTTTTAATACAAGCCCGTTCTGAAAATTGGACAAAAACAAAATTCCTAGAAGAAGCACGCCATATTCCCGGTATTTATGTTCCTAGCCTTTTTAGCCTAAATAATGACGGAACACTAAGTCCAAAATTTGATGATTACCAAAAAATACAAAGACGTGCAGTAGCAAATCTAAAAGACGCCCATTATCCAGAAAATCAAGTTGTTCCCTTTGGAGCTGTACATAATAGATTATCACTTGAAATTGCAAGAGGCTGTACACGAGGCTGTCGTTTTTGCCAAGCTGGTATGACTCTTCGTCCCTCTCGAGAAAGAAATATTGAAGAAATTAAACAAATTATGGAAACTTGTTTAGAAAAAACAGGATTTGATGATGTTTCTTTTCTAGCTCTTTCTTGTGGTGACTTTTCCATGCTAAAAGCTCTTTTTCTTGATGCAGCAAAACGCTGTCAAGAAGAACAAATTTCTATATCCCTACCCTCTTTGCGTGTTGGTTCTGTTGATGGTGATATTATGCAAGCAATGGCAGGCATTAGACGCACAGGGGCAACCCTTGCTCCAGAAGCTGGAAGTCAAAGATTACGTGATGTTATCAATAAAGGTATTACAGAAGAAGCCCTTATTCACCATGTACGCCAATTAGTAGGTTATGGCTGGCAACAAGTAAAATTATATTTTATGATAGGATTACCTACTGAAACCTATGAAGATTTAGACGCCATTTTAGAACTCTGTAAAAAAGTACGTGATTGTTGCCGTATTCCCAATGAAAAAGGTTATATTGAAGGACCACGCATTGCCGTAACAGCAGCTCTTTCTCCTTTTGTGCCTAAAACCCATACTCCTTTCCAATGGGAAGCACAAATTTCTATGCAAGAAATGAAAAATCGCATTTTTTATTTACGTGATAAATTCAAAAAAGAAAAAGCACTTATTATGCGTTGGCACGAACCTGCCATGAGTCACCTTGAAGGTATTATTTCTCGTGGTGATAGACGCCTTGCTCCTTTCATAGAAACTGCATATAAAAAAGGTGCAATTTTTTCCACTTGGGTAGAAGGTTTTAATCTTGATCCATGGTATGAAGCAGCTAAAGAATGTCATATAAATATTGAAGAATGTACAGGTGCAAGAGAACTAACGGCAAAACTCCCTTGGGAACATTTAGAAGCAGGACTTTCAAAAGAATTTTTACTAAAAGAACGCGAACGAGCAATTCAAGAAAAAATTTCTGATGATTGCCGTTATAAAGCTTGCCGAAACTGTGGTTCTTGCGATACAAAAGTAAGCTCCTCACTTTTACATACACCTAATGACCCAATATTACAAACAAAACTTAATCAAGACCATAGAGATCAAATAGAATTTGGCCCTATCCCAAGCCCTAAACCACATCAAAAAGCAGAAGCCCCACAAATTGATGAAAGATTAAAAAAGAAAGCTGTTCGTTATCGTATTTGGCATAAAAAAATAGGACAAGCAGCATTTTTAAGCCAACTGGAAATTCAAGCACTTTTTGATCGTGCTATGCGTAGAGCAAAATTACCATTAGCTTTTTCACAAGGTTTTCACCCCATGCCCTTGCTCACTTTTGGCATGGCACTATCAACAGGTATAGAAAGCAATGCTGAATGGTTTGCCATTACATTAAGAGAAGTAATGACAAAAGAAGATGTTGTAAAAGCTCTTAATCCACATATGTTACGCGGTATGGAAATAACGCTTATAGAAGAAATGCCTCTCTCTGGTACTATACAAAATGCTACAAAAGAACGCTTTCTACTTGGACATAAGAAATTATCCCATACAGATATTTTACAAGCTATGGAAAAATTTTCCCAAAAGGAAAATATTGAATACAACAAAACAAATAAAAAAGGTATTCTTAAAACAAGAAATATTCGTCCCGTATTACTAGAATATAAAAAAATAGAACACCCTGATTTTGCAATAGAAATGCTACTTTCTTGGGAAGATGGCTATATTTCTCCTATTACTTTTAGCCAATTTATCCTTGAAAACAGTGAACCTGTTGATTTAAAAATACGAAAAATTGAACAAATTTTTAATTGATAAAAAGAGTTTTTTGAAAGGGAAACGTTATAAGATAGTTTTTTTGAGAGGAGAACTTTTGAAAAAGTCCCCCTCTCAAACTCTCCCCTCAAAACTTTTTAATCCAAAACACATTTTGCATACAAAATGTGTTTTTTATATTAAAAAAACAAGATATGTCTTCAAATTAATCATTTTATTTTTTTCTTTGAAGGGTTACATTATCTTTATCCGTAACTTCCTTTGTCGTAATGGTAAAAGTGATAGGATATAAAAAAAGGTCTGTAATAATTACAGACCTTAAAATTTTTGGCTCCCCGAGACGGACTTGAACCGCCAACCTAGTGATTAACAGTCACCCGCTCTGCCTATTGAGCTATCGGGGAACAACGAAAAACAATTTATCTTAATATATAAATTTGTCAAGAAAAAAATCTTAACTTATTTGTTTTTAATTAATTCAATACCAGTACACATGGTTTTACAATGAAAAATTATAAAACAAACTCCAATAAAGAATTAAAACGTTAATTGTTTAGCAGCGTCTAATGTTTTATTAAAATCATCATCTGTATGTGCAAAACTTACCATTGCCGTTTCAAACGCAGATGGGGAAAGAAAAATTCCTTTTTCACGCATTTGTTTATAAAAAGATTCAAAAATAGAAACAGAAGCTTTTTCCACATCAGCAAAATTATGAACTGGTTTATCAGTAAAAAATAATGTAAACATAGACGCAATATGTTGATATTGCACATCAAGTCCTTTACCTTGCAAAATACTTACAAGTTCTTTTACAAAAGCTAATACTCTTTCTTCAAGTCCTTTATAATCAGCTTTTTCAAGAATATTTAATGTAGCAATTCCAGCTGCCATTGCTAAAGGATTACCAGATAATGTACCAGCTTGATACACATCACCAGCTGGTGCAATACGTTTCATAAACTCTGCTTTGCCACCATAAGCACCAACAGGTAAACCACCACCAATAATTTTACCCATTGTCGTAAGATCAGGAATAACATTAAAACGACCTTGAGCCCCTTGATAAGAAACTCTAAAACCAGTAATTACTTCATCAAAAACTAATAATGCTCCATATTTTGTGCAAAGCTCACGCAATCCCTGCAAATACCCTTCAAGCGGAAGAACTAAGCCCATATTTCCAGCACATGGTTCTACAAAAAATGCTGCAATATCATCACCATATTTTTCAAAAATAGCTTTTGCTGCTTCTAAATCATTATAAGGAACAAGCAATGTATCTTGTACTGTACTTTGCGGAACTCCGGGAGTTCCTGGTATGGAAAAAGTTGCCAATCCAGAACCAGCACTAGCTAAAAAAGCATCACCGTGTCCATGATACCCACCAATAATTTTTACAAGCTTATTCTTTCCTGTTACAGCACGTGCTAAACGTAAAGCACTCATTGTTGCTTCTGTACCTGAATTTACCATACGCACCATATCACAAGAAGGAAGAGCAGAACAAATTTTTTCTGCTAAAATAACTTCTGCCTCACAAGGTGCTCCATAACTTGTACCACGCAAAGAAGCCTCACAAATAGCTTTATGTACTTCTTCGTGAGCATGACCTAAAAGCATAGGTCCCCAAGAACCAATAAAATCTATAAAATCTATCCCATCAACTGTTTGAATATGTGATCCTTTTGCTGAAGCAATAAATAATGGATCACAATGGACATTTTTACACGCACGAACAGGACTATTTACACCACCGGGAATAGTCTTACACGCACGATCAAATAATTTTTTTGATTTTTCAATATTCATAAATATTCCTTATTCTTCATCATCAAAATAAGTCATAGAAGTTTTCTTTAATTCTTTCAAACTTTCTAATATAGCATATTCATCTAAACAAGTATTAGCTCTTAATTCTTCAACAACATCAAAACATTCTTGCTTTGTTTTTCCATGTATCATAGTAAAAAGTGTATATTGCCAATCAGGAGCAGAACTTGGACGAAAATAACAATGAGAAATACGTTGATGATTTGTTGCATATTCTGCAGCTTCATCAATTTGTTCTTCATTAATTTTCCATGCAACCATAGCATTATTATTGTAGCCTGTTTTTTGATGTTTTATACTTGCCCCAAAACGACGAATAGTTCCATCTTCCTTTAACCGTTTAAGTAAAGCAATCACTTCATCTTCTGTAAGTCCAACTTCTTTGGCTATATCTTGATAAGGATTAAGCGTATCTGGTAAATTAAATTGCACTATACTTAATACTTTTTTTTCTTTTTCTGTAAAATCCACATTACCTCCTACACATTGAACAAGAAATGCATAACATCACCATCTTGTACTACGTATTCTTTTCCTTCTACACGTAAAACACCTGCACTGCGACAAGCTGCTTCGGATTTATATTTTATATAATCTTCGTATGCAATTACTTCTGCACGGATAAAACCTTTTTCAAAATCTGTATGAATAACACCAGCACATTGTGGAGCTTTCCAACCATTTTTATAAGTCCAAGCTCGTACTTCTTGCACCCCAGCTGTAAAATAACTGCATAAACCCAACGTATGATACCCTGTTCGAATAACATTAACAAGACTACTTTCTTCGATACCATAGGACGCTAACATTTCATTTTGTTCTTCTTGTGATAACCCTTGTAGCTCTGCTTCAAGGTTAGCACAAACAATAACCATTTCACTATCATGTTGTTTTGCAAGTTCACGAAGAGCGTTAACGTGTTCTGATTCTGTTTCAAGTCCAGCTTCATCTACATTTGCACAATAAATAATTTTCTTTGCTGTCAAAAGACTAAGCTCTTGCCATACTTGTTTAAAATGATCATTATGTTCTGGAATATCAAATTTACTTGCCATATTTCCTTGATCTAAAAATTCAAGTAACCGTTTACATTCATCAAGACTTTTTGCTGCTTCTTTATCTGCTTTTAATTGTTTTGTTAGTCGTTCAATTCTTTTATTTACAGATTGAATATCAGCAATAATTAATTCTGTTTCAATAGTTTCTACATCACGTGCTGGATTTACCGATCCGTCAACATGGGTTATATTTTCATCTTCAAAACAACGCACAACGTGCAAAATAGCTGCACATTCACGAATATTCGCTAAAAATTGGTTACCAAGCCCTTCTCCTTTACTTGCTCCTCGTACAAGCCCTGCAATATCAATAAAATCAACAGTTGCATTTAAAATTCTTTGAGGATTAACAATTTCAGCTAAGGCTTCTAAACGCTTATCAGGCACAGAAACGGTTGCTTTATTAGGTTCAATAGTACAAAAAGGATAATTTGCAGCTTGTGCATTTTGAGCCTTTGTTAATGCATTAAAAAGTGTAGATTTACCTACATTTGGTAAACCAACAATACCGATACTAAGTGCCATATATTCTCCTAATTATTTGAAAATTCTTGTAATAATGCCTGCAATCTATTATGCATAGCATCTTTCATTTTTGGATCTTGCAACGCAAAATACACATTCACAGATAAAAAGTCCAATAAATCCCCTGCATCAAAACGTCTTCCTTTTACAGGAACAGCAAGCATACCTCTATCCTTTGCTAATGCGTTAAGAGCATCTGTTAATTGAATTTCTCCACCATGTCCAGGTTTGCCTTTTTCTAAATAATCAAAAATTTCTGGTGATAAAACATAACGACCAATAATAGCCATATTAGAAGGGGCTTTTTCAACACTAGGCTTTTCTACCATTTCTGTTATTTCAATAATTCCATCAGAACGAGTATTTCCTGCTATAATGCCATATTTATAAACCATGCTAGGGTCTACTTCCATAACACCAATAACAGGTTTATCTTCTTTTTGTGCTATTTCAATAAGTTGTTTTAATCCACAATCTTCACCTAAAATAATATCATCACCAACCATAACAGCAAAAGGTTCATTTTGTACTATACTTTTAGCACACAATACAGCATGACCAAAACCAAGCTGTCTTTTTTGACGAACACTCATTACTGTAACCATTTCTACAAGGTCACGAACTGTTTTTAAAAGATCATTTTTCCCTGTTCGTGCAAGTACATCTTCCAAAGGTAAATGATGATCAAAATAATCTTCAAGAGCTGTTTTTTCCTTACTTGTTACAAAAACAACATCATGAATACCAGCTTGTACAGCTTCTTCTACAACATATTGAATTACAGGCTTATTATAAATTGGCAACATTTCCTTAGGCACATTTTTACTTGCTGGTAAAGAACGAGTTCCATGTCCTGCTACTGGAATAACAACTTTTTTGATATTTTGCATTTCCTATCTCTATTTTTCTTTATTCAATGCTGTTCGTACAACATGGGCTAATTGTTGTGTAAGCTGCTTTACTTGCTTTTCATCACGAGCTTCTACCATTACACGACATAAATTTTCAGTACCAGAATACCGTAAAACAACACGACCATATTTCCCAAGTTCACTTTCAGCCTGTTTAATTGCCTCTTGAATAGCTGGAACTGTTGCTAAATCTGGCTTTTCTGTAATATATACATTTTCCATTTCTTGTGGATATAATTCTAATTTTTGGGCTAATTCCGAAAGTTTTTTATCAGATTCTCGCATAATAGCTAAAATTTGTAAGGCAGCTAATAGACCGTCCCCAGTTGTGCTATAATCATGAAAAATTAAATGTCCTGATTTTTCCCCACCAAGACTTAAATCAAATTGTCGCATAGCCTCCACAACATAGCGATCCCCAACATTAGTGCGAATAAGAGTCCCCCCTTTTTTCGCCATAAAAATTTCTAATGCCATATTACTCATAGATGTTGCTGCTAAGGTATTATTTTTTAAACGACCTTTATCCATTAAATATTCAGCACAAATTGCCATAATTTGATCGCCGTCAAGAATCTTACCAGTTTCATCAACCACAATAAGACGATCCGCATCACCATCTAATGCTAACCCTATATCAGCACGTACTTCTTTAACTTTTTCAGCCACATATTCTGGATATAAAGAACCACATTGCAAATTAATATTAGTCCCATTTGGTGTATTAGATATAGTAATAACTTCTGCTCCTAATTCTTCCAAAGCAAGAGGAGCTATTTTATAATTAGCACCATTAGCACAATCAATAACAATACGTAACCCATTTAAATTAAGATATTCAGGAAAACTATTTTTTATATAAACAATATACCTGCCTTGAGCATCAAAAATACGCTTTGCTCGTCCTATTTTATCAGCTTCAGGATAATCCCATTCATAATCTTTATTCAAAACCATTTGTGCAATATTGTCTTCCACATTATCTGGAAGTTTATAACCATATTTATCAAAAAATTTTATTCCATTATCATGGTAAGGATTATGGCTTGCAGAAATTACCACCCCTATATCTGCTCGCATATTTTTTGTTAAAAATGCAATAGCAGGTGTAGGCATTGGCCCAACTTGGTAAACATCAATACCAGCAGCACATAAACCCGCCGTTAAAGCAGATTCAAACATATAACCAGATAAACGCGTATCTTTTCCTATAATAGCTTTATGTCTATGCTTTCCATCACAAAAATATGTACCAGCAGCAAGCCCTAAACGCAATGCCATATCAGCTGTCATAGGAGCTTTATTTACATAACCTCGAATACCATCAGTACCAAAAAAACGTTTCATGTTTTTCCTATTTCTTTCTTTTTACTATTTTCACATACACAGGATTTACAGATAATAATTTTGCCCCTTTTGGTAAATTAATATGTACAGGCAAAGATTGACCATCAGTGTATGCTGCATTTGATTGTATAATAGCTCTTACTTGTGCCATATAAGAAGGATCAACATTAAAAGTATCAACCTTACTTTCTGGAATTTCTAAATCAATATTAACTGTTTTAGGAATTGTTGTAAAATCTTCTCCACCTTTTTCTAACTGTACTAATCGACTAAGATTTACTGGCACTAAATCATACCACGTTTCAAAACTTAATGTTGTAACTGGATTATCTGCTTCAACATATTCAGGTAAAATAAGTGGTAAATTTTTTGAATAAGAACCAGCTTTTTCTATTTGATTAATATCAAATTTAACCTTTAATGATTGTATAGATTCAATTTTTTCTTTTGGGCCTCGCAATGTTACTTCAGAAGGAGATAATTTTAAATTACGAATATACAAATCATCATTTTCTTTTTGAGTAAAATCAATTTCAATAGGAACTTTCTTTTCAAGTAATAAATCTGTTTCTAACAATAAATAAGAAGGAGAAACACTTAAAATCTCTAAACCTTTAAAATCACCATAAGCATTTACTTTTACAGGAAAAACATTTGCTCCAACCGTCGCTTGACTTAATTGCACGGGATAAGAAATATCTCTATTTTGCAAACTACGCAATAACTCAGTAGAAGCTCTCACCCGAACTCGGATAGAATCTTCAAGTCCTTTTGTAATAATAAGATTATCTGGTAATTGTGTATACTCAACTCTCAAATGAATATCACCTTCAATTTGTGAACTACCAACAACAATAAACCACAAAGCACACGCTATCACAAATGATAAAGAAAATATTTTCATATCTTGAATATATTTTATATTAGAAAACAATTCTTTTATGGTAGAAAAAAATTCTTTACCTTTTGTTATATCAAAAGAAAATTTTTTAAACGAGAACATTACTTAAAATCCTTTCTAATCTTTCGCCATTTAATGGATTGGAAAGACGACCATTTTGTGCAACCGTTATTTCTCCACGTTCTTCAGAAACAACTAAAATAATGCTATCACTTACTTCTGATAAACCAAGAGCTGCTCTATGCCTTGTTCCAAATTTTTTTCTATCTTGTGATTGTGTTAAAGGTAAAACACAACTAGCAGCAATTATTCTTCCTTGTTGATTAATAATAACAGCCCCATCATGCAATGCTGTATTTGGAAAAAAGATAGTATGTAAAAGTTCTCCAGATAAAAGAGCATCAAGTTTCACACCACGACTAAGCAAATCACCAAGTTTTACTTCTTGCTCAAGAACAATAATTGCTCCTACCCGTTTTTTTGCTAATTCTTCACACGTTTGAACAAGAATTTTAATAATATTATCCCCTAATTTTTCACGTTTTTTAAAAAAAGAACGTATACTAATACCTGCCAAAGCTTGCCTAATATCAGCACTAAATAAAATAACAATAACAAGAAATAATGAGCCAAAAAAGTTTTCTAATAACCATGAAAGAGTAAATAATCCTAACCCCTTAGCAAGAGCATAAATAATAAAAAGTAAAAATAAACCATTAATTGCAGCCATAGCTCTAGTCCCTTTTACTAAACGTAAAAGATAATAAAAGCAAAATGTTACAACTAAAATATCAATAATATCTCTAAAGGTTATAGGAAATTGCTCAAAACCAATCATGGTATTCCTTCTTAGTTTATTGCATAGGTTAATGCTAATGTTTGGACTGTATGTGCAACTTCATGCACTCTATGGTGAATAATACCTTTTTCCATTGCTAATGCAGTACAAACTTGTGTACTTATACTTCTTTTATCTTTATCAAGCCCTAATAAATGCCCAAATAAAGATTTTTGTGAAATACCTAGCAAAATTGGTCTTTGCAATGTAGCAAATACCTTAATATTTTTCAATAAATTTAGATTATGCTCAAGCGTTTTTCCAAAGCCAATACCAGGATCTAAAATAATATTTTGTTCTGGAAGTCCTGCCTTTACAAGAATATTCATTTTTTGTTCAAAAAATTCATACACTTCCTTGACAACATCTTGATATTGTGGAGCTTGTTGCATTGTTTGAGGTCTTCCCTGACAATGCATTAAAACATACATAGGCTTATAATCTGCAACCACAGATAAAAGCTTTTCCTCCCATGCAAATGCAGAAATATCATTTATAATTTCAACACCTTGTTGTAAAGCTTTTTCAGCAACTTCTGCTCGCCATGTATCAATAGAAATTAAAGGCTTATCAGCAAAAGATAACGGCACAATATCTGTTCGCAAATTTTCAGCACCTTTACTTGGTAAAGAAAAATTTTGTACGGCTTGAATAACTGGAAAAATACGTTCCCATTCTTCCTCTGCACTGACATCTTTTGCTCCAGGTCTTGAAGAAGCACCACCTATATCAAGAATAGCTGCTCCTTGCTCCCAAAGCTTTTGAGCATGAAAAATAGCATTTTCACTTTCTAAATATTGCCCACCATCAAAAAAAGAATCTGGCGTTGTATTTACAATACCCCAAACATAAAAAGGGGCGGGCGTTAACGCCTCACCCCTATACTGCAATGTATTATTCACTACATTGTATCCTTTTTATCATTTGTTACATCAGTTTTTTCTGTTGTATCAATTTTTTCACTATTATCCTTTTCTTTGGATACATTGTCTACTTTCTTTTCATCTTCCCACGTAAAAGTATCTTTTTCCTCTTGTTTTTTAGTTTCCACTTTATCACTAGAACTATTTATATCAAAAGGAGGAAGTTCTTTTCCTTGCATAATGCATTGAATATCATCACCAGAAATAGTTTCTCTTTCCAATAATGCAGCAGCAATAGCATGGAGTTTATCAATATTTTCTTCTAAAATTTGACGACAGCGATTACGAGCTTCTTCTATAAAAAACTTAATTTCACTATCCACTAATTGAGCAGTAGATTGACTTACAGAATCCGTGTGAGTCCATTCTCTTCCTAAGAATACCTCACCCCCATTATCACCAATAGCTTGTGGGCCAATCTTATCACTCATACCCCATTCGCAAACCATTTTACGAGCCATTTTAGATGCACGTTCAATATCATTACCAGCACCAGTTGTAATATCGTCCATTACAAGTTCTTCAGCCATACGACCAGCAAGTAATACAACTAAATTATTACGTAAATAATTTTTAGAATACCCATGACGATCTTCTTCTGGTAATTGCATAGTAACGCCTAAAGCACGACCACGAGGAATAATAGATACTTTATGTACTGGATCAGTTTTTGGTAAACAAACAGCCGCTAAAGCATGACCTGCTTCATGATAAGCTGTAATACGTTTTTCTTCATCACTAAGCACAAGACTACGACGTTCTTTACCCATTAAAACTTTATCTTTTGCATATTCAAAATCAGCCATATTTAACTGATTTTTATTTTTCTTTGCAGCTTGCAATGCAGCTTCATTAACTAAATTTTCAAGATCAGCACCAGAAAAACCAGGAGTTCCCTTAGCTAAAACATCAATATCCACGTCAGGAGCAATAGGAGTTTTTTTAGTATGCACACCTAAAATATGTTGACGTCCACGTAAATCTGGCGTTGAAACCACCACTTGACGGTCAAAACGTCCGGGACGAAGTAAAGCAGGATCTAAAACATCAGGACGGTTCGTTGCTGCAATTAAAATAACACCTTCATTTGATTCAAAGCCGTCCATTTCTACAAGCATTTGGTTTAATGTTTGTTCTCTTTCATCATGTCCACCACCAAGTCCAGCACCTCTTTGACGGCCAACAGCATCAATTTCATCAATAAAAATTAAACAAGGTGCATTTTTCTTTCCTTGCATAAAAAGATCACGTACACGAGATGCACCAACACCAACAAACATTTCCACGAAATCAGAACCAGAAATAGAAAAGAAAGGCACTCCAGCTTCCCCAGCAACAGCACGAGCAAGCAAAGTTTTCCCCGTACCAGGAGGGCCTACTAAAAGCACTCCTTTAGGAATACGCCCACCAAGACGTGTAAATTTTTTAGGATTTGATAAAAATTCAACAACTTCAGAAAGTTCTTCTTTTGCCTCATCAACACCTGCAACATCAGCAAACGTTACTCTTGCTTTATCTTGATCAATCATTCTAGCACGAGAACGACCAAAACTCATGGCTTTTCCGCCACCCCCCTGCATTTGACGCATAAAGAAAATCCACACACCAATAAGCAAGAGCATAGGGAACCAAGACATTAAAACAGAAACAAGTAAAGAAGGTTCTTCTGGTGCTACTGCATCAATACGAACATTTTTACTTAATAAATGTGAAACTAACTCTGGATCATCAGGTGAATAGGTTTGAAAAATAAGACCAGATTGATTTTTAAATGTAATATTTTTTTCTTGAATTTCAACTTCAGAAACTTCCCCTCTATTTACAGCACTAAGGAAGTCACTATAACTCATAACTTGTTTGGAAGTATTAAAAGAACCATTAAAAGAATTAAAAACCACCATTGCGGCAAGTACAATTAAGACCCAAACTAATAGATTTTTTGAAAAACCGTTATTCAAAGTTTCCTCCGTGGCATTTTGCTTTTGCTTATACTAATATGTAATGTAGCCACTACGTCAGTACATATTTTTATTTTCTTGTAAAGTATAACAGAAACTTACCCTACTTAGCAAGTAATCTTCCTATAAAATTATAAAATAAGTCTTATTTTCATTTTGACAATTACCTTTATTTAACTTTATTATTTTTTTATCACACCTCATGGAAATAACAAATGAAAAAAGAACATGAAGATATTAACTTTTCAGAAATAACAACAATAACCCAGAAAATACAATATGGTTCACTATATTTTTTAGGTGCAACAATACGTTTTTTAGGTACAAAAATAAGCTATGCCATAGCGGATTTTCTTGCTTTTTTTGCATGGCATCTTTTACGAAAAAGACAAAAATTAACTATTCATAGCATAGCAGAACACTTACATATAGGGTATTACGATGCAAAAATTATAGCCTATAAAAGTTTTCAATCTACCTTTCGCTCTTTTACCGAAATTGGATTAACAAAAGATTTTGGTATAGAATTAACTGGAAAAAAACTTTTTATAAAAGATCCAGAATTATGGAAACGCTTTCAAGAATGTGATCGACCAATCGTTGCTGCAACAGGACATTATGGCTCTTGGGAATTGCTCGCCTCTCTTTTAGGACAAGTATTTCCAAAAGAAAGACCACGTATTGTTGTTGTACGAAAATATCCAAATCCTGCTGTACATCAATTTATTGCTGATCAAAGAGAAGCAAAAGGTGCAAGCATGATTGGACATAGAGCTGTTGCCACATCTGTTTTAAGAGCATTAAGAAAAAAAGGACTTGTAGCTTTTTTAATTGACCATAAAAGCCACTCACATGAATCTTACTGTATTCCCTTTTTCGATGATGAAGCAAGGGTAAATATTGGTCCTGCTCTTTTAGCCATCAGAGCAGAAGCTCTTATCTGGCCCATTTTTTTAGAACGCCTTGAAAATGGCTATATGCTCCATTTACAAGAACCTCTTGATACAAAAAATCTTAAAGGAACAAGTGAACAAAAAATAAAAACAAGTGCTGCTTTTTATACAAAAGCAATGGAAAAACAAATTCTCCAAAACCCTTGCCAATGGTTTTGGATACATAATAGATGGGATAAAAAATATTAGAGAATGTTTTCCAAATAATTTTCTTTTCTTTTTTCTTTGGGGGAAATGATTTCCCCCAATCCCCCTCAATAAGATAAATTTTTTGAAACAAGTTTCAAGAAATTTGCCTATAGAAGGTTAGTAATTTTTTTCTCTTATTGATAATTATAAATAAGTTAAAAATATCCCCTCATCAAAAATAAAAATCTTATTCATCAAATTCTGGAATAAAATTAGAAACAAGTGTAAAAAACCGTTTTAAAATAACTTCTCTTTCATCTTCGGTTACGCTTTTACAAATTTCAACCAACATATTTGCACCATGACAAGGTGCTTGCATAGACCAAAGATCAGCACCTGTTAACATTAAATACAATGCTTTTTCACCTAATTCTTTTGCTAGAACTTCTGCTTGCAAATGTGGTTTATGAATAAAATCATGTTCTAATCCTATAATCATAAATCTTA
>JARHYD010000048.1 GCA_029258655.1 Mailhella sp.
CCGGTAATGTAAATGATATTGTTCCCGCAGCAAACCTTATAAAAGGACTTTCAGCGGATAAACTTCTTGCAGATAGAGCTTATGACGTTAATCAATTTATTGAGTTAGCTCATAATCAAAAAATGGAAGCAGTTATTCCGCCAACAGCGAAACGCAAAATACAAAGAGCTTATGACCAGCATACTTACAAGGAAAGACACCTTATTGAATGTTTTTTTGCAAAACTCAAAACATATAAGTGAATTGCACTGCGTTCAGAAAAACTTTCCATAACGTTCAAAGCTTTAGTTATGATTGCTTCATGTCTAATCTGGTTACAATAATTTATTTAGAGACAGATCCTAGGATGTATTTTTAAATTATTTATAATCACTTTAACATATTAGATTATAAAACAAAAAACATTTTCATAAAGTCACTAACCTAGTAAGTTTCACTTTATAGAAGCGACTTGCTAAAAAAGTGTGTACCAGAAAAAACTCTAGAGGCATTACTTGAGAGGATTCAGTAACCATTAGCGAAAAATGAACCTTACAGATAGCGACAGTGATTTATGTAACTTAATTTTGCGTAACTAATTACTGTCGTTATCCTCAACTTCCTACGTCACAACGATTAAAGCATAAGTGAAAACTGCTACCCAAAGGGCAACGAAGTCACGTTTCCCTTATACCAAGTTTACAAAGTTTAGGAAAATAGACAAAAACACTAGGGGGGATTTCCCCCGTTAGCTTCTTACCCCTACTCGGAACTTTCGGATTTAAGGGGAAGTCCCCCCCCTTATATAACACTTAACTTAATACTATGTAATAGAGGAAAATGTTATATAAACAAGAAAAATAAAAATTAATTTAGAAACACACCTATAATAAAAAATTGAAAAAATATTTTAGAACGTTGTTTAAAAAAATATAAAATATACTTGACTGTCTTATATAAGATATAGTATAACCTGTTCATAGGCAAATGGAAAATATTCTATTTTATAACTTATAAAAGAGGAGACCATTATGGCGATTGACTTTCTTGTTCACGAAGCTGGCGATGGTGTTGGTGTAGTGGTAGTTGAGGGGATTAAAGCTGGTCAAAATTTAACTGGTTGGATTATGCAAGAAGATGAAACAACTACTTTTACAGTTCTTAATGATATTCCAATCGGACATAAAATTGCACTTAAAGATTTTGCTGTTGGTGATACTGTTATCAAATATGGTATTGATATTGGTAAAGTTGTTGCTCCAATCAAAAAAGGTGAACATTTACACGTGCATAATGTTAAAACAAAAAGGTGGTAATTTATATGAATAATACATTTATGGGATATCGTCGTGAAAATGGACGTGTGGGTGTTCGTAATCATGTTCTTATTTTACCATTAGATGATTTATCAAATTCAGCTTGTATGGCTGTTGCAAATAATGTAGCAGGAACGCTTCCTATTGTTCACCCTTATGGTAGATTACAATTTGGTGAAGACTTAGAATTACATTTTCGTACATTAATTGGTGCAGGAAGTAATCCAAATGTTGCCGCCGTAATTGTTATTGGTATTGAACAGGCTTGGACAAATAAAATTGTTGAAGGTATTGCTAAAACAGGTAAACCTGTTTTTGGTTATGGTATTGAACAAAATGGAGATATTAATACTATTGCAAAAGCAAGCAGAAAAGCAAAAGAACTTGTACAATGGGCATCAGAAATTCAAAGAGTGGAATGCCCAGTGAGTGAGCTTTGGGTTTCTTGTAAGTGCGGAGAATCTGATACAACTTCTGGAATTGCATCTTGTCCTACTGTTGGTAATGCTTTTGATAAATTATGGAAAAATGGTAATACATTATTATTTGGTGAAACAACAGAGTTAACTGGTGGAGAACATTTAGTTGCAGCTCGTTGTAAAAATGAGGAAGTACGTAAACAATTTCAATTTTTCTTTGATCGATATGCTAATATTGTTGATAAACATAAAACAAGTGACCTTTCAGATTCACAACCAACAAAAGGTAATATTGAAGGAGGGTTAACTACTATTGAAGAAAAAGCTCTTGGCAATATTCAAAAAATAGGTAAAGAATGTATTGTAGAAGGGTGCTTAGAAAAAGCATATAGTCCTACTGGTCCAGGTTTATGGTTTATGGATTCCTCTTCTGCCGCAGCAGAAATGATAACCCTTGCAGCTGCAGCAGGATATGTTGTTCACTTTTTCCCAACAGGACAAGGTAATATCATTGGCAATCCAATTGTACCTGTTATTAAATTGTCTGCAAATCCACGTACTATTCGTACTATGGAAGAACATATTGATGTTGATGTATCAGGTTTATTGAGACGTGATATAAATTTAGATCAAGCTGGTGATATGCTACTTGATATGATGATGAAAACCGTAAATGGTCGTTTAACTTGTGCAGAAGCCCTAAAACATCACGAGTTTGTAATGACTAGATTATATGAAAGTGCATAATCTCTCCTAATTACTAAATCCCATAATAAAGACCGATATATATTTTATATTGGTCTTTATTATTATGAATTATTATAATTTTGTTGGATTAGCTTTTATTTTTTTATTGCTGAATTGTAACCCAAAGTGTGATTGGTCTTATTTGAATGATTCTTTCTTTGAATTTAATTATAATTAATTTAACTCTTATAAATTATAAATAATAAGTATTAATTAGTAATATATGATCACCATTTTATGGTGTTGAATATTCTTTTTTATAAGATTATAATTACTTATTCTATGATTATTATAAGAGGAAATATGAAAATTTCAATTTATAAGAAAACATTGCATTTTGCTTTTCAAGTTAATACTTCTCGTGGTTCGTATAATGAAAAAAATATTTATATTTTAAAAATAGAAGATAAGAATGGAATAGGTTAT
>JARHYD010000098.1 GCA_029258655.1 Mailhella sp.
GAAAAACATCGATATATCCACAGACTACAAGAAATGTTTCAAATTTGTTTTTAAAAATATTTGTCTAAAGGAAGTGTTTCTAATTAATTTTATTTTTTTCTTTTGGGGGAAATGATTTCCCCCAAGCTCCTCAATCAAAAAAATTTATTGAAACAAGTTTTAATAAATTTGCCTATACTAAACATAGAATAAGAATTTTTTTCTTCTTTTCTATTATTAAAAATAAGGGTCTAGACCATCACTTTTTATTTTTGAAATAAAGTTTTTCTATAAATTTTGTAAAATTTTCATTTCTAAAATTAAATCTGCATTCATATTCTTTTAAATGCAATATAAATTTATCATCTGTTAAACCATTAAATTTTGCTAATCTACGTTTAGCAAAGCTCCAAAAACTTAATACCATTTACATGTAATTTTCCTCGTACAAATTCGTTCTCATAATGAAATACTTCCCGTACTTTCATTTGATTCAAATAAACTCATAGAACGCATTATCATACGCACTATTCTGCCTATTCCTAAATGTGTGATTTTGGATATATCAGCAGGTACAGCCGAACCTGTAAGAATAAATTGATTAAATTCATCTCACTGATCAACCTCAAAACGAATGGCGTCCCAAAGTTTTGGATCAAGTTGCCATTCATCTATAAGACGTGAAGTATCCCCTTCAAGAAGCTTACTAGGATTAAGTTCTGACATTAAAAGATGTTACTGTTTGGTTGCTGGATTTTGCATATATAAAATACTTTTTGCTACTTGACTTGCTGTGGTTGTTTTTTCACACCACCTTGCTCCCTCAATTAAAACAGCACCTTTACTTTGTAAACGTTTCTGTAATATAGTATCTGCTATCCTTGCTTTATATTCTTTTATAATTAATCCTTACTCATCATCTTATATAAAAATACGTTATTTTCTGCTAGTTAACAAGTTTTTATTGCTCTATTTGGCTTAAATATAATTATGAAAAAAGATAATATTTGTATTGTTATTTGCTTAAAATAAAGATAGGGATTTAGCATAATTTGTATTGATTATATAGTATCCAAAAAACAAGCATCATTCATACAACTCCTATTAGTTTAAAATTTATTCTTAATATCCTCACCTCGTTATAAAAAGGTAAGAATATATCATTCTCTTATAATACTAAATAGAAGCTAACATTAATATCCCATTATAAACTCATAATTCTATTAATTTTAAAATAATTTATAAAAAAATTTTTTTCACTGTTTACAATTTAAAGACAATGATGTTATAATTAAACAAAATCTACTTTTATAATTATATTTTTTCATTTCTTAATAAGGAGTTTTCATGAACCTAGAAAATTTTCAACATTTGTACGATACTGCAAAAACAAGTCCTCAATTTATGGAATGGGTAAAAACCAAAAAAGAAACTACACAAGAATATCGAGATTGTATGCTAAAATATGAAACAATCGAAGAATGGGATCCTCAAGTATTAAATAAATGTTTTTATGATAAAGAAAGTGGTTCTGCAAAATTAGTAAGGGGAAAATTCTCAAAAAAACAATGCCAAACAATCTATAATAACTGGAATAAAGTAAAAGAAATTATCAGAACTCACCTTTTAAAAGAAAAAAATATTACAGGTAAAGATTATCTTGCTGTAAAAACATTTTTTGAAAAAGAATTAAAATTAAATGGACAACCAGCTGCAATTAATAGAGTTATTCTAAACTTTTTACCCTATCAAGTTGCTTCTGTTTGCGATCATAACAAGCTTATCCGACTTTCAGAACTGTTAAAAAAAGAATTGGATAATTATAATAGAGAGAAAGGAAATAACTGGTTTACTGATGCAGATAATTTTGTTTACTTTTGTAAAAAGAATTTAAAATTTGATGATGAATATGATCTTCCAACGTTTGCTTGGTGGTTAATTGAATATTATAACATAAAATAACCTCAACCCATTAGGAAAGGTGCTATTTGCACCTTTCCTAATACCAAAAAGAGATAATATGATTAAAAATTCTTATTCTTTATTACAATTAAACGAAATTGACACAAAAGAAATTATATCTACTTTAAATAAACTAAAAGAAATAGATAACGAAATTTTTAAAGAACTGCAAGAAACGTTTCAAAATCAATTTGCACGCATAATCTTTTTAAAGACTTTTGCCATGCTACGGACTGACTGTAACCTATTAAAAATTTCAGTATACAATACCATAGCAAAACAAATTATATTTTCTCAAGAAAAATATGAAGGAGAATGGAAGAAAAAAGATTTATCGCATATTATTTTTAGTTCATGTACTTTTACAAATATTCATTTTATTGGAATGAAATTTACAGATGTTATTTTTCATCAATGCCATTTTTTTAATTGCATTTTTGAAGATGTTATCTTTTCCAGTTGCATTTTTTGTGAGTCAACACAAAATATGCTTTTTGAAAATGTTCAATTTACAAATCCTAGCAATTATATGTATAAACTAGATAAAAAACTTTTCCCTCGTAAATTAGAATATTTTTGCCATTATTGTTATAATTTTGTTAATAGATGTCGGATAGAGGAAAACGCCCTTATCATTGATTCTGACGCTATCCAACGTAATAGTTTTTATATGCAACAAAGTGAATTTTTAACTATAAATAGTGTATTGATACAACATTCAAGATTTAAGCAAAATTTTTATGAATTTTATTATAGTAAAAAATACCTTTCACCGTTACTTTTGTCTGCAAATGAGATTTCAAGAAGTTTTTTCTCTCGTTCATTTATTGATCCATGTATAGACAATACAGAATCCCCATATTACATTAAAACAAATAAAATTACCTTATTAGAATAATTTCCTTTTTTCTTAATCTACTATTATTAAATCTACCCACATTAAATCAATATCTCACAAGCAATGCTTCGTTCACCTTTAGCAGAGGGACGAAGCATTTTTTTTTAAAACCAAATATTCAATATCACGAAAAACAGTTGCTTTTAAGGCTTTAGTCATTCCCATATATTTTTGTGTTATAATTCCACCGTAAAACCATTTTTCCTGCATTTAACAGTAGTAAAAGTTTTTGCAAACAGTTCATAGTTATTAATTGTTGTAATAAAACTATTGACAGTATAAGTAAGTACTGGTACAAAGTATTTATATTGAGTAAATTCTTTATTCAATTATATTTGATAGATATGTAACATTTTAACAGTATAAAGCAAAATTATAATTATCTCTGTTACAATAATTGCATGAAATCACCTAAGTAAATTAATAATTTTTCTAAACTAAAATTTAAGAAGAAATATTCCTCTAGCTTTCCTCTTTCAATTATAGTAAGATGTATGTAGCTCAATAATAAAACCTCCATGTATATTGTTTATCCAAATATTATCCTACATAAAGGTTTTGTATTGGGCTACTTTTTTTTATACCTGTCGCACTTGGGGTTACAATTAAAAAAAGAAAATAATAAAAATCATTAAAAAAAAATACCATAACAACACAGTATAATACTTTGAAAAAATAATTAATATTAATAATATCTCATGCATTCTAACAATATTTTATAAAACAATGTATAACTTTTTATTATAATAAATTATCATATATAATAATAAGTTATTATAAAAACACACAATAAAAATAATAAAAAATGAATACAATAACAGAATATATCCAAGCTTTTTTAAATAATAAAGAAATGAAAAGACAACTCGCATATCATAAAATTTTTGATACACAAAAAGCAAGTTTTGCAATGCCAACAAAACCACTGTCTTTTTTTATACAACAAGCACTATTAAAAAGAGGAATTACCCAATTATATAGCCACCAAGCAAAAGCTATTAACGCTATTAATCAAGGTAACAATATTGTTATCACCTCACCAACAGCCAGTGGAAAAAGTCTTACCTATACCATACCGATTTTAGAAAAATATCTTGAAGACCCAAGTTCTCATGCTCTTTATTTATTTCCACTAAAAGCACTTGCCCGAGACCAATATAATATCTTATTAGAATACATTGAAACTTTTCCTCAAAATATGCGTCCTAATGTTGCCATATACGATGGAGACAATACCCCCTATGAAAGACAAAAAATACGAAAAAATATTCCCAATATTATTATCACCAATCCTAATATGTTGCATCTAAGCATTATGCCCCACCATGCAACATGGGCAACATTTTTTGCAAATTTATCATTTATTGTTCTTGATGAAGCCCACACATATAGAGGTGTTTTTGGCTCACATATGGCACAAGTTTTACGTAGAATACAAAGAATTTGCCAACATTATCATACCTACCCACAACATATTCTATGTACTGCAACCATTGGCAACCCAAAAGAATTATCTAAAAATTTACTTGGCATAAAAAATACACAAGAAATTGCAGAATCAGGTGCACCACAAGGAAAAAAACATATTTTACTACTCAATCCTGAAGAAAGTCCTTCAACATTAACCATTGATTTAATAAAAGCAGCACTCAAAAGACAATTACGTACCATAGTTTATTGTCGTTCACGAAAAATGACAGAATTAATTAGTCTTTGGGCTTGTAATAATGCTAATGCATATAAAAATAAAATTAGTGTTTATCGATCTGGTTTTTTACCAGAAGAACGACGACAAATAGAAGAAAATATGAGTAATGGAACATTACTTTGTATTGTTTCCACAAGTGCATTGGAACTTGGTATTGATATAGGTAATTTAGATCTTTGTATACTTGTTGGGTATCC
>JARHYD010000102.1 GCA_029258655.1 Mailhella sp.
TGATAAAATAGTTTTCTTTTGCAGAATTTTTATCACGAACAGAACAAGCAATATCATATTTTTGCTTTTCTATTGCTAACCGTTCATCGGCTTTGGATAGATATTTTATTTTACTATCAAGTCTATGCTGTGCTTTTTGGTGCTGATTATACAAAGCTTCAAGTTTTCGTTTTTCTGTATTATACGTTACTTCAAGTAAAATAAGAGGATTGCCAGACGCTGCCGCTTTCATTTCGGCTGCGTTGGCTGCTTCTGATTGTACATCTTCTATACTTCTTTGTAGAACATCACCTTTTCTAAATTGTTCTATGGCAGAAGTTTTATATTCTATTGTTTGCCACATTCTAGCATCATACGTTTGTTTGGTAGCATAATTATAAATTTGTATTTTAAAATCAGGATTATTTTCATATAATTTGTTACCTTGACGAATAATGCGTCCGTTTCTTTGTTCCAAATTAGAAGGTGCCAGGGGGCGTCCAAGTGATGAGCAGCAACTAAACGCTCTTGCACGTTCATACCTGCACCCATTTTAGAAGTTGATCCAATAAGAACACGCACATCACCATTATTTACATCACTAAATAATTTTGCTTTTTTCATATCATTGTTAGCGGAATGGATAAAAGCAATTTGTTCTTCTGGTATTCCTTTTTTTATAAGTTTTTCTTTCAAATCATTGTATACAGAAAAATTAGAATTGATAGATAGTAATTCGTCCATGCTAATAGTGTCTGTATCATTTTCAAGATCTTCGTCATCACTATCACTATGAGTTTCTTTAATAGTTAAAGTATTACTTAAACCTTTTGGAGTGGATAAATCACAAAAAACTAGTTGTGTTCCTTTATCTTCTTTTGATTGTTCCCATATTTCAACTATCTTATTTGCACAAACATTTACTTTTGAGTTTTCAAAATCTTCTGCGGTTGGATCAATCAATCTATAATCAAGCCCAGCTTTTCGTGCGTCATTGGTTATTTTTAGAGCATTATCTTCTTTTGGTTTTTTTCTTGGTAAACTTTCCATACGTTCGATAATTTCTTCCATATATTCTGCTTGTTGTGGGCTTCGTTCCACAACAATATTGATAGGTTTATCATTTAAAATAGGTGGCGTAAGTGAAGGTAAACCTTGTTTTTTTGTTTGTTCATCAATATCTGATTTTGTTACAACATCGACAAATGTTCTATACATTGCAAGCAATTCTGGAACATTATCAAAATTAGCAAAACGAGATTTTAGTTTATAGTTTACTCCAGTTGCGTCAAGTTCCCAATTAGAAGAAATTCTTCCAAAAGTAGAAGCCCAAGCGTCAAAATGTGCTATTTCTTTATCTCGTAAAGCGTCGTATTGTAAGTAACGTTGCATAGTATATACTTCTGCAATAGTGTTACTTATTGGTGTACCTGTAAGGAAAAATACTCCTTTACCATTATTTTGTTTTTGTAAATAACGGCATTTTATATATAAATCTAATGCTTTTGCAGATCCTTGAATATTACCCAAACCTGATACAGATAGCGAAGTAGAAAAGCCTAAATTCTTAAATTCATGAGCTTCATCAACAAAAAGAGCGTCAACTCCCATATCTGAAAAATCAATATTTTTTCCTTTTGTTCCAACGCTATCTAATAATTTCATAATGCGTTCTTGCATACGTTCTTTTTGTCGTTCTAATTGTTTAATTGTTGCTTTGTTAGAATTCTCAGATGAGTATAAGGTTGTTAAGGAATTTTCAACTGCGTTAATTTGTTCTTGTAAAATTTCTTCTTGGAAATCTTTGGGCATATCAATTTTTTTGAAAGAAGAATGGGGAATAATAACAGCGTCCCATTCACCTGTTGCAATTCTTCCAAAAAATCGTTCTCTATTTTCTTTGAGAAAATCGACTTTATCAGCAACTAAAATATTAGCGTCAGGATAAAGTTTATAAAATTCATCACGCCATTGATAAACCAAGTGATTAGGAACAACAACCATTGGCTTTTTAATAAAGCCCATGCGTTTACTTTCTTTTATAGTTGCAACTGTTGCTAGTGTTTTTCCTGCTCCTACAACATGGTCAAAAAGATCTGTTCCTTCTTGTATACTACGCCAAATAACATTTTTTTGATGTGGACGTAAGGAAACGCCTATTGACGCTCCAGGCAATTCAATATGCGAACCATCATAATTTACAGGAATATTTGTATTAAATTTTTCATTATAAACTTTTGCTAATCGTTCACGGCGTTCATCATTTTCCCAAATCCAATCTTTGAATTCTTGTTGAATGGCTTCTGCTTTTTGCATTGCAGCACTTGTTGCTTCTTGATCTAATTCGCGTATAGGATTACCTCTTTCATCAACTTGGTCAGTATTTTTCATTACTCGTATAGGTGTATTTTCAAGTAATGATTTTACAAGTTTATTTGCGGGATAATCAGGTGTTCCCCAAATTTCTGTATTGGCTGTATTGCTTGCAAAATCTAATGAAACATTCCATTGCCCAATGTAAGGAATATAATCAAGAGTATCTTTATTGAGCATAAGCTTACTGATTTTTTCTTCCAAGAAAGTTTTTATATTTTTAATTGTAAACCCAAGTGCGACAGGTATTAAAAAAAGTAGCCCAATACAAAACCTTTATGTAGAATAATATTTTGGAACAACTACAAGGAGGTTTTACTATTGAGCTACACACATCTTACACTAATTGAAAGAGGAAAGC
>JARHYD010000107.1 GCA_029258655.1 Mailhella sp.
TGTAAGATGTGTGTAGCTCAATAGTAAAACCTCCATGTATTGTTTATCCAAATATTATTCTACATAAAGGTTTTGTATTGGGCTACTTTTTTTTAATACCTGTCGCACTTGGGTTTACAATTAAAATATTTAATTATTAATAAACTAACGGTAAAAAAATACAACATAATTTATTATGTTATAAAGATATGTTAATTTGAAGTATTAGCAAACGAGAGTTTTTATTCTTCTTTTATCTTGTCAGAGTATCAAAAAAAAGGTATATTAATTTATATTTTTAAACTCAATAAAAATAGTATTCTGTTTTTTATAGGAATATAGTAAATATTGTATAAAATATAGGAGAGGAAAATTTTTTTTATTAAGAATATAAAAATTAGCTATAATGAGAATAATGTTTAAAAATATAAATAAGATAGTTAAATTTGAGGTGATAGTATGTGTTTAGCTGTTCCTGTCTGTGTGATAGAAATTATTGATGATGATATAGTAAAGGTTCGTGTTGGAGAAGGGGAAACTTTTTTAACCGTTTCTACTATGTTATTGGAAAATAAACCTAAAATTGGTGATTATATGATTGTTCATGCGGGGTTTGCGTTGCGTATTTTAGATATGCAAGAAGCAGAAGAATCTATAAAGCTTTTACGAGAAGTGGCAGAAAAAGGACAAGTTGTTGATTTTTAACTTTTTATGATAATGAGTAGGGGGTAAAATGCAAAAAAGTTATTTTGTACTTCTTCTTTGTGGGATTGGTTACTTGCTTAGTTTGTTATCAAGAAGCTGTCCTACTGTTTTAGTAGATTATATGGTGCAAGATTTTGCATTTACCCCTCAAAATATTGGTTTTGTAAGTGCTGCTACTATGTTTTCCTATGGTTTTATGCAGTTGCCAGCAGGAATTTTGGCAGATGCTTTTGGACCACGTAAAATCTTAATTATTTTTACTCTTATTGCAGGTATTGCAACTCTTGGTTTTGCTTTTTCTGGAAGTCAGATACAAGTTATTTTTTCTCGTTTTTTTATAGGTGTTGGGGTTTCTTTATCTGTTATTTCTATTACCATGTTAAGTCTTTGGTTTACGCCACAAACTTTTGCTCGTGCTAATAGTATATTATGCGGAATTAGTGAACTTGGACCTGTGCTTGCTGCTACGCCTCTTTTATTTGTAGTATATTTATTATCATGGCGTGGTGCAGTGATATTAATGGCTTTTATTTTACTTGCTCTTACTGTGTGTTGGTTCTTTTTTATTCCAGAAGTTTCTCCGTATCAAATAGTGAAAAAAGAGAAAGTAACATTTAAAAGTGTTTTTCAAGGGCTTATGATTGTTGTTAGAAATAAACAGTTTTGGCCTTTGTGCTTATGGCAAATGGTAGCAACTGGTTCTATTTATATGATGATTAACCTTTGGTTTGTGGAATATATGCAAAAAACTTCTAGTTATAGTTTTATGCAGTTATCTTCTGTTATTTCCATTGGTGGAGTTTGTCTTATTTTTATACAATTTTCAGTGGGATTTTTATCAGATATTGTTTTTAAAAGTAGAAAAAAAGTCCTTATTTTAATTACAAGTATTTATTTTATTCCTTGTTTGCTTTTTGTTGTGGCAGCAGGGCATTTAAATTATAGTATGTTTGTTATTCTTGGAATTATGTTTATGTGTGGTGTTTCAGGTTCAAATATCTGTAATACTATGGTTAAAGAAACGTGTCCAAAAGAATTAACTGGTACTGCTCTTGGTTTATTTAATATGTTTTATCCTCTTTGGACAGCATTAACACAAGTTCTTTTTGGGAATATTTTGGTTTATGCTCAAGGAGCAGGGTATAGTACTATCAATTCTTATCGGCTTGCGTGTGGACTTGTTTTGTTTAGTGCAATTTTAGCATTGATTTGTAGTTTTATTGCAAAAGATACCTATGCATTGTCACATGGTAGTAGTGAAAAATAAAAAATAGTTATTTATTTTTTAGGGGGAAAACTTTTGCAAAAGTTTTCCCCCTAAAACCCCTTTTCAAAAACTTTTAATATAGGGTATGTTTTTAAATTAGGATTGTAAAATAAAAAATATTTTTATAACGTTACTGATTTACTATTTCTTTAACTTATTTCCAATGTTATTTGGTAGTAATAACGCTTTTGATAAAAATATAATCGTTCCTTTAATCAGCAATTTTACTTGCGGCAATGGTTTTTCCAACGCCAAAAGCTTTGGCTTTAAATTTTCCAAGTTCCCAGTATTCTCTAAGCATAGGAATATAGGCAGGGATATTCATTTTATTAGGATTTGGCATTCCTGTATCATCAAGACAAGATTCTTTTATTTTTACGTCCATAATTTCACCAATAAAAAGTGTATGTGTGCCAACATCTTCGGATTTAATGAGTGTTAATTCAATAACAATAGGACATTCTTCTACATAAGGTGCATTAACGTGTTCTGCTGGAGTTGGAGTTAATTTAGTTCGGGAAAATTTATTTTCATGGGTTACAGAAAAAATACCACAATAATCTATTTCTGGTAAAATTCCTGTATGTGGAATACTAATAGTAAAAGCCTTGTTTTGAATAATTGCTTTATGTGTTTGCCTGCTACCACGAACGGCAACCATAATAGCAGGTGGTTGAGCAGAGCAAAGGCTACCCCATGCAGCAGTCATAATATTAGGAATTTTTTCTCCATCAGGATTTTGATGATATGTACCAACTAAAAAAATAGGACAAGGTAATAAAAATCCTTGTGGTCCTATTGATTTTAAATTGTCTTTATGTTCTGACATAATATCCTCTATTTTGTTTGAGTGGTAAGTTTTGCTAACGCTAAGATGGTGTGTGCGTATGCAGTGGAATAGTTATAGCGTTTTAATACTTTGACTTGATTTTTAAAAGAAGGGGTTAAAGTAGTCCAGCCTTGCTTATGTAAAAAATTGGCGACACTTAAAATAGCATCTGGAGCATGAAACAAATCTATGATAGAATCATTATTACCATCAATAGCAAATAAAGGAATATTGCTTGGCATAAATTGTCCATACCCAATAGCACCATAAATAGATGAGGGGGTTTTTGTTATATCAATATTATTTTTGATAGCATAGGTTATAAGTGCTTTTAATTCTTTATAAGCCCAATCTGCTTTTTTGTTGATTGCATTTTGCAACCATTGTGATTGATTTTGTGTAAGTTTTAATTGTTTGGTATAATCTGGAAGCATAGCTAAATCTCTGGAAATTGCCATACTACTAAGCATTATAAGGGGATTAAATTTTCCTAAAAATTTACCGTGCCAAGTTTCAACATAAATGAGAGCAGAAAGAACTTCACGTGGAACTTTAAATTGTTTTTCTGCTTTAGCAAAAAAAACTTCATTTTCTTTTATAAAGTTTTTACATTTTTTTGCATTTTCTGGGGTAACATAACCGGGAAACCATGGATAGGGTATTCCAAGTTTATTTTCTTTTTTCTCTTGTTTTTTTTCTTTTTTTGTTTTTGGCTTTTTAGGAGCAAATCTAGCTTGATAAAGTTCTTTTACCTTATTTCCCATAGGTTTTTGTGAAAAATTATTTTCTAATGCAAGAAAAAAAGGTTGTAATTTTTTTTCAGAAAAACCATCTTTTTTTAATGCCGTGTATAAAGCATACCATTGAGAGTTAGGTTTTATTTGCCAACTAGTTATTTTTTGTTCAATTTTTTCAATAGACGCATAACAAGGAAAAAGAACAAACAAACTAAGAGCAAGTGATAAGAAAAGTTTTAACATAACTATATTCAATGAATAATGAATTAAAACTTATGCAAAATCCAAGCAACTTTGCCTAAAAGTTTTTCATGGAAACTTTCATGATTTATGGTACTGCTTGGAAGCTTTTCGTTATCAAAACAAAGGGTATAAGAATTATTGTCTATATTATGAAAAACTCTTCTAAAGATAACGCCTTCTTGAGGGAGAAAAAGGGCATATAGTTCACCAGAAATAATAGGGAATTGATTATTATTTACTGCTGTAATAACACCTACTAAAGCAGGACGAGGGATAGAAGGTTCCATACCAAGAGCATTATAGTTAAAAACAAAGTTACTGCATTTTTGTAGATTTTTTGGAAGAACAATTTCTTCAATAGGGTCAAATTTATAAGTATTTTCTGTTTTGACACCAAAAGTATTAACTACTTTGCAAATAAATCCACGAGAGGCATCTTCCATTACATAGCCATTACCATTTTCATCAATATTAGCAAGACCACGTAAATACATTGGTTCTTCTTTATCGCGTAGCCAATCAGGATTTACGCCGAATTTATCATAAAGTTTTATGAGCCAGTCAGAAGGAATAGACTGTCTACGTTTTGCATCAGAAATACTAGATTGACTAATTTCTAAGACACTAGCAAGTTCCATTTGTGTTTGGCAGTTTGAAGCAAATAAAATTCTTTTATAAATTTCATCAAAAGTTCCCATAGCTACGTCCTATAATAATCTATTTTATTGAGTTAAATAAAGGGTTTTCAGTTGTTACGATAATTTTTGTGTTAGTTTCAAAGGATTTTTTCATAGCATCTAAACTGCGTTGAAATTCAAAAAATTCTGGTGACTTACCATAAGCATCAGCAAAAATTTTAGCAGCAGTAGCATCTCCTTGACCACGTATAATTTGTGCTTGTTTATTGGCTTCTGCTAAAATTAAAGCCCGCTCTTTTTCTGCTTTTGAACGAATTTTTGTTGCTTCTTCTGCTCCTTCAGAACGATATTGTCTAGCTTGACGTTCACGTTCTGCTCTCATTCTTTCATAAATTGCTCTTTGGTTTTCAAGTGGTAAATCAGTGCGTTTGATACGAGCATCAACTACTTCAATACCAAATTCTTTCATTTGTTTTGAGGCTTGGCTAGTAACGGAATCCATAATATTTGTTCTTTCACTTGCAACAACTTCTGTGAGAGTATAGCGTCCAACGTGAGCCCGCATTTGAGAATAAACAACAGCATCAAGTCTTGCTTGAGCATTTGGAATAGTACGTACACTACGATAAAATTTTAATGGATCAATAATACGCCATCTTGCATAGTTATCAAGAACAATGGTTTTTAAATCACTTGTAAGAGCTTCTGCTGGTTTTGCATCGTAATCTAAAATACGTGCATCAAAGCGAATAACGCTATCAATAAAGGGGACTTTAAAATGGAGACCAGCTTTATAAACTTCATTTTTAGGTTCACCAAGTTGTAAAATAAGAGCTTGTTCTGTTTGATGAACAATAAAAACACATTGGGAAATAACACCAAAAACTATTAATAATGCAACAATAAGTGTAGGTAATTTATTATTCATTAGCGAATACCTCTAATAGATTCACGTACGTTTGGGGTAGGTGTAGGAGTTACAGAAGAAAAATTTTGTTCTTGTTGTAATTCTTGAATAATATTAGGGTTGATATTTTTTGCTGCATTCCCCATAGGAATAAGAGGCATAATTTGATTTGTTCCATTATGAGGTAAAATCATTTTTTCCATACTAGGATTAGTTAGCATTTTTTCAAGGCTTTCAAATAAAAGACGTTTTTTAGTAATATCTTTTGCTTTTTCATATTCAGTAAGAAGAGCTAAGAAACGAGAAGTTTCCCCTTGTGATTCTGCAATTCTTGTTTGTTTATATGCTTCTGCTTTATTGATAATTTCCGCAGCAGAACCTTGAGCTTTTGGAAGAATATCACGGCGATATGCTTCTGCAACACTAATAAGGCGTTGTTTATCTTCTCTTGCACTAGCAACATCTTTAAAGGCTTCTTGTACATCTTTTGGAGGTTGTACATCTTGCATTTGTACAGCTATAACTTGTACTCCAATTTGATAACGATCTAAAATTTCTTGTAAAAGTTTTGCTACATTATCTTGAATTTCAACACGACCACCTGTTAAAGCAGAATCTAATGTGGTACTGCCAATAACTTCACGCATGGCAGCTTCTGCTGCTTTTTTAACAACAGCATCTGGTTCTGTAACATTAAATAAATAATCAACAGCACCATCTGGCTTAATATTATATTGAATATTAAATTTAATATTGACAATATTTTCATCACCAGTAAGCATTGATCCTTCTTCATCAATATTTTGTAGGCGTCCTTGTTGAAAAGAAGCATTATTAGCCTGAACAGAGCGAAAGCCAACTTCTGCTTGACGAACACGAGAAACATTAGGAAGAACAACACTTTCAATAGGATATGGCAAATGATAATGTAAGCCTGCTATTTCTGTCCTATTATATGCTCCAAAGCGGAGAACAACACCTGCTTCATCTGGTCGGACAATATAAATACCAGAACCAAGCCAAATTAAAACTGCAAGAATAAAAATCCATTTAACGCCAGGAATTTTTGTATTATTAAGAAAATCTTTTGGATCTAAGCCATTATTATTGTTATTATTGCCATTTCCGTTATTGTTGTTATTGTTGTTTTGATTATTTTTTTTTCTATTGAAAAAATCATCAAATTTTTTGTCTTCATCAGCATTAAAATCAAAATCATCTTTAGGAGGAGTATTTTTATTTTTATCAAAATCCCAACCTTGTTGATGCTTTCTTTTTTCTTGTAATTTATCCCAATCCCAGTTCATAGTTTTTATTTTTAGCCTTTTTTTGAGGTTTTTAAAATAATTTTGCTTTCAAAATTGAAATGTAACATAAATTTTAATAAAAAGCTAGTTTTAATATAGGAATTAAAAAACTAGGGTATGTTTCCAAAGTAATCATTTTATCTTTTTTTAAGGGGTGTACGATCTTTATTTGGAACTTCTTTTATTCTAATGGTTAAAGTAAGATGATTGAGAGGGGAGCAGAAAATTTTTTTTCAAGGTTTTAAATAAGTTAGAAAGATATGTTGTTTCTAATTAGTATATTGCATTTTGTTTTATGTATTCAATAATAAAGTTATTTTAATGTATTTTTTAGCATATACTTTATTAATAAATATATTTTATACTTGCTATAAAATTAAATATATATTATATAAGACTTAAGAATCTAAAAAAGGAGATTTCAAATGAATAGTAAGTTACTGCTTGAAGCAAACCTTATTTCACGATTAGATCGTGTTCCAATGAATAAGTCTATTTTATCAATTGTTATTTTATTGGCGTGGTGTTGGGTAATGGAAGCATTTGATATAGGTATGATAAGCCAAGTTGTATTAGTTTTGAGACAAATTTGGGATCTTGATGCAAATTCATTAGGATTATTAGGATCATGTTCAACTGCAGGTGTTGTTATAGGTACAGCATTTGCAGGTTTTTTGACAGACAAATATGGAAGAAAAAGAGTATTATTATGGGGTGTTTTTATTTTTACTTTATTTACTCTAATAGGTAGTCTTTTTGAGAATTTAATATGGATAATAACAATGCGTTTTATTTCTGGATTAGGTGCGGGGGCAGTTTTTCCATTACCATATTTAATGATTTCTGAATTGGCACCTGCAAAGCAACGAGCTATTTTAGTTTGTATTTGCAATGCTATTTTAGCTTGTGCTTATTTATTACCTACATTATGTGGATCATGGGCAATACAAAATTTTGATTTAGATACAGCATGGAGAGTTCCTTTTATTATTGGTGGATTACCTATAATAACCATTTATTGGTTTTATAAATATTTACCTGAATCTCCTCGTTGGCTAATGAAGAATGGTCGGTATGAAGAAGTTAAAAATTTAGTAGAACAATTTGAAAAAAGTGCTGGAGTAGAACATGATGATACGTATGTAGATGAAAATGTATTAAATTCGTTAAAAAGAATTAGTGAAAATCAAGCTCATGTATCTTGGAAGATGTTATTCATTTCACCTTTTCTATCTAGGTCTTTAGTTTCTTGGGGAATGTTTTCTGCAGGATTAATAACATGGTATGTTATTATGGTATATGTTCCTACAATTTTAACTAGTTATGGATTTGATTCTTCTAAATCACTTATTTTAGGTGGTATTATGGCTGCTATAAGTGGTGGTGGAGCATTAGTTATGGGACCATTAGCAGATAAATATGGACGTAAGCCAATTTGGAGTATTTATGTAATAATTAGCTCAGCTTGTTTACTTCTTATGACACAAATCCAATCTGTTAATATGTTATTAGTAGTTGGTGCTATTATGTCTTTTTTTGGAGCAGGAATTATGCCTGTTTGTAAACTTTATATAGCAGAACAATATCCAACTGAATTACGTGGTGTTGGAACAGGTTTCGGAGAAGCTGTTTCTCGTATTATTGGTGGAGTATTAGCTACATATTATTTAGCATATTTTGTTTCTGTTGGTGGAGTAAATGCCGTATTTATTTTTATGGCAGTTACATTTATTATTGCAGTTATTGCATTATTACTTTGGGGAAGAGAAACAGCACGTAAATGTGTTGAAGATATTTCATCTTGTGAATAAAAGGAGAAATCTTATGAATATTCAAACATTATTTGAATTAAAAAATCGTACAGCCGTTATTACTGGAGGAAATTCTGGTATTGGAGAGGCTATGGCAACAGCTCTTGGCTTAGCAGGTGCGAATGTTATTCTTATTGCTAGAAGAGAAAATATGTTACAAGAAGCCCAAATAAAGATGAAGCAAAAAGGAATTACAGTTAATTATGTTGTAGCTGATTTAGCAACTCCCCAAAAAGCAATAGAATGTTGTAATACAATTTTGGATAAATTTGGTTCTGTGGATATTTTAATAAATGCGGCTGGTGTAAGTTTGCGACAACCATTTATGGAAATAACACCAGAAACATGGCAACAACAAATTAATTTACATCTATCTATTCCATTTTTTATGACACAAACTCTTGCTCCTGTAATGGCTAAACAAAATTGGGGAAGAATTATTAACATTGCTTCATTACAATCTTATCGAGCTTTTGCTAATAGTGCTCCTTATGGTGCAGGTAAAGGCGGAATTGTTCAATTAACAAGAGCTATTGCAGAACAATGGTCTTCTAAAGGGATAACTTGTAACGCTATTGGTCCTGGTTTTTTTCCTACTGCATTAACAACTCCTGTTTTTTCAAACCCTGAACTTGCAGAAAAAAATGCTAAGCAAACTTGTATAGGAAGGAATGGTGTGTTAGAAGATTTATATGGTTGTACTATTTTTTTAGCAAGTGAAGCTTCAAGTTATATTACAGGACAAATAATAATGATTGACGGTGGCTTTACTGCAAAATAAAAAGATTGTAATACAAGATATTATATTTTACTTAGTTAAGATAATAAATTTCGAAATAATAAATAATTACAAAATAGGGTGTGTTTCCAAACTATTTATAATTCTTTTAACATATTAGACGTATAAAACAAAAAAAATTTCATAAAGTCACTGACCTAATAGTTTCACTCTCTGGAAGCGAGGAGCAAAGCGACTTGCTGAAAGAGTGTGTACCAGAAAGAACTCTTGGGGGGGCATTGCTTGGGGGTGCAGGGGGTGAGAGCTGCTACCCAAAGGGCGACGAAGTCGTTTCCCTTATACCGAGTTTACGAGGTTTAGGGAAACGATTTCGTCGCTTTTTGGGTAGTTACTTTGTATTTCTAAGCAATGACTTTAGTTTCACATTTTTTTAGTAAGCCAACTCTTTTTTTTATTTTCAGAGAGTGAAGCGTTTTAGGTCAACGATTTTATGTAGATATTATTTTTGTATTTCTTATCGTAGAAATTTTACTTATTTTTTCTCTTTCATATTGATTTTTTGATATTCTTACTGTATAGAATTTATAATTCAATACTTGTTGTACTTCATTATTATAATAAAAAATAAAAATTGGAGCTTTTATGAGTGCAGAAAAAGTAGCTGCTATTATTTTAACTTATGAAGATGTTGAAAAAACACTAAATTGTTTAAAAGCAGTTCATAAACAAACAGAAGTTCCAAAACGTATTATTCTTTGTGATAATGGTTCTGGTAATGAATTTGCGGATAAAATTTTTGAAAAGTGGATAGAATTTACGCAGGAACATAATTTTGCAGCTCCAGTGGAAGTTTATGCAACCGACAGAAGTGGTGCTGATTATATTTTTTTGAGATTAGAAGAAAATAAAGGTGTTGCAGCAGGCTTTAATGAGGCATTGCGTTTTGTTTTATATGATAATGAATGTGATTTTTTTTGGCTTATGCATAATGATACAGAACCAGAACCCTATGCTTTATCTGCGTTATTACAGCATTTAACTGATGAATCAGAAAAGAAAATTGGTTTAGTTGGTTCTACACTTTTTTATAAAGCAAATGGATTGCAAGAATGTGCTGGTGGTGGAGTATGGCGTAAATGGGCTGGAAAAGCAAAAAATTTAGATTGTGGCTTTGATAAATTTGCACATACAGAACGAAAGGAAATAGCACAAAAACTTGATTATGTTTGTGGTGCTTCTTTTCTTGTTACACGTGAACTTATTAATGCTATTGGGTTATTTGAAGAACGCTTATTTATATTTTATGAAGATGTAGAGTATGGTCTGCGTGCTAAAAAAGCAGGCTTTGCGTTAAATTGGGCTCCGGGTGCAAGGGTAAATCATTATGCCCCTAATGCTGTACAATTAACTCCTGTTTTAAATGTAATGGATGATCCTGAGTTATCCGCAGAACGAGAGTATTTTTATATTAGAAATAGATTTTATATTATGCGAAAAGAAAATTCGTGGACAATACTTTTAAGTTTTGTTTTTATTTTTACGTTATTCTTTTCTAAAAAATTTAAAGGGTATAAAGGAAGAATAAAACCTCTTTGTCAAGCTATTTTTGATGGAATAAATAAAAAATTAAATAAATTGTATTTCTAGTTTATTTGTAAGTATTAAATTTTATTAAAAACAAGTTATATTCAATAGATAAAAACAAATAGCTTTTTTTATTTTTGAGAAAAAAGGCTTTTTATGTTCTAATATAGATAAATTTACCTGATTAAGGGGGCTTTGGGAAAATTATTTTCCCCAAAGAAAAAATAGAATAAAATTAATTTAGAAACACACCCTAATAATGTTGTTATATTGAATAAAAAGAATAGAGAAAAGCAAAAAGAACTTTTGTATTACTCTTATTTTTTTATTATATATAAAATTACAGTCGTAAAAATAAAAAGTATAGTCTTTATACAGTTAAAAAATAAAAAGCAGGCTTAAAATAAAAAAGCTTGCTCTTTTTTATATGGTATAAATAATAAATAAAGAAAATATAATTATAATAATATAAAATATAAAGAAAAAAAGTATATAAAAATTTTTATTTGTAAGTAATATGAATAGTATTATAATAATTTTATACAAAAAATAAAGTAGTATTTTATTATTATATTTTATTTTATAATAAGTTTTATATATAAAATTTATTAATAAAGTTATAAATTTTTTATGGTAGTATTGACAAAATAAAAAAATAGTTTCATAAGTTTGTGTGATATTAATGAGTAGGATTTTTTATGATTATAAATGGAAAAGAGGTTATATTAGAAAAGTCTTTGACTTTATTGGAGTATATACAAAGTTTAGGGCATAAAGTAGAGCACGTTGCTGTGGAAAAAAATGGTATTATTGTTCCAAGAGCGAATTTTGCAACAGAATTGCTTACTAATGAAGATAAAATAGAAATAGTTTGTTTTGTTGGCGGTGGTTAAGCATAATGTTTGATAAAGAAAGCTATTATTTAGTGCAAGAAAAGCGACATGGAAAAGAAAAGCAAGAACTTTTTCAAAAAGCTCATGTGGCTATTGCTGGTCTTGGTGGACTTGGTTCTCATGTTGCAGTTATGCTTGCAAGGCTTGGAATTGGAACGTTAACATTAGTTGATTTTGATGTTGTTGATGAAACAAATATTCATAGACAGCATTATGATTTGCAAGATATAGGTAAAGAAAAAACAAAGGCATTAAAAGAACAACTTATGCGGGTAAATCCTTATGCTGTGTATCATTGTTATACACAAAAAGTTGTCCCTGAAAATGTTGTAACTCTTTTTAATCATGCACAAATTATTTGTGAAGCTTTTGATAAAGCAGATCAAAAAGCCATGTTGGCAGAGGCAGTGCTTACACAATTACCTCAAACGTATTTAATTGGAGGTAATGGTATGGCAGGCACAAAAAGTGCAAATTTAATGAAAGTGCAAAAAGCTATGAAACGTTATTATGTATGTGGTGACGGAATGAGTGATGTAGCTAATTCTTGTCTTTTTGCTCCTAGGGTTGTTCTTTGTGCTGCAATGCAAGCCACACAAATTATGCGATTAATTTTAAATGATGAAACCATATAAGGACGGTGCGTAATGGAAGATGTATTTAAATTAGGTTCACATACTTTTAAATCACGTTTTATTTTAGGCTCTGGAAAATTTTCTTTAGATATTATTAATGCAGCAGTAGGCGAGGCTGGAGCTGAAATTATTACTCTTGCTTTACGCCGTGCAAATGCAGGTGGAATTGGTAATATTTTAGATTATGTTCCAAAGGGTGTAACCATTCTTCCAAATACTTCTGGGGCAAGAAATGCTGATGAGGCTTTGCGTATTGCTCGTTTAGCACGTGAATGTGGTTGTGGTGATTTTGTAAAAGTTGAAGTTATCCATGAATCAAAATATCTTTTGCCTGATAATTATGAAACAGCAAAAGCAACAGAAATGATGGCAAAAGAAGGTTTTATTGTTCTTCCTTATATGTATCCAGATTTGAATGCAGCTCGTGATATGGTAAATGCAGGAGCTGCTGCTATTATGCCATTAGGTGCACCTATTGGAACTAATAAAGGTTTAGTAACAAAAGAATTTATTCAAATTTTAGTTGATGAAATAGAACTTCCTATTATTGTTGATGCAGGTATTGGCAGACCTTCTCAAGCTTGTGAAGCTATGGAAATGGGTGTTTCTGCTATTATGGCAAATACGGCTATTGCCACAGCAGGTGATGTACCAGCTATGGCAAGGGCATTTAAAAGTGCTATTGAAGCAGGAAGAACTGCATATTTAGCAGGTCTTGGACGTGTAAAGGATAAAGCTTCTGCTTCTTCTCCTTTAACTGGTTTTTTAGATGAATAGGGGTTGATAATGAGTTTTAAATATTTACCCAATATGGAGCAACTTGATCATAGTATGATGAATCAAGTGCTTGAAGAAGTTGCAAGTATAGACTTTGATACGTTTACCGTAACTGATGTACACGAAGCATTAAAAAAAGATAGTTTTAATCTAACACCTCGTGATTTTGCAGCATTGCTTTCTCCTGTTGCACAAAATTTATTGGAAGAAATTGCCATAAAAGCACAAATAGAAACAAGAAAACGTTTTGGAAATACCATTTGCTTATATACACCATTATATATTGCAAATTATTGTGCAAATAACTGTGTTTATTGTGGTTTTAATTGTAAAAATAAAATTAGTCGTGGTAGTTTAACTTTTACAGAAATGGAAGAAGAGCTTCGCTCTATTTCGCAAACAGGATTACAAGAAATTCTTCTTTTAACAGGGGAACATCGTGTAAAATCTTCTATTGAATATATTGCAGAAGCTTGTAAAATTGCCCGTAAATATTTTACGACTGTTGGTATTGAAGTTTATCCTATGAATAGTGATGAATACCGTATTGTGCATGAAGCAGGTGCTGATTTTGTGTCTGTTTATCAAGAAACATATAATGTAGAACATTATGATGAATTGCATTTATCAGGACCTAAAAAAGTTTATCCTTATCGTTTTTATGCTCAAGAGCGTGCATTATTAGGGGGTATGCGTGGGGTAGGTTTTGGTGCATTGCTTGGGCTTGATGATTTTAGAAAAGATGCTTTTGCTACGGGATTACACGCTTTTTATGTGCAGAAAAAATATCCTCATGCGGAAGTTTCTTTTTCTTGCCCACGCTTACGTCCTATTGTTAATGATGATACTATTAATCCAAAAGATGTCCATGAAAGACAACTGTTGCAAGTTATGTGTGCGTATCGTTTATTTATGCCGTTTGCAGGATTAAATATTTCTACTCGTGAGGGAGCAAAATTTAGAGATAATGCTATTAATATTTGTGCAACGCGTATTTCTGCTGGAGTAAAAACAGGTGTTGGTGGGCATAGTGAAGAAGAAAAAGGTGATGCACAATTTATTATTTCTGATGGCAGAAGTGTAGATGAAATAGTGGAAAAAGTGCAAAGTATGGGCTTACAAGTAGCAATGACAGATTATCTTTATGTATAAAATAAAGGGGTAACAAATGTTACCCTTTTTTATAATTTTTTTGTTAATAAGAGGAAGAACTTTTTATAAAAAGTCTTTTTTAAAATTTTTATTATAATTAGAGTGTATTTCTAAAATAAAACCTAACTATAAGAAATATGAAAAATATTATTTGTGTCAGTCAAAAATCTGTATGTGTTGAGGACTTTTTTGTACGTGTTGAAAAAATTATGCAAGAGGAAGTTTTTGCTTTTATTTTGCGGGAAAAAGAACTTTCAAAACTAGAATATGAACAATTAGCTAAAGAATTACAAGAACGATTTTCCCATTATAATACGCCATTGTTTTTAAATGGAGATTTTGAGCTTGCTTGTAAACTTAATTTACCTGTGCAGCTTCCTTTTTTTATGTATGAAAAATTATCTTTTAGCCCTGTTCCTGTGGGAATTTCTATTCATAGTGTAGAGGAAGCTCATTATATTGCAAATACAAAAAAAGATATTGCAATATCACATATTATTGCTGGGCATATTTTTGTAACTGATTGCAAAAAAGGTTTAGAACCACGTGGATTGGAATTTTTGCAACGTGTTTGTAAGGTTCTTTCGGAAGAAATTCCAGTTTTTGGAATAGGTGGAATAAGTCCTGATAATATTAAATCTGTAAGAAAAACAGGAGCAAAAGGGGGGGCTATTATGAGTTCTTGCATGAAGGTAGAAAATGTGCAAGAATTATTAATTATGTTGAGATAATATTCGTAGGGGAGTTTTTATGCATCCACAATTGACAGATCCTTCAGTGTATTTTCATTATCAATCATTGTATGCAAAAAAGATTGAAGAAATAAAAGAACGTGTTGCAAGAGGGGAAAAAATCAGAGCAGGTTTTTTTGTTGTTTCATTATCTATGATGGGAACAAAATCTATTTTTATAAATTTATTGAAAGATGAACTTTTTGATGCAAAACTTGTTGTTATTCCTAATTATGATAATTTATTTGTAGAGCAAGAATATATAAAAGCAAAACAAATGTTTGGTGATGAAAATGTATTGCAAAGTTTTCAAGAAGACGGAAAAGCTTTTTATACTTTTGATGATATGTTTGACATTATTTTTTTTGCATATCCTTATGATGATGGAGTAATGGAGATACATAGTATTGAGTATTTTGCCAAACAAGGAGTGCTAACTGTTTATATTCCTTATGGATACATTGTTTCAAATTTTAGTAAAAATATTTTTATAAGTGGTCATGTTGTTTCTTGTTTATGGAAATATTATGTAGAATCAAAATTAATGTATGAAGAATATTTAAAACGATCTATATTAAAAGAAAAAAATGCTGTGTGTTTAGGTTATGCAAAAATGGATTCATATAGAAATCTTCCTGTTATACATAAAACTAACAAAAAGATTATTATTTCTGCTCATCATACTATGTATATAGGGCCTTCAAATAAAGGCATAAAATTTTCTAATTTTTTACGGTATTATGATTTTTATTTACGATTAGCTAAAATGTATCCAGATATTGATTTTATTTTTAGACCTCATCCTGTTTTTTTAGAGCGTTTAAAGTTTTTTTGGCCTCAAGAAATGATTGATGAATATTTAGCAAAAATTGAAGCATTACCTAATATGGTACTCCATACTGATCCTAATTATTTTGATTTATTTGCTATTTCTGATGCAATGTTAAATGATTGTGGATCTTTTACTGCTGAATATTTATTTACAGGAAAGCCAATGGGGCTTTTATCAAAAGGTTCTGATATTGATGAAGAAAATTATAATGAATATTTTGGAATAAAGTGTGCTAATCTTCATTATAAATTGCACACAGAAATAGAAATAATTAATTTTATAGAAGATGTAGTGATAAAAGAAAATGATTTCATGAAAGAAGAACGTATGAAATTTTTTGAAAATGAAATGAAAGGATATTGGCCACATTCAACAGAAAAAATTGTAGAAGATATAAAGCATTCTCTTTTAGGTTAAGTATGGTAAAGTTTATTTTTGATTTAGACGGAACAATTACAAAATTTGAAACATTGCCTATTATAGCAAAGTATTTTTCAATACATGAAGAAATTGAAAAATTAACTGAAAAAACAGTACAAGGAAATATTCCTTTTATTGAATCATTTATTTATAGAGTAATGCTTTTAGGAAAATATCCTATTGATGAAATTGCACAACTTTTAGCACAAGTTGCTTTACATGAAAAATTGTATGCTTTTATACAAGATCATGCAAAAGATTGTGTTATTGCAACAGGTAATTTATTTTGTTGGATAGAAAAATTATTAACAAAATTTCCTTGCGAAGCTTATTTTTCAGAAGCAGAGATTGAAAATAATCAAGTAAAAAAAATTCATTCTATTTTGCGAAAAGAAAATCTTGTAGAGAAGTATAAAAGAGAAGGCTATCATGTTGTTTTTATAGGAGATGGCAATAATGATATGGAAGCAATGCGAAAAGCTGATGTTTCTATTGCAACGGGATTAGTACATTATCCTGCTAGTAGTGTATTATCCGTTGCTGATTATGCTGTTTTTAGTGAGGAAGCTTTATGTCGTCTATTAAATCAGTTGTTATAAGTTGTGCAGGAATAGGTTCAAGGCTTGGGCTTGCAACTACAAAAGCTCTTATTAATATTCATGGAAAAACCTTAATTCGTTGGCAATTAGAGTTGTTAAAAGATATTGAAGATATACGGATTGTTGTAGGTTTTCAAGCGAATGAAGTAATAAAAGAAGTGTTACAATATCGTGATGATGTAGTTTTTGTATATAATCATAATTATTTTGAAACAAAAACAGGAGCAAGTTTTTATCTTGGAGCAAAAGATGGAAATGAATATGCTTTTGAATATGACGGGGATTTGCTTATTCACCCAGAAGATTTGAAAATGCTTTTAACTTTAGAGGGTGAATGGATAGCTTATGCAGATAAAATTTCTGATGATGCTGTTTATGTAAAAACAAATGAAAACGGGGAAGTTTTAGCTTTTTCAAGAGAACAAGGTGATTACGAATGGACTGGACCTTGCTGTATAAAAAAAGAAAAAATAAAATATAATTCTGGTAATGTCTATAATCAGTTAGAACCATATTTACCAATGAAAGGTATAAAAATACGAGCTTGTGATATTGATACGTATGATGATTATTTACGAGCTTTGGAATGGGTAAAATATAATTATTTATAATAAGATTTTTATAAAATGTTATTACTTATGAGTATGCTTATATGTTAAATTATAAAGAAAAAGAAATAAATACATTATCCTTTTGTACTTCTAAAAATCAAATAAAAAAAATTATGCTTATTATACCACCTAATATTGTTTTAAAAGACACTATTCGTAGGATTGGAGAGCCTTTAGGGGTTATTATGATTGCTACGTATTTACGAGAAAAAGGTTATAATGTTTTTATTTATGATATGACCATAGAGGGATATGATAATTGTGTGGTTAAAGGTGATTATGTAATTTATGGAAGTAGTGAAGAAGACTTAATGAAACAATTAAGAAATTTTCAACCAGATTTTGTTGGAATTTCTTGTATGTTTTCTTCTAAAGAAGATTTAACATTAGATGTTGCCAAGATAGTAAAAAAATATGATCCACACATGGTAATTAGTGTTGGGGGAATGCCACCTACTATTAATCCACAAGTGTTCTTACAATCAGGTGATATTAGTTTTGTAATAATGCATGATGGAGAAGTGCGTTTAGAAAAATTGCTCGCTAATTTAAATAATAATAGACATCCTTCTTTTGGATTAGATGGAATTGCTTTTTATGAAAATAATGAATTACAAATAATTCCTGCTGATAAATTAAATCATTATTTTAGTGTATTACCCATTCCTGATAGAACATTATGTAATATGGCTGGATATTTAAATATTGGAAAACCATACTCTCCGTTTACGCAAGGAAGAAAAACAGCTCATATCGTTGCATCTAAAGGTTGTCCTTTTGATTGTGTTTTTTGTGCTGCTGTTAATTTTGTTGGGCGAAAGGTACATATGCGTTCTATTGATAAAATTATTGCAGAAATAGAAAGTGTTATTGAAAATTGGGGTATTCAAGAAATTCAATTTATGGATGATAATTTAACCATAAATAAGGATTTTGCTATGGAGTTGTTTACAAAAATAAAACCATTAAATATAAAATGGTGTACTCCTAATGGACTTTTTTTTAATTCTATTGATGATGAATTATTAGAAGTTATGAAAGATAGTGGGTGTTATCAAATAACTCTAGCTATTGAAAGTGGTTCACAGCGAGTTTTGAAAGAAGTTGTGCGAAAAAATGTAAATTTAGATCATGTTAAACATATTGTTGATAAAGCACATAATCTTGGTATGTGGGTTCATGGATTATTTGTTGTTGGTTTAATAGGTGAAACAAGAGAAGATATTAATAAAACATTAGAATTTCCTTTTAAAAATAATTTTGATAGTATGTCTATTTCAATAGCAAATGCATTTACAGGATCAAGATTGTATTCAATGTGTCAAGATCGTGGTTATATTATTGATAATCCAAAATCTGTTAATTATAAGCATACAAATTTTATTATTCCTAAAACAAGTTCTGATTATATAATGGATAGTGATGAATTAGCAAGGCTTGTTGATGAAACTACTCAAAGATTTTTTGAATGGTCAAAAGAAAATTTTTCTGAAATTAATAAACAAAAATATGATGTTTTTATTGATAAAGCAGAAGAAGATAGTAATAAAATTTCTCATAGAATATAATTGATGATAATGAGGTAGGAATGAATAAAGAAGTTCTTAATTTTTTTAAAGGATTAACACAAAATATTTCTTCTAATTCACAAGAAAAATTTTTATCTAGTAATGATTTTACAGAAAAAGATTTTTTGTTTATCAAAAATTATATAAAAGATAATACTAAAATATTAGATATTGGGTCTGGTTCTGGATTAATTATCAATAGATTGTCAGAAGATATATATATATATATATTGAAGCGATTGAACCTATAAAAGAATTTTCTCAATTTATTGTCAAAAAAAATAATGTAACAGTTTATAATCAAACAATTTCTGAATATGAAATAACTAGTCAATTTGATTTATTAACTTGTTTTGGTTTTTGTCAATATTTAAATGAAAAAGAAGTCTTTGATTTTTATAAGAAATTTTATTTTGCAGTAAAAGATGGTGGAAAAATTATTATAAAAAATCAATTTGGAGTGAATGAAGACGTAATTATTAATAAATATTCTGAAGAATTAAAAACAATTTATTATTCTGAATATCGCACCGTAGAAAAAGAAAAATACCTTTTAGCACAAGCTGGATTTAAAAATTTTGAAGTATTTGATATTTATCCTGCTGAATGTAATAGATGGGATAATACACATTTTTTTGCTATTGTCGCCGAAAAATAATTAGGATATGTTTTCAAATTATTTATAATTACTTTAACACTTAACCTTGTAAAACAAAAAAATTTCATAAAGTCACTAGCTTAGAAGTTTTACTCTCTGGAGGGAGAAGCGAAGCGACTTGTTGAAAAAGTGTGAACAGAGTGGCATTATCTGGGGGGATTTTCCCCTGTTAGTTTACCCCTTGTTTAGGTCAACGAGGTAAAATTCCTTATAAAATTTGATATGAGGTAATAGTATAATAAAGAAGAAAATGTTATATAACCAAGAAAAATAAAAAATAATTTAGAAACATACCCTATATTATAATTTTTTTATGATTAGAGAATGAAGTTTTATAATTATAACTAAGTGTGAAAACACACTCTAATTAGTATAATCATCAATTATTATATGATATTTTGTTAATTTTCTATACAGTGTAGGTCGACTAATACCAAGAGCAATGGCACATTGTGTTAAATTTCCTTGATGATAGTGTAAGCTTTTTTCTATGGTATCTTTTTCTATTTCATCTAACGTTATTTTTGAGTGTGTTGTGGAAGTTTCTTGAATTTCTGTTTTTTGTATTCCAAAATATTCTGGTTTAATTATTTTACCGTCAGCTAAATGAATAGCTCTTTCAACAGCACTTTCTAATTGACGGATATTTCCTGGCCATTGGTATTGCATAATTAAATCTTTTGCTTTTAGACTTATACTATTTTTGATAGTTAATTGTGTATTATGGCGTTTTAAAAAATATTCTAATAATAAAAGAATATCTTCTTGTCTATCGCGTAAGGCTGGAATGGTAATTGAAAGGGTTGTAATTCTATAATATAGGTCAGGTCGAAAACGTTCTTGTTGAATTTCTTTTTTTAAATCCTTATTAGTAGCAGAAATAATGCGTATATCAATAGGGATAGTACGAATACCTCCAACTCTGCGAATTTCGCTTGTTTGCAAGGCTCGAAGAAGTTTTACTTGCATATTAAAAGGCATATCTCCTATTTCATCTAAAAAAAGCGTTCCTGTGTCAGCTAATTCTAGTTTTCCTGGTCTTCCTCCTTTTTGAGCTCCTGTAAACGCTCCTTCTTCATAACCAAATAATTCACTTTCTAAAAGTTCACTTGGAATAGCTCCACAATTTAATGCTACAAAGGGTTTTTTGCATCGATCACTAGCATTATGAATAGCTTGGGCAAAAAGTTCTTTTCCTGTTCCTGTTTCACCATAAAGTAAAAGGGATGCTGTATTTTTAGCTGCAATTTTTGCAATTTCAATAGCTTCTTTTATTGTATTACTTTTTCCTATAATAGAATCAAAAGTAAAATGTGCTTGTGAGCCTGTCATTTCCATTGCAAGTTGGACTATTTCTTTTTTTTCGGCAAGACTTAAAATTGCACCAACCATTTCGCCATTGTCCATAATAACTGGATCAAGAGATAAAAAAATAGTTCCTTTTGCTGTTGTAATTTCTCTGGCTAAAAAGTGCTTTCCTTTTTGTAAAATTTGTTCAAAATTAAAGTTTGTTTTTGTTAATAGCGAAAAGGATTTTCCTACGCAATCATTTGTTAAATCAAGCATAATTTGTGCTTTTTTATTAGTTTGTACAATACAACCTTTTGGATCAACGGTTACTATACCACGAGTGCCAGCTTCAAGCAGTGCAGACATATATTTATTTTTAATGGCTAATTGTTTTGTATTAATTTGTTCTTTAATTCTTGCAGTAACAGCTTCGGCTGCTTGGCAGACAAGCCCTAAGGTATGAATATGCATTTTGTGAGTATAGCCACTTAAAGAAATTACTCCTAAGAGAGTTCCATCAATATCAAAAACAGGTGCACCAGAATTACTAATGGTTTGTGCTAATGTGGCATACATTTTATTTCCAGGAACAAAAATAGGCTTTTTATCGGTTAAAGTAATACCAATAGCACACGTTCCCATATCTTTTTCTGTCCAGCGATAACCCGGAGTACAATGTCTATTTCTAAAATGTTCTTCTAGGTCTGCATCACCAATAATATATAGAACATAACCATCTTTATCTGCTAAAGCCATACAAAAACCTGTACCTTTTAGCAGATTATAAAGACTATCTATTTGTTCTTTGGCAATAGTATAAAATGTTTTTTGGCTTTCTATTCTTGTTTTTAATTCTCCTGGTTTCAATCTTGAGGATTCTGGTGCTTTAGTTATATTGGGATCAATATTATAGGATTTTGAGCGTTCATGGGAAAGGGAAATGGCTAAGTCCATTTCTTGAAAAGTTTGAGGTGCAATTGCCATTTTATATAATTCCTAGATAAAATTGTAATGTTTTATTACGTTGTAACGTTTAATTACGATTATTTAAATTTTGTGTCAAGTGAAATTTTTCAATAGGTTATAATAATTTTATTTTAATAATTTAAAAAAACGTAACGTTTTATTACGTTTTTTATATATATTATATTAAAAATTTTTTTATAATTTTAAAAAATATATATAACATATTAGTTTTTATAGATAAAATAATAATGGTATGTTCTATGCTTATTATAGGCTAAGGAGGGTATATGAATAATGATAAAATATATAAAGGTGGAAAGTTATATTATGAAATACCAATAGGCATTTTATGTTTAGAATCGTATTTTCCTAAAATGCGAGGACATCTTAGAAATCCTCGAACATATAATTTTCCAACTGTGACAAAAGTATTAAAAGGTTTAGATATTCCCAAATTGCTTTTTAATCCCACAAAAGAAATGATAGCTCCAATTATAAAAGCAGCACAAGAGTTTGAAAAAGAAGGGGTTCAAGCAATTACAGGAAGTTGTGGCTTTATGGCATTATTTCAAAAAGAAATAGCTGATTCTGTTAAAATTCCTGTTTTTATGTCTAGTTTATTACAATTACCTTTAATACGAATTATGCATGGTGAAAATGCTAATATTGGAGTTTTAACTGCTTCAAAAAAAGCATTACAACCTAAACACTTAGAAGTGTGTTCTGTGGATTATCATTCTGTTTTTATTGAAGGTATGGAGGGAAATACTGAGTTTTGGGAGACAATAATTGAAGGAAAAAGAAGTGATTTTAATATTGTTCAATTAGAAAAAGAGATTGTTGGCACAGCATTAAAGTTTATTGATCATAATAAGTTAGATGCGTTATTACTAGAATGTACGGATTTGCCTCCTTTTGCTAAACAAATTCAACAACATAGTAATATTCCTGTTTATGATATTAATTCACTAATGCAACTTGTACACTCAACAGTGCAATGGAAAATATAGGAGAGTATATGCAACTTAGTGTAAAAAATAGGATTATTTTAGAAATAGCCATAAGTATTATTTTATTATGTAGTTATTTTATTTTTAACTTATTTTTAGAAACATTGATAGAGCAAACTTTTGCTATTGCAATGAATCAAACTCTTTTTCCAAGAGCAATAACTATTACAGTTATTATTATGTGTTTTTTACTCGTTTTTGATAGTATAAGATGCTATTATGATTATAAAAATGGCAAAACATCAAAAACTATTGATGAGTATGTGGAATGCAGTGAAGAACGTATTCCCGTAGGAAGAATAATTTTATATTTAATAATTCTTTTTGGATACTTATTTGCATTAAATTATATTGGTTTTATGTATTCAACCCCTATTGTAATGCTTTTAATTGCTGCTTTGTTAGGAATGAAAAAGCTTTTTCTTGGTGCAATAGGTTCTATTATTTTTACTATAACGTTGTATTATGCTAGTCTTTATGGCTTACAAATTTTACTTCCAACTGGTGTATTATTCCAATAGGGGAAAAATGTATGATTGAGTCAATTATTGGTGGTATTATCTCAATTTTAAATCCCGCATCGCTTAGTGCTATTGCTTTTGGTTTATGCGTTGGGCTTTTATTTGGGGCAATTCCTGGAATATCAGGAATTATGGCAATTTCTATTTTATTACCATTAACTTTTTATGTAAGTCCTCTTGTTGGTATACCCATGCTTTTAGGAATTTATAAAGCTGGTATTTATGGCGGATCAATTACGGGTATTTTGTTAAATATTCCTGGAGCTCCACCTGCTATTTGTACAGCTATGGCAGGACATCCATTAACAAAGCGTGGACAAGCTGGTAAAGCATTAAATGCTGCATTATCTGGATCTATTACTGGTGGTATGTTTGGAAATCTTTTACTTATGCTTGTTGCTGTTCCTATTTCTACTTTAGCTTTAAAAATTGGTCCAGTGGAACAATTTTGTTTGATTTTACTTTCTTTAACTGTTGTTGGCAGTATTTCTGGAAATTCTATTTTGAAAGGTATGATTTGTGCTGGGTTTGGCATTTTACTTTCAATGATTGGTGTTTCTGGGGTGAGTGGGGCTATTCGTTTTACTTTTGGTAGTGATTATTTACTTTCTGGTATTCAACTTATCCCAATGGTTATTGGTGTATTATGTTTGCCTGAAATTATTCACCAAGTTGGTGCTTGTGTAAGAAATTATGTTCAAGAAAAATTTACTCTAACAGGTGAAAATGGAACGCTTTCTTTTAAAGAATATAGACAGAATTTGCTATTAATTTTGCGTTCTGGATTAATTGGGTCAATTATTGGTGCTATGCCTGGTTTAGGGGCATCTCCAGCAGCTTTTATGGCATATTCTGAAGCACAAAGAAAAGCTAAGAATCCAGATGAATTTAAAAAGGGAAGTATTCAAGGCTGTATGGCACCAGAAGCTGCAAATAATGCTGTTACAAGTTCCGCCATGATTCCAATGCTTACTCTTGGTATTCCGGGTGATGATGTTACCGCTGTTTTGATGGGAGCATTTCTTATTCAAGGATTAACTCCTGGACCAAATATTTTTATTGAACATACCTCTATTGTTTATGGTATTTTTGCAGCCCTTTTCTTTTGTGATATTTTACTTTTCTTTATAGCAAAATTTGGTTTTAGATTGTGGATTAAAATTGTTGATTTACCAAAAAGTCTTATTTTTTCTTGTGTAACTATTTTTGCTTTTGTTGGTACGTATTCTATTAATCAAAGTTTATTTGATATTTTTTGCCTTATTTGTTTTGGTATTATTGGGTATCTTATGCGATTATTCCATTTTAGTGCAGGTGCATTAATTATTGGTTTTATTTTAGGTCCAATTTTGGAAAAAGCTTATGATCAAAGTATGAGTCTTTCTGGGGGAGATTATACAATATTTCTAAAAAGTCCTTTTGCCGTTTTTCTACTTATTCTTTGTTTTGTAAGTGTTTTTAGTATCTTCCGTATGCGTACTCGTAAAGTAAAAAAACTTTATGATGATAATATTGAATTAGGTCAATAAAAGGAGTTTGTTATGCGTATCAAAAAATTATTTGGTTCTGTTGTATCATTGGCGTTGGTTATGGGATTAAGTGTAGTTGGTCAAGCTTTTGCAGAATATCCTGAAAAACCTATTACATTAGTTAGTCCTTATGGTGCAGGTGGTGATTCTGATATTGCTGCTCGGGTGTGGGCAGAATTTGCAAAAAAAGAATTGGGACAGCCAGTATTAGTTGTGAATAAAACAGGGGGAGGTGGATTAACTGGTACAATGTTTGCCTCACGTGCAAGAGCAGATGGATATACGCTTTTTTTAGGGCAAGCAGGACCATGTATTATGCTTCCAATTACAACAAATGCTGGTGGATTATCAAAAGATAGTTTTGATTATATTGCACGTTTTGCAACTTCTAATACAGGTGTAATTGTCCATCCAGATACAAATTGGAAAGATTTAAAAGAATTTCAAAATGATGCAAGTGTAAATCCAGATAAATATACTTTTAGTAGTCCTTCTGCTACAAGTTGGGTCGCTTTAGCTTTTAGAAGTTGGTTACATGAAAATAATGTTAATCTTAAAGTTGTTGAATATGCAAGTGGAGCAGAAGCTGCTACATCAATTCTTGGTAAACATGGTGATATAACCTTTGTTTTTAAAGCTAATTTTGATGCTTTGGTTTCTGGGAATAAGTTAAAATTATTAGCAGTTGGTACAAAAATGGAAGAATATCCAAATGTTCCAACTTTTAATGACTTAGGATATAAAGGGAATTTTATTGCTTGGGCGGGTATTGCAGCACCTAAAGGTACTCCTGATAATGTAAAACAAAAATTAGAAGAAGTTACAAAGAAAATTGCAGAAAATCCAGAATTTATAAAAGCTTTGGAAAATGTGGGATTTGATATTAATTTTGCAGATGGTGCTAGTTTGAAAAAAGATGTAGATACACAATATATTGATATGCAAGAACTTTTAAAAGAAATGAATTTATCTGTAAAATAGGGGGAAAAGATGAGTATAGAAAGATTCGGTATTCCCAAAATAGGTGGTTTACCTTTTGCAAAAGCAGTATGTGCAGGTGGATTTTTATATGTTTCTGGACAAGTTCCTCGTGATGAAAAAGGGGAAATTGTTTATGGAACAATGCTTACTCAAGCAAAAGTAACACTTGATAATTTGAAAAAAGTTGTGGAATCAGCAGGTTATAGCATGAATGATGTTATTAAAGTTGAAGCATGGATAGCTGATCCACGAGATTTTGGTGATTTCAATAAAGTGTATGCACAATATTTTAGTGCAGAACACGCTCCAGCAAGGGTTACAGTTCAAGCACAGATGATGAGCGATTTACGTGTAGAAGTTGCTTGCGTTGCATATAAAGAATAATTATTCCAAAGGGATATTTATGCAAAATTCTCAAAGAGAATATGATATAATTGTTGCTGGTGGTGGGATAAGTGGTGTTGCCATTGCTTATGGATTAGCAACAAAAAATAAAGGCTTAAAAATTGCTGTTCTTGATGCTCCAACAGATATAAATAGAGCATCAAGAACCAATGTAGGTTTAGTTTGGTGTCAATCAAAATTTTTACATAGACCTGAATATGCAAAATGGGGATTTTTATCTCGTAAAGAATTTCCTCGTATTCTTGATGAATTATATCAAATTTCGGGCATAAAAGTTCCAGCATATTTTGAAGGTGGCTTAATACCTGTTCTTAGTGAAGAAGAATATAAAAAACGTGGTGATTATATTGAAGGATTAAGAGATGTATTAGGTGAATATCATGGAAATATGATTGATAGGTCAGAATTAGAAAAAAAATTACCTAAAATTCCATTTGGTTCTGAAGTTTGTGGAGCAGCTTGGTGTGAAGATGATGGTTTTTTAAACCCATTAGCTTTGATGAGGGCATATCGTTTGGCATTAATAAAAATAGGTGTAGAATTTATTAATGATACGGTTGTTTATTCTGTTTGCCCAGAACAGGGATATTATACAGTACAAACAGAAAAAGGTGTGTATATTTGCGACAGGCTAGTTCTTGCGTGTGGACTTGCAAATAAACGGTTAGTACAATTTTCTATTAATGATCTACCTATTTTTGCAGATAAAGGACAAGTACTACTAACAGAGCGTTTACCTTTTGTTATGCCTATTCCTGTACTAGGTTGTACACAAACTGTTGCAGGAACAGTAATTATTGGTTTTAAACATGAAACACGTGGGCATGATGCTACGGTTGTTCCCCATGCCGTAGCTCAAGAAGGGGCATGGGCATTAAGAGTTTGGCCAGAACTTGCAAAAAAACGAATTATTCGTTCTTGGCCAGGTCTTCGAGTTATGCCTAATGATAATGTAGCCATTTATAGTCATTTACCTAAACATGAAAAAGTAACAATTATTAATACACATAGTGCTGTTACAATGGCAGCTGCTCATAGTACATATCTTACTGATTATATTTTAGGCGGAGAATTACCAGAAGTTGCAAGGAATATGACATTAAAACGTTTTGGATATTCTGTATAGGAGAGCTGTTATGGTTGATTTAGTCCGTATTAATGTAGATGGTGAGGATATTGAAGTACCTGCTTCTATTAGTGTTGCAGCAGCTGTGCTTGGGCATAAACACGAAAAACACGCCTTTCATCATGCAAAAGATGGTAGTCCAAGAGCTCCTTTTTGTCTTATGGGTGTTTGTTTTGAATGTATGATGGAAATAGATGGTGTTGAAAATATACAATCTTGCCTTGTTCCTGTTCGTGATGGTATGGTAATTCGTAGACAATACAACAGTAATACCAATAAGGAATAGTTTATGATTGATAATTTTGATTTACTTGTTATTGGTGCAGGTCCTGCTGGGTTGGCAACAGCTATTGCTGCACGGTCATGTGGGCTTGATGTTACTGTTTTAGATGAATATGCAACAATAGGAGGGCAACTTTTTAGAAATATTCATTTACCTGTTATTTCAGATGTCTTAGATAAAAGAACTCTTGAAATAGGAAAAAATTTAATACAAAAATTTCAAGAAAGTAAAGCGTATTTTTTACCTAATGCAACAGTTTGGGGTATGGAAGGAAATACTCTTTTTTATAAAAATCTTGAGGAAGTCAAAAAGATTTCGGCAAGTAAAATAGTTTTTGCAACAGGTGGTTTTGAGCGAGCAGTACCTTTTAAAGGTTGGACATTGCCAGGTGTATATACAGCAGGAGCGGCAGAAATGCTTTTTCGTTCACAAGGAGAATTACCAAGTAAAAAAGAGCCTGTTGTTCTTTGTGGAAATGGTCCTTTGCTTATGGCATTAGCTGTTCATTTGATTGAGCATAATATTCCTATTGCAGCATGGCTTGATACTGGGCGTTTTAGTAATAAAATTACAGCATCAGTACGTATGGGTAGAGTTTTTCAAGATATGCCATATTTTAAACATGGTATGCACCTTGCTATGGAAATTATTAAAGCTAGAGTGCCTATTATTACAGGAGTTACACAAATTGAGGCTATTGGTGATGAGTTTGTAGAAAAAATTCGTTATGTAAAAAATGGAAAAGAATATGAAATAAAAACTTCTGTTCTTATACGACATGAAGGTATTATTCCTCGTTTACAAATTGCTAATGCATTAAATATGGAGCTTGCTTGGGATAATGTGCAAAGGTATTGGTATCCTAAAACAGATAATTTTGGACGTACAAGTATAAATAATTTATTTATCGCGGGTGATAATGCTTTTGTACATGGTGGAGAATCTGCTATATGGAAAGGGTATGTTTGTGGTTATGCTGTTGCAGAAGATTTAGGTGTTGTTCCCACAAAAGAAGTTAAAGAAAAAATGGCATATTATTATGGTAAAATGGAGCTTCTTTGTAAGGCACGTAATTATTTACGATATGTTTTTGCCCCAAATCCAGAAGTTTATAATGTTTCAGATGAAACTATTATTTGTCGTTGCGAATGTGTGACAGCAGGAGAAATTCGTCAAGCAGTTAAAGAAGGGTATTCTACCCCATCAGAGGTAAAAATTGTTACCCGTTCTGGTATGGGACCATGTCAAGGTCGTATGTGTGGAAGTGCATTGGCAGAAATTATTGCTCAAAAACTTGGTGAACGTGTTGAAAAAGTAGGGATTTTAAAACATAGGCAACCGTTTTCTCCCATTACTTTAGCAGATTATTGTACCTTGCATACATAAAAATATTTTTCTCTCCTTATAAACCCGTTCCTTATGGTAAGCTCATTTATATTTTTAAGTATAAGTGGGCTTATTCTTTAGTTGGGCTAGAAGGGAAAAATAGGGAAAAATTTTGTAATATAGATACGATGTGATATTATAGAGTGCGTAGCTAAATTAATTTTATTTTTTCTTTGGGGGTAACACTGTCTTTATCCTTAATTTCCTTATTAAAGAACGAAGTTTAATAATGATAAATAACTTAGAAATAACTTTTAATAAGATAAGAGGATATTATATATTTAATTGTAATTTTAGGAACAATAGGTTTGAATAAAAAGTAGTTTAATAATAAATAGTTATGTAAAAATGTTTAAAAATTATTATTTTTAATGTATTAGACTGGTAGGTTTGTATTTTTTTATAGTATAACAGCTTATTTTTTATTGTTATATATTTGTTTACAAAAATTATTCTGTGGAAATGCTTAATCAAGCCATGTTACAAGAGCGTAAGAAAGTATCCATACAGCAATATCAAGAATTACTGGAGGAAGAAAACGCCCTTCAAGGAGATTTTTGAAAAAAAGAATTGTTGTTATTATTTTACCAATGGTAATAAAAAAAGCAAAACCTAAGGCAGCCAAAAATCCCATTTGTATAAATACAAAGAATATTAGTGCAAGGCTAAGAATTCCCATTAAACAGGAGTTGTTAAGAGAATTATTACGAAAAGTGTATTGAGTAAAAAATGGAGATTGTCTATATGAATACCGTTGATAGTGGTGTTTATTTTTTTGAAAATTATCATCATCTTCAACGAGTTCTGCTTCAATTACTTCATTATCTTCAGTTTTTTTGGTATGTTGGTAAAGAGGGTGAATAACGCGTTTGCAAGTATTACAATAACCATTTTCTAAAACATTACCACAAATTGGGCATTTCATATTATATCCTTATTTTTTACAGCTTGAAGGGCAACTACTACAACTTGAAGAGGAACAGGAAGCCATTTTTTTAGGAAAAGGAATAACAGGTGTTGCCACAAAGTTATCATCAATTACATCAATATTTATTCCACCACATTTTTTTAATAGTTCAGTGTTAATACAAAATGTATAAGTATTTTTTGTGATTATATCGTCCCCTTGTATAGGATTATCTAAAACAAATTCTAAACGGGAGCTAATATTTCCCGGAGCTAAATAAATACGAATAGGCTTTTTTTCTTGTGTTTGAAAAAAAATATCTAACTCTTTTAATGCATTTAGGCTAATTTCTATCATTTATTTTTCCATAAAAGTATTCCCACCATGCGGGGCAAAGTGGGAATACAAAACGTAATTTACAATACTCTTAGATAGAGCAAGAACCACCACTACCACAAGTAGAACAACCTGATGAGCTACCACTATCAATAGGTTTTTCAGGTTCAATGGTAAAGCCCATATAAGAAATATCAATAGTTGCACTACCAATTTGGTTTAATAAATTTGTTTCTATGCAGAAAGAAAATCCTTCTACTTCTAATATTGTATCATCTGATTTGGACTCGTCCAGAGCCAAAGATAATTTTGGACCGCGTCAGCCACCAGGAGCTAAGAATACGCGAATAGTGGATTTTTCCTTATCAGCAAAAAAAGCGTCTAATTCTTTTTTTGCATTTGCTGTTAATTTGATCATTCTTTCCTCCAACGCTTTTTGCGTGGTTTATTTTATTTGATAGTAAGAGCCAATGAGATTTTTGTCAATGCTAGAATAAAATTTTATTTGATTATTTTGATTTTGTGAAAAAAAGAATAAAAAGTGTTATTCAATGTTTTTTATGTAGGTTAATGAGTGCAAGAATTTCCACCACAAGATTGGCAACCACTTGAAGAACAAGAAGATTTTTTTTGTGGTAAATCTTCTATTGGTTCAACAATAAAACCTGTGTAACTTAAATCAATACTTGCACCTTTAATTATATCAAGTAAATCTTTTTCTATACAAAAATCATAACCTTCTAATTGAAATGTATAATCTTTATCATCAGGGGTATCAAGAGCTAATGATAATTTTGAGCCATTGCAACCACCTTGTCCGGGAAAAATTCGTATACAAGAACGTTCATTTTGTGAAAAAAATGCTTCCAATTCTCTTTGGGCTGGTTTTGAAAGGGTAAACATAATTTACTCCATAAAATATTTTTTATTAAATTAAGACATAATAAGCTTTTGTCAAATTATATGTTTTTTATGAGATTAATTAAATAGTTATATTTTGGGGTAATATATGTTTATATTGTAATATTAGTATTTTTAAGATAACGATATAGTGTAGCTAAACTTATGCCCAATTGTTGAGCAATTTTCTTTTTAGGAGCTGTCTCTAAAAAAACTGGACATATTTTTAATTATATGTTTAACTTTATTTATGAGTAGACATGATATTTCTGATGAAAAATGGGCTGTAATAGCTCCTATGCTGGTAAAAAATAGCAGTGAAACAAGAGGTCGT
>JARHYD010000110.1 GCA_029258655.1 Mailhella sp.
ATTTTTATTTTTCTAATTTTTGTTGTTCTTGAACTTGTTGAATATATTTTTCACGACATTCATGGGAACAAAAATGCTCTACTTTTTCACCATTTCTTACAGAAAAACTACTTTCTTTTTCAACATACGTTCCACAGATAGGATCACGTACCAAAATACCATCAGCAACTTTACGTGCTTCATCATTTTGAACTTTTTCTTCACTTTTTTTTCTATCATTCATAAATAAACGATAAAGAGCGTAGACAACTGCAACAAAAATCAAAATTTTAAAAATCATACTATCCTCACTTCATTAGTCTATTGATATATCTGATTATCTTGTATACGATAATGTAGATTTGCTAATGCGTCTTTTATTGTAATTTTATGTATACTAATCTCTGGAGCAATTTCTTGCAAGGGAATTAATACAAAAGCTCGCTCTAAAATTCGAACATGAGGAATAGTAACCAGTTGAGTATGAATAGCAAAATCTTCAATAAGAAGAATATCAATATCAATAATACGTGGACCAAAACGTCTGGATTTATCCCGTATTCTTCCCATACCAGCTTCAACACCTAAAAGATAATGCATAAGATTATCTGCAACTATTTCTGTTTTTTCTGCAACATTATAATCTATTAAAATAACTTGATTAGCAAACCATTCTTGATTTTTATCACCTTGTGGTTCTGTTTCATATACAGAGGAAACACGTACAAGAGAAATATTTGGATGTTGTATAATTCCAGAAATTGCTTTTTGCAAATTTTCTTTTGTATTGCCTAAATTTGATCCTAAACTAATATAACAAAGCATAATATTCCTTTTTTATAAATATGGACTAAAAATCCATGCACTGGCATTTCTTAGCCGTTTTAAAAATCCCCAAAACGAATTGTAATTAATAAGATATTGAAAAGATCGTACTTCATTTGATTTTTTTATAATTTCTTTTGCATAAAGAAATAATTGCGTATTAAGTTTTTCTGAAAAAACTTCAAGATTTAATTCAAAATTTAATTTTAAACTTCTTGGGTCAAAATTAGTTGAACCTAAAAAAGTATAAATTTCATCAATTAACACTAACTTTGTATGTGCAAAAGGAGCTGGTTGTTTATAAAATTCAATTCCTTCATTTAACATAGTAGGGATAATATGATCAGCTGCCCACCCTACATAACTATGATCTAATTTTGACGGTAAAATAACTCTTACCCTAACCCCACGTGATACCGCACTTATTAACGAAATAATAATTTCTTGTGTTGGTAAAAAATAAGGATTAATGATTAAAATTTCTTTTTTTGCTGTACTAAAAACACCACAAAGAGTATTTAAAATAGGATCATCATCAGAACCAGGACCGTCCATTAACATACGTGCGTCCATATCACCAAAAGAACGTGGTTCGGAATAGGATAAAAGTTGTTCTTGTTTTGTTACAAAAGCATAATCTAATAAAAATGCCTCGCGTAACCCACTTACAATTGAACCTTTACAAGAAAAATGAATATCTTGTACTGGAGAACGTTGTTTTTTCATTAATAGATTATTATCTGAAATATTCATTCCACCAGTAAAAGCTATTTCATCACAAATCAATAATTTTCTATGATTACGTAAATTAATTGCTATTTGCAAGGGAAAAAGCTGTAATGGTATAAATAAAAAAACAGAAACACCTGCTTTTTCTAATTTTTTTTTCCATTTTCTAAAAGAAAAAAATGATCCTACACCATCAACAATAACTCTAACATCTACCCCACGTTTATGGGCGTCAATTAATGCTTCGGTAAAAGCAGCTCCTATTTTTTTTCCACTATAAATATAGGTACATAAAAAAACATAATTATGAGCATTCTTTATAGCTTCTAACATTTTAGGATATGCTTCATCACCATTTAATAATGGTTCTATAAAATTCCCGCCAACACAAGCAAGCCCTTGTCTACGTTCCCCTATATTCATAATAGGAAAAACTTCTCGGCTATGTGTTGTGGGAACTGGCGACCAATGCTTTTGCCGTAACTTTTCTAAATGTTTAAATCTTGCATTTGCAACTTCTAAAAAAAGTTTTGAAGCTTTACTATCAATACGATTGACACCAAAAATAAAAAATAATATTGCCCCAAGAAAAGGCAACATTAAAATAACACCACACCAAGCAAGAGCAGCTTGAGGGGATTTTGTTTTTAAAAGACATTGAATAATTGCAAAGAATGCCAAAAAATAGTTTATAATAACAAATAGATAAATAACTATTTTCCAAGACATTACTAAACTCCAAGACATTCTTATTTTTGACTAAAATATACCATAGACAAAATTAAATCAAACGGTTATTTTATAGCTATTCCAAGAAAAAATGAGTTTTTTATGTTAAGACAATTTATAGAAACAAATAATTACCATAGAATTGAAGATGAAATTCTTGCAACAGCTTATGAAAATATGGGCGATTATTATCGTAGTTTTATAAAAACAGCGATTGCTTTTCATTTCGCAAATTATAAACAACCTCGTTTTGGAGAAACATTTTATGAAAGTTCTCAAAATGGTTTTGAAACATTTTGTATTACCCAAAAAATAAAAAATATTCTTTTTTATGTAGATACTACGTATGATTGCCCAGCAAAATTTTTAGCTCTTTTATGTCAAGCTATTATAGCTCAAGCAGAGAATATTTTTGTTTTTTTAGATAAAAATATCAAAGAACAAACACAAAAAACGTTATTAACTTGTTTAGAATTAGCAGGAATTGAAAATAGTTTTTTTGCACCACAAAATTTTTATACTTCTATTGAAAATCTAGCAACAAATGAAACAAAAATTATTTATTGTACAAAACAAAATATTTTCTCTTTAAATCCACATATTTTTATTGATAATATAACTATTTCTATTATTGCTCCCTTAGTATATACGCAAGAAATAGAGTTAGCATATTCTAAAGAAAATATATTATATAAAGACGAGCCTGCATACACAGATATAAAAAAACAAAGACACCAAAAACAAACGGCAAAAACAGATGTAAGTTTTTGTGTTACTGATGAAGCTCTACAAAATTATACACATGGTATGGAATTTTGTTTTCTTTATCCTAACCTTACCCCACTTTTTTTTATTAATAAAATACAATATCAAGCACTTAACCTTAATTTTGAATAATGATGAAAAAAATTACAGAGCAAATACAAAAAATACGAAATATAGGTATCATAGCCCATATTGACGCAGGAAAAACAACTGTATCAGAACGTATTCTTTATTATACCCATAAAATTCACCGTATGGGTGAGGTACACGATGGTAACGCCACTATGGATTTTATGCCAGAAGAACAAGAAAGAGGAATTACCATTACCGCAGCAAGCACAAACTGTCTTTGGAATGATTTTCAATTAAATCTTATAGATACACCAGGACACGTTGATTTTACTATTGAAGTAGAACGTTCTTTACAAGTATTAGATGGAGCTATTGGGATTTTTTGTGCTGTTGGCGGAGTTGAACCACAATCAGAAACTGTCTGGAAACAATCAGAAAATCTTTATAAACCTAAATTAGCATTTATTAATAAATTAGATAGAATTGGAGCTGATTTTGAAAATGTTTTATTATCCATGCAAGAAAAATTACAAACTAAACCTCTTGTATTACAAATTCCAGCAGGACAAGGACAAGATTTTCAAGGCATAATTGATTTGCTTACGTTAAAACAACTCACTTTTAATGAAGAAAATCAAGGAGAAACATATACCCTATCAGAACCAGAAGAAGAATTAAAAATTGAAGCAGAAATTTGGCAAGAAAAACTTATTGAAGATTTAGCAGATTTAGATGATGATTTTGCTACCCTTTATTTAGAAAATACCTATACTATTCAAGATATACAAAAATCTATCAGAAAAATTTGTATTAACCGTCTTGCTACACCAGTTCTTATGGGATCAGCGTTAAAGAATACTGGTATTCAACCTTTGCTTGATGCTGTTTGTGCATATTTACCTAGCCCTTTTGATGTTTCACCACTTAATACAGATAATTATAAAGAAGAAGATATACAAGCATTAATATTTAAAGTATTACTTGAAAAAAATCACAGATTTTCCCTTGTACGAATATATAATGGTTGTATAAAAGAAAACACTACATTATATAATATTAATACAAATACAAAAGAACGCATAGATCAACTCTATAAAATTCATGCTGATTTTCATGAAAAAATTTCTCAAGCTCACGCTGGTGATTTAGTAGGAATAATAGGTTTGAAATCTTCTTTAACAGGACATACTTTATCAAATAATGAAAATTTTCCTGCTTATGAAGATTTTCATAAATATAAGCCTGTTATTTCACTTGCATTTGAACCAAAAAATAGTGAAGAAGCAGAAATTTTAGATTTAGCCTTAGAAAAATTTACTTTAGAAGACCCAACTCTTTTGGTAAGTATTGAACAAGGAACAAGGCTTGTTTCTGGAATGGGAGAATTACATCTAGCTATTTTAGCAGAACGAATTGAAAGAGAATATAAAATTTCTCCTCGTACTGGTAATCCCGAAGTTATTTTAAAAGAAACAATACAAAATGCTACTCCTTTACAAGATTCATATCATTATCATCGTGAAATAGGTGAAAAACTTCATCAAGGACATATAACAATTACTATAAGTAAAAATTCGCGTAACTCTGGCAATCAAATATCTTTTAATGAAACAATTCTTACACAATTATCAAAATATAAAAGTTTAACAAAAGAGGATACTAAAACATATCTTACTAATTTTATTATTAATATTCTGGAAACAGGATTTAATGAAAAATCACTTGTTGATTTGAATATACATATAGACAATCTTTTTGAAGAAGAGTATACAAGTCTTTTAGGGATACAAAATGCCATACAGTTTTGTTTACATAAAATTTATAACTCTGCAATAATAAAGACTTTATATCCTATTATGAAAGTAGAAATTAATACTCCTGATGAAAATTTAGGTGCAGTTATGAATTTACTTAATACTTGTAAAGCAAAAATTGAACAATTATCCGAAAAGCAAAAAACAAAATATATTGAAGCATTAGCCCCAATGCACGAACTTTTTGGTTTTGCAACAAGTTTACGTTCTGTAAGTCAAGGGCGAGCTGGTTTATCTATACAATTTTTACAGTATGATACAATATAAAGAGCAATTACTATGGCAGAAGAAAAAATATTTGCAAAAAAAAGTCTTGGACAACATTTTTTAAAAAATGAAAGTGTTATTAATAAAATAATTGAGTTAGGTCAAATACAAGAAAATGATCAAGTTATGGAAATAGGTCCAGGTCCTGGAGCATTAACTTCTATTTTACGTGAAAAATCATGTCAAAAATTATGGTTATTAGAAAAAGACGATACTTTTGCTTTAAATCATAAAAACTATGCTCAAGAACATCAATTAAATCATATCAAAGTTTTTCATATTGATGCACTTACTTTTGATTGGACAAATCTAAAAGGTGAATGGAAAATTATGGGTAATTTACCTTATAATGTGGCTTCTCCTCTTATGTGGGATATTGTTTATAAAGTGCCTCATTTAAAAAAAGCTGTTTTTATGATACAAAAAGAAGTAGCAGAACGAATTAAAGCAAAAGAAGGTTCAAAAACTTATGGTGCATTATCAGTATGGATACAAAGTTTTTGTAAAGTTGAAAAAGGCTTTGTTATCCGTCCTAGTGCTTTTACTCCGCCACCTAAGGTTGACTCTGAAATTATTATTTTTAGCCCACTTCCAGAAAGCGAAAAACCACATAATCCTGAAAATTTAGCAAAACTTATTAAAATTTGTTTTCAACAAAGAAGAAAACAATTACATGGTATTTTGCAAAAAGCATTAAAAGAACAATATAATGAATCTATTTGGCAAGAAATAGGTTTTTCAAAAGAAACAAGAGCTGAAATGCTAAGTCCAAAAGACTTTCAAAAGCTTTGTCAACTTATCTTTAAATAAAACGAAAAGTGAACTTCATATTCATTTACAAGAAATAAAATTTAAGTTAACATTTTTTTAAAAATTATGTTATACTAATTTTTAAACAATTTAACAGAAAAGAATTAGGCTATGAAAAAATACTACATAATCAAACACAACATACAAGGTCGATTAAGGATTAAAGTTACCTTAAAAAATCTTGAAAAAAATTGGTTTGAAAAATTTGAAAATAAAGTTTCAAACTTAGCTGGTATATATTTTGTTCGATCTAATACGGCTTGTCGCAGTGTGATTATTACATATAATAAACAAGTTTTATTAGCTCAACAGCTTTTAGATTTTTTAGATGGAACAATAAAACCTCAAAAATTATTATTACAACCAATACAAGAAGTTTGCAGAGAGTGTAAAACGTGTAATATTGATGCAGAAGAAAATTTAATTAAACCTGCATTAACACGATTTAGTATTCTTTCCCTTGTAACTGGTGGTGTTTTTATTCGTAATACTCTTATGGGTATTGCTGTAAGTCAAACTTTTTTAAGTCCATTAGGTCTTTTTACAACAGCTTTTTCTCTCCCCCTTCTATATAATGGATATAAAAGTTTTAAAAAGAAAAAATTCGGACTTGATGCTTTTCTTGGATTAGGTTGCATAGCTTCTTCTGTTACAGGACAAGCATTAACAGCTCTTGAAATTCTTTGGATTAATGCAGGAGCAGATCTTTTACAAGCATGGATTACTGAACGCTCAAGAAAATCTATTGCTAATATTTTAAAACAAACAACACATCATACCTTTAAACTTGTTGATGGTGTTGAAGTTGAAGTAAAAATAGATGATCTCAAAAAAGGTGATATTGTTGTTTTACATACTGGAGAAAAAGTATGTATTGACGGTGAAATTATAGATGGAAATGCACTTATAGACGAAAGCCCTATTACAGGCAGAACTGATTTTATTCCAAAAAATATTGGGGATAAAGTTTTAGCTGGTACGTTTATTCGACATGGTATTATTTATGTTTGTGCGGATAAAGTAGGTGATGAAACTTACCTTTCCCGTATTCTTTGTCTTGTAGAAAATAGTCTAAAAAATCAAGCACCTATTGAACAATTAGCAGATAAACTAGCTAGAAATCTTGTACGCTTAGGTCTTATTGCAACAGGGGCAACATTCTTCCTTACACAAAGTGTATGGAGAGCTTTTACAGTTATGCTTGTTATGGCTTGCCCTTGTGCGACTGTGCTTGCTGCAAGTACGGCTGTTAGTGCTGGTATGAATGCTGCTGCGAAGAAAAAAATTCTTATTAAAGGTGGCAAATATCTTGAAACTGTTGGCAGTGCTAATTGTATTTGTTTTGATAAAACAGGTACACTTACAACCACAGAACCAGAATTAGTAGATATAAAACTTCTAAAGTCTGATGATAGATATTATCTTTCTGATGATTCTAAAAATCTTAGTCAACAAGAAGGATTATTGCAAATCATTTATTCTGCTGAAACCCATAATCATCACCCTTTAGCTGTTGCAATGACTAAAAAAGCAAAGGAAAATAATATTGCTCCTATTGCTCATACTTGTTGTGAATATTTTCTTGGTATGGGCGTTTCTGCTACAATTCTTGGAAACGAGATTATTATTGGCAATGCAAAAATTATGGAACAACATTCCATTAATATTCAATTAAAAGAAGTAACAGAATACGAAAAAAATATCAAAGATAACGGGCAAACAATGCTTTTTGTAGCAAAAAATAAAGAACTTATTGCTCTACTTACTTTTGACAATATTATTCGACCAGAAGCAAAAGAAGTAATTCAAATGCTAAAAAATAGTGGAATAAAAAATATTTATCTTATTACTGGTGATGAATTTTATTCTGCACAAAAATTATGTGAAAATTTAGGTATTGAAACATTCTATTCTTCTGTAATGCCAGAGGATAAAGGCAGCATAGTTAAAGAATTACAAGAAAAACATAGTTCTGTTATTATGATTGGTGATGGTATTAATGATGCTATGGCATTAGCTCACGCCAATATAGGTATTGCAATGGGTGATGGAGGATCAGAAGTTGCCGTAGAAGCTGCTGATATTACCCTTGTTGATGATAAACTTGACGGTATTGTTTATGTCCATGCTTTAAGTAAACAAACAGTAAAAGTTGTATATCAAAACTTTTGGATTGCAACAGGGTCAAATATTGCAGGTTTATTTCTTGCTGCTTTTGGTATTTTATCCCCTGTTACAGCAGGATTGTTACATATTGCCCATACGGTTGGAGTTCTTGCTAATTCAACACGTTTGGTTTACTATGAACATAAAAATGATAATAAAAAACTAACAAAATAATGGGAGAACGTATGGATTTACAAAGCTTATCTGTTTTGCGAAAATATATTAATGTTGTTGATCACAAAACAGGTAGCATAAAATTAAAGGTTGCTATGTCTGCCCTTTCTGACCCAACTGTAAAAAAAATTATTGCTCAATTTAAGGACAATAAATTGCCAAAAGCAATTTTAGATACCCATATTAATATTTTTACACAAACCTTAACCTTAAAATACGATATTTCAATTATTGACCCAAAAGATTTTGAGGAAATTCTTGCAACTAAAGATAACACTAAATTTTTATCTTTAGCTGAAAAATATCATAGCATTTTAACCGCATAAGAGGCATAATTATGAGTTCTACAAAAGAAAATGAAATCAATCCAAATGCAATGTATCGTTACGATCCAGAATTAGGTTATATTGAAGTAAAAAATAACCCAATGGATCAACAAATACAAAACCCTATGCAAAATCAAGCTAATTTTGCCTATAATAATCCATATTTTGTTCCACCAATGTATCAACAAAATACACAACAATATGCTCCTTATGCATATTGCCCTCCATTTATGCACCCATTTGGTCCTCGTATGATGATGTACAATCAAATGTACAATAATCAAATGCAACAGGCACAAGCAAATGAAAATATGTATAAAATGCAAGAAGAATTTGCAAAATACATGAATAAAATGCAAGAAGAACAAACAAAAGAAACAAATACACAACAAGGTTTAACACAAGAAAAAGTGCAAGAAATCTATAATGTTGTTAATGATGCTATTAATGGAAAACCTGATCCCAATAAATTATTTGGTATTTTACAAGGAACATCAAATGATTTTTGGAAAGGTTTAGCTATTGGTGCTGGTGCAATTTTACTTTTCAACTATACCCCATTAAAAACTATGCTTGCAAGTATGCTAGGTTCTTTTGGTGCAAGCCAAGCAGAAGAAACTGACACAACAGAAACTTGCGATTGTGATAAAACAGAAAACGAATAAAAATTTATAGGAATATTTTATGAAAACAAATACTACCCCAGCTCTTATTGCCACAGCTTTTGGAGGTTTACTTGCAGGTGCTATTACTGGTGCAACATTAAGCAGTGTTAGAGCTGTAAAAAAAGTTAAAGATAAAAAAATAACAACAAAACAAGCCACAAAAGAAGTATTACAAGAATCTACAAGTCTTGGCATTGCTACAAGTGTAGGTGTTACAACAACAGCTCTTTTAGGTATTACAGGAGTTTTATCTATTGCTAGTGTTGCTCTTGTTACAGCTTCTGCAAAATATGCTTTAGATAGAGCATTGTCTGATGATGAAAAAGAAAAAACGACCTTAGAAATTAAGGAAATATAATATGCAAAAAGGATTTATAGACGATTCCATTACGGCATATAAATCTTATAAAGACAATGCCAAAGCAACAGGACAAATTTTTCAAAATTTCAAATTTACTAATGCACAAAATTTTATAAAGGATTTTCCTAATATGACTACTGATACTAATAAAACTCCATTTATTAATTATAAAAGCCCTTCTTTTATAAAAGGCTTATTACTTGGTGCAGGTATTGCATATATTGCTACCAATAAAACAGTGCAACAAGCTGTTATTTCAACTTCTGTACGTTTGTTAACTTCTGTGCAAGGAAGTTTTGAAGAAATGAAAGAACAAATTCAAGACATTAAAGCAGAACTTAGCAACGAAGAATAGGAATTCTTATGCCTAGTGAATTAAATGAAACAAACTGTGAACTCACAGAAAATACAGAACAAATTATAGATACAAAGACCATTGAAACGAAAACAACAGAAACAACTTCTCATAAGTGTGCTTTTTGTTTTCCAAAATTTTCTGAAAAAGAAAAAAGACAATTAGTAAAGCATGGTATGGTTGCTAGTCTTGCAATTACAACATTATCTGGTTTTTTACCTATGAAATATAGCAAAAAAATCCATACGATTGCGGGATTAAGTTTTCTTGGTCTTTGTGCAATGCATACAATACAAAATACCCCAAAAAAGAAAAAATAAGCAAAAATTGGGAGTTATTCCATGAGCTTAAATGAGCCTCAAAAGAAAAATAAAAGTGTTTTTAAAATTAATCACGAAACGCCTAAGCGTATTCGGTTTAGTGGTAAAAAACTTTTAGATCCATATCTTGATATTGCATATTTGCAAGCTATTCTTTCTTCTTTACCAGGTATAACAATGGTAAGAATAAATCCAAAAGCTACAAGTATAGTAATGGAATATGATGGACAAAAAAAGAATAAACAAGCCTTTATTCATTGTCTTAATAATATTCCAAATGATGCATATCGTAATGATAATAAAAGAGAAGAAGAAGTTACTCCTTTTTCTGTTATCTCCAAAACTGCTAACGCCATTACAACAAATTGGCAATCACCTTTTTTAAAACAATCATTAAGTTATCTTTTTAGTTTTCCTACCATTAGTACAGGAATAAAAACTCTTTTCCAAGAAGGATTAAAAGTTGAAGTTTTAGATGCAACTGCAGTTATTATTTCACTTTTAAGACAAGATTATACAACTGCTAATAGTATTGTTGCTCTGTTAGGAATAGGTTCTTGGCTCGAACAATGGACAGAAAATAAATCTAATGATTTGCTCACAGAACTTTTAAAACCTCAAGTTGAAACTGTTTGGGTAGAACGTAACGCAAAAGAAATATCTATCGCTTTTACAGAATTACAAGTAGGTGATATTGTTATTTGTGGTACAGGTGAACTTATTCCTATTGATGGAACTATTGTTTCTGGTGAAGCAGCTATTAATCAAGCCTCAATTACAGGAGAATCATTACCTATTCATGTTCAAGAAGGTGATGATGTTTTATCAGGAGCTATTATTGAAGATGGAAGAATACGTATAAAAGCAAATCATGTTGGTAAAGAAACCAGTATGGCAAGAATTAACCGTTTCTTAGAAAACTCTTTACGTAACCCTTCTGATATTCAAAAACAAAGTACAGCTTTAGCGGATAAGTTAGTACCAATAACATTTGGACTTGGTTTAGGCATTTTTGCTCTTACAAGAGATTTAAGCCGTGCTGCTTCTGCCCTTACAGTTGATTATTCTTGTGCTTTAAAACTGGCTGCTCCTGTTGCTGTAAAATCAGGTATGCATTGTGCAGGTAAAAATGGCGTTCTTCTAAAAGGTGGACAAGCCTTAGATCGCTTAGCACAAATAGATACACTTGTTTTTGATAAAACAGGTACACTAACCAAAGGTAATTTAGAAATTACTGATGTTATTTCTTTTGATACATCAATAACAAATGATGAATTACTTGCTCTCACAGCAGGTGCAGAAGAACACTATGGACACCCTGTTGCAAGAGCAGTAGTGCAAGAAGCTAAAAATAGAAAATTACAATTACCAGAAGTAAGCCAAGTTGACTTTATTGTTGCTCATGGTGTTTCTGCTTATGTTAACAAGAAACAAATTCTTGTTGGTAGTCGTCACTTTTTAGAAGATGATGAAAATATACCATGCATAAATGCAGATAAGTATGATGTAAACTTACGTAATCAAGGTAAATCTATTCTTTATGTAGCAGAAGAAAATAAACTTATTGGTATTATTGCAATGCGTGACGAAATTCGTCCAGAAGCACCAGAAACATTACGCGAACTTAGAAAACTTGGTGTAAAACAATTTGTAATGCTTACAGGTGACCACAAAGATACAGCAAAAGCTATTGCCGAAGAATTACAATATATTGATGAAGTTTATTGGGAATTAAAACCAGAAGATAAAGCACAAATTGTCCAAAAATTGCAAAATGAAGGAAGAATACTTGGTTTTGCTGGCGATGGTGTAAACGATGCTCCTGCACTTCTTTCTGCAAATGTTGGTATTTGTATGCCAAAAGGAGCTGATTTAGCAAGAGAATCTGCCCAAGTTGTTTTACTTGAAGAAGATTTACATACCCTTGTTTTAGCTCGTTATATTGCAAAACAAAATCAAAAAGTTTTAAAAGGTTCCTTTAACGCAACTATTGGTGCAAATACTATTATTATGCTTCTTGCTACAATGGGAAAACTTACACCTGTAAAAGCAGCTTTATTCCATAACCTTAGCACTATTGGAATCTTAGGTTATACAGCAAGTTCTGCTGGAAAACTCCCTAAGAATATCAAATAATGGGGGAAAATAATGTTTACCAATTTTATCCACGCACCACATGGTGAAATGCTTTCCATTGAAAGAATTAATAACGAACAACTTGAAAAAGAATTGTTTAGAATGGGGGTTACAACCCAAAATATTGTATATAGAATGAATGCCGAACTTGATATGCATACAGTAAAAATTAGGCATAAAGGCGGTGATACTGTTCTAAGTGGTGGAATGGGTGGTAAAGTTTTAGGACATTTAGAAGATAATCGTATTATTCCTTTAACAGATATGAAAGTTGGTGAAAAAGGTCACATTGAAACAGTTGAAGGTGGAAAAGAACTTCATGCTGCTATGAAAAGTCTTGGACTTGAAGAAGGACAAGAATTTGAAATGATACGTATTCTTCCTCCTATGGAATATATTACCCTTGTTAATAAAAATCGTCGTGAACGTTTATCCGAAGGTATGGCAGCCAAAATACTTGGCAAACTTGAAAATGGCGAAACTGTTCAATTTGCAAATAGTTCAGCAGGAAGTAATTTTGTTGTTGAAAAAGTAATTGGTGGTGAAAATGCCCAAAAAATTATGCAAGCTTTCAATATAAAACAAGGAGATATACTTACCCTTGAAAGTGTTGAAAATGCCCCAAGTTATCGCTTAGGACAAGGGGATCATTTCATTCTTACCAATAAAGAAGGTTTGCGAGTATATCTAAAAAAAGATCAAGCAGAAGCAATTATTGTTTCTTATGCTGATACCCAAGAAGAATTGGCAGAATAACAAATATTGAAACTATATAAAATTAGTTACATTACCCAATAAATATAATTATTATTTTTGTGGGGGAAATCATTTCCCCCACTCCCCTCAATCAAATAATTTTATTTCTTAACTAACTATAAGGATTAACATACAAAAGAAAAAATGCTAAAAATATGTATAAGGTGAAAAACTTTATTTTATAAAAAGAATAAAGTTTTTCTTTCAAAAACGAATATTATAAAAACATATCCTAATTAAGGAGGATTTTATGCGTTCTATTATTCTTAGTTTAGCATTAATTTTTGGTATGGTTGGCACAATTCAAGCAAAATCACTCACAACACAACTTCCAACAGATTTAACTATGGCAGAAGCACAGCAAGTTCTTGATGCTGCTCTTGTAAAAGCTAAAGATCAGGGTGTTCCAATGAATATTGCGGTTGTTGATGCTGGTGGAAATCTTAAGGCTTTTCTTCGTATGGACGGAGCTTTCTTAGGCAGTATTGATGTAGCTACAAAAAAAGCAAAAACAGCACGCCTTTTTAATATGCCAACAGCTACCCTTGCAAAAGAAGCACAACCCAATAAATCTCTTTATGGAATAGAAGTGACTAATGATGGACTTTGCATTTTTGGTGGTGGTGAATTAATTGTAAAAGATAATGTGATTATCGGTGCTATTGGTGTAAGTGGCGGTAGTGTTGATGAAGATATGAACGTAGCAAAAGCAGGTGCTAAGGCTATTAA
>JARHYD010000031.1 GCA_029258655.1 Mailhella sp.
GACCAAAGATCAGCACCTGTTAACATTAAATACAATGCTTTTTCACCTAATTCTTTTGCTAGAACTTCTGCTTGCAAATGTGGTTTATGAATAAAATCATGTTCTAATCCTATAATCATAAATCTTACTTTACTATTTTTTATAGCATTTAATTTATAAAACATAGTAAGACCAGGTGATACAAAAATATAATGGCTTATTCTATCATCATTATATGTATATTGCGTTTGTAATGGTGGCAAATATGGCAATAAAAAAGGTGGTTCATAAATATAATCCACTAAGTTAGGATTTTTGCGTTTTGACCATCGAACTTGAAAATCTAAAATTTTATCAGCAAGTTCTGTAATATTTTTCTTTGCATTAACTGCATTTATGTAAAAAAAGTTTTCTAATTCACTCTTTTCAATAGATTTTTGCAAACTTAAAGCAAAATTATTAACTTGTGTTTTCATTGGTTCTTTACATAAAACATTTTCATCTTTATTAGTAACATCAAATAATAAAATACTAGGCTCAGAACTTACAATATCTTCTTCATATTCCTTACAATAATTTTGAAAATTATCTAAACTTAACTCTGCTCCTGCTAATAATAGCCCAGCTGTTCCACCACTACCAAACCCAAGAAAACTAATTTTTGTTTCATCAATAAAAGGTGAAAGACCACTATCTGATAACAATAAGTCAAGAGTTAAAGAGCATTGTCTTGCTCGTTGATAAATAGATTTTGCAGAATAAAAATTTTTCATATCATGTGAATTATCTTGACTATGCATAGGAACGGCAACAATATACCCTTCTTTCACCAATAAATCTGCTAAGGTATGATAACTATATCGTGACGAACCAGAAGTATGCGAAATAATAATTACAGGATACTTTTTATAAGGAATTTGAACTTGATCTATCAATGCACTTATTTTTTCTTTTGGTAACTTTTGCCTTTTTGCTTCTTTTTTTATTTTATTTATTTCAGCTAATGCAGGACCAGCTAAACTATTATCAATAATTTTATGAATAGGCGTATTTTTTGCAGCATAAAGTCTATATTCTTCTAAATTAAAATATCGCTCCTCTCCTCTACCAGGATACCAAACACCAACATCTAAACGAACATTTTCTGCAGCATTCCATGTTGAAATAGATTTATATCCAACGTGCCATTCTGCAAAAACTCCTTGCGGTAACCCAAAAAATAATATTACTACAAGAAAAATTCTTGAAAAATACATACATAATCCTCAATAAAAGATACAACCTTTTAACAAAATTCTTCTTTGCTTTCAATCAATAAAAAGACATAATTTTTCATAAGCTATATTTTCAAATTAAAATATATTTCTAAATTATAATTTAGTGAGGCTAAAAAATAAGCGTTATAATCTTTTTCTTGACAAAATAATATATTTTAATTATTTATTCCGTTCAACCTTGCTTTTATTGAATAAATAAAAGCCATAGACCAAAAGGAGATAACTATGCGTAAGATGGAAACACTCGTGCTTTTGTCCCCAGAAATTACTGTGGAACAACGCGAACAAACCATTGCTACTCTTAGCGAAGTTATTACCCGTGAAGGTGGAAAACTTCTTGAAGTAGATCAATGGGGTATGAAAGATTTGGCTTATCCAGTGCAAAAACAAATGCGTGGTTTTTATGTTCGTTTTGAATATATTGCACCAAATCAACTTGTTGCAGAACTTGAACGTATTATTCGTATTCAAGATACAATTTTTAAATTTATCACTGTTCGCTTAAGCGATCACGTTGAGGAGGTAGCATAATGGCTTTCCGTAAAAAATTCGCTCCTCGTCGTAAATTCTGCCGTTTTTGTGCTGATAAAGATCTTCCACTTGATTACAAACGTCCAGATATTTTACGCGATTTTATTACTGAACGTGGTAAAATTGTAGCTCGTCGTATTACAGGCACTTGTGCAAAACACCAACGTGCTCTTACAACTGAAATTAAACGTGCTCGTCAAATGGCTCTTCTTTTCTACACCACTGCTCATTCCAGTGATGTTAAAAAGAAAACAAATATATAAGGTTAGGAGAGTAGATTATGAAAGTTATTCTTCGTGCCGATGTTGAAAATTTAGGTCACTTAGGTGATGTAGTAGAAGTTAAACCAGGTTATGGTCGTAACTACCTTATTCCTCAAGATTTAGCTATGCTCGCAACTCCAGCAAACCTTCGTTCTTTTGAACTTGAAAGAAAAAAACTTCAAGCTCGTATGGACGAAATGCGTGCTGCTGCTAATGTTATTGCAGAAAAAATTCAAGATTTCATTCTTACCGTTGCAATGCGTGTTGGTGAAAATGATAAACTTTATGGTTCTGTTACTACTTCCATGATCGGTGAACTTTTAGCAGAACAAGGTATCACCATTGACCGTCACCATATTTTACTTGATGGTGCTATTCGTACTCTTGGTGAACATATTGTACGTGTACGTTTACACGCTGATATTATCCCAACATTCACAGTTAAAGTTATTTCTGAAGATAAATCACATCTTGGTGAAGAAGCTCCAGCTGAAGCTGCTGAATAAGAATAAAAACATTATTAATAAAAAGTCCACTTTACACTAAGTGGACTTTTTTATTATAATAGTATGTTGTACATTCTTTAGTGGGAGAACTTTTTATAAAAAGTTCTCCCCCTAAAACCCTCTTTCAAAAATTTTTAATCTATTAATATCTTTATAACTAAACACCTTAATATTTTTACTACAATAAATAACACATCAAAAAATAGCATACTTAATTTTTTTTATCTATAAAATGCAATATCTTTCTAAATTAGGGTGTGTTTTCAAATTATTTAGAATTATTAAACTTTGCTTTTTGACAATAAAAATAAAATAGTTACAATATAAAAACAAGAAACTTTTTTTATTTTTAAAAGAAAAATTTTTTAGTAATGCCTTAACATAGGAAATTTATTGAAATAAATTTGCTTAATTAAGGAGACTTGGAGTATATCATTCCCCTAAAAGAAAAAATGAAAATTAATTTAGAAACACCCCTAATTAAATCTTTTTAAATTTGGAGTAATAAATGCAACAGGTTGATATAGTAGCTGCTTTTATATGGAAAAATAACAAATTTCTTATTTGCCAACGTCCTGCCAATAAAGCAAGAGCATTATTATGGGAATTTGTAGGCGGTAAAGTAGAAAAAGGAGAAACACATCAAGAAGCACTTATTCGTGAATGTCAAGAAGAATTAGCTATCACTGTTGAAGTTGGAACATTATTTTA
>JARHYD010000080.1 GCA_029258655.1 Mailhella sp.
TACAGCAGAAATGCCTCAAGGGTTACAAGGATTAAAACCAGTTGAAGATGCTATTATGCTAAAATATCGTTCTGCGTTACGTGAAAATCTTTTTAAAGCTGAAATTACACAATAACGATTAAGTTCCTTATTCTTCTCAAGAAAATCCTCCAATTTTTGGAGGATTTTTTTATTATGAAGTTGTGGTATCTACTTTATTTAATTAATTCTAGTTTTTTTAAATTAATTTTCTTTTATTTTTTTCTTTGGGGGAAATGATTTCCCCCAAGCCCCCTCAATCAAGCAAATTTATTGAAATACGTTTCAATAAATTTGCCTAGTTTAGAGTATAAATAGAAAGTCTTTTTTCTCAAAAACAAATAAGTTATTTGTTTCACATTATAATTATAAGTATTTTCTAATGCTATTTCATTGCAAACATTTTATTTTTCTTAAAAAGTGGGAATAAAAGCAATGGGGAATTTCCCCCGTCACCCCCTATTCAAAATTTTCAAAATAAAAAAAAATATCCCTTTATCATATTTTATACTATGTAATAGTACAATAAATAAAAATGAATTTAGAAAAATACGTTATTCTATTGTTGCAAGTTTTCGTATAGCTTCTTCAAAGACTTTTGTACCTTTGATTAAATCTTCTGGTTCTGTGTATTCGTCAGGAGAGTGGCTTATGCCATCTTTACTTGGAACAAATAATAACCCCGCAGGAACAACATTTGCCATAGGAGCAGCATCATGGGCTGGACCACTTGTTAACTCTATGTAATCATACCCCAATTTTTCAGCAGATTCTTTGAAAGCTTCTTGAGCTATTTTTGCCATTTTTACACCACCACTGGCAGAAAGAGGGGTTATTTCAGCTTCAATACCATTTTTAGCAGCAATATCAAGAATAATTTTTTTACATTTTTCCCAAGCTTCAGCTAAAAGGGGTACTTCAAAGTGTCGTACATCAAAACTAAATATACATTCATTAGGGACAACGTTACCAATACCGGGATAACAAGATATTTTTCCCACAGTAAAGCTTGTTCCTTCTGGTAAAAGTTGATCTTGATATGCTTTTTGTATTGCTTGGTGACATTCTACAAAGCAGACAAGAGGATCTTTTCTTCCTTCCATTTTACTTGCGGCATGGTCAGAATGTCCTTTATAAACAACTTTATGTAAAAGCATTCCACTAATAGCAGTAACTATACCAATGGCATATTTTTTTTGCTCTAAAATTTTGCCTTGTTCAACATGGACTTCTAAGAAAGCAAAAACTTCCTCTGCTTTTATTTGTTCATTGATAAGGTTTTCTGGGTGCATACCAAAATCTTCGAGCATTTGCCATGCATTAGTTTCTTCATTTTTGAGTTCTTTTAGTTTTTCAGGAGCAACAACTCCAGTAATAAGTTTGCTTCCAAGACACGTTGTACCAAAATTAGATCCTTCTTCCTCTGCAAAAGCAATAAATTCAATATTTCTATCTGGTTGAAATCTTTCTTCTTTAAATGTTCGTAAAACTTCTAATGCAGAAAGTACGCCGTATGTGCCGTCGTATTTTCCACCATTTCGTACAGTATCTAAATGTGACCCAATAATAAGACGTGGTTCTTTGGTTTTTCCTTTATAAAGAGCGTGTACATTACCTGCACCATCAGTCCAAACAGGAATACCTAATCGAGAAAATTCTTTTTCAAGCCATAAATGGGCTTTTAAATCAGCTTTTGTCCAAGAAATACGAGTAACTCCATGCTCTGGAGTTTCATTGCATTTTGTTGCTAAGTCTTCCATAGATGTTAATAGCCGTTCTTCGTTCATGCTCGCCTCTCTTATTTAACAAATTATGATTATTGAAATAATGGCATATTTATAGCAATAAGGCAAGTGTAAACAAAAGAAAATAAGTGAAATATTGAAAATGTTTTTTTAAATATTAGGGTATGTTTTTAGGGGCTGTTTCTAAATTATTTATAATTCTTTTAACTTTGATTTTTTTAATAATTATGAATAATTTGAAAAAACACTCTGATTTTATTGAGATAATGAAAGAAATAAAAAAGATAATTAAATTTATTACGAAAAAGAAAAACAAAAAAAGCTACCCCAAAGGATAGCTTATAAAAAATTTGTGGTGCCCAGAGCGAGACTTGAACTCGCACAACCGGTAAAGGTCCAGGGATTTTAAGTCCCTTGCGTCTACCAATTCCGCCATCCGGGCATTCAACACAAGAGCATATATATAAATAAAAAATACTTTTGTCAAAGGAAAAATTCAAAAAAATGAAAAAAAATTTTTTTATAAGAAATAAAGGCAAAATCTTGACTTAATAATTAGGTGAATATAAAATTATTGAAAATAATTACTAATAAGGAGTATACTATGGTGAAAGTACAACAACCAGCCCCTGATTTTACAGCGAAAGCATATATCAATGGCAATTTTTCTTCTGTAAAACTTTCTGATTATAAAGGCAAATGGGTAATGCTTTTCTTTTACCCTGGCGATTTTACCTTTGTTTGAGCAACCGAAATTTCAGCAGTTGCTGAATATTATGATAAATTTAAAGAATTAGGTGTTGAAGTTCTTACCATAAGTGTAGACAGTATGTTTGTACATAAAGTATGGGAAGAAAAAGAAATTAAACAAATGTCTGGTAAAAATATGCCATTCCCAATGCTTTCTGATCTTGGTGGTTCTATTGGTAAACTTTATAATGTATATGATGAAGAAATGTGCATGAATTTACGTGGAACTTTCCTCATTGATCCAGAAGGTGTTATCCAATCAGCTGATATTTTAGCAGCTGGTGTTGGTCGTAACCTTGATGAAATTCTTAGAAGAATTACAGCAATTCAACACGTACAATGCACTAAAACAGAAGTAACTCCTGTAAACTGGACTAAAGGTAAACAAACCCTTACTCCTTCTCCTTGCCTTGTTGGTAATGTTTGCAACACATGGAAAAAATAATATAAAAAATAAGGGAAGTGAAAACTTCCCTTTTTTTTTGCATAAAAATATGCTAGATTTTATAAATGAGGTATTAGTATGTTTAAAAATTTATCAAAACTTTTATCACAAATAAAACCTAGTAATCATGCATTATTGCAAAAAGCACAAGTACATCTTGATAATCTTACAAAACCCGTAGGAAGTCTTGGTCGTTTAGAAGAATTTGCAGCAAAACTTTTCACTATTTATGAAGGAAAATTTCCTCTTCAAATTAATCCAGCATTGCATATTTTAGCTGCAGGTGATCATGGTGTTGTTCAAGAAGGAGTTGCACAAAATCCCCAAGAAGTAACGCATTTAATGATTTTAAATATTCTCAAAGGTGGGGCAGGTATTAGTGTTTTAGCAAAGCAAAATGCAATGGATATTATTTTACTTGATTCTGGGCATAAAGGCATTTGTCCAGAGGATATACGGGCAAGAAAGATTAATTTATTAGAAGAAACGGGAAATATTGCTCGTGAAAGAGCCATGAGTGATGAACTTTGCGAAAAATTGATTTTAGAAGGGGCAAATACGGTTTTTCAAGCTCACCAAAAAGGATATAGAATTTTTTCTATTGGTGAAATGGGTATTGGTAATACTACTCCAGCTACTGCACTTTTTGCAAAATATTTTCATCTTGATCCACAAGAAATTACAGGTCCGGGAGCAGGATTAAGTGCTGACCGTGTTGTGCATAAAGCTAAAATCATACAAAAAGCTCTTGATCGCCATGATAAGGAAGAAAAAAAGGATTCAGCTTTTCATATTTTAGCTTCGCTAGGTGGTTTTGAAATTGCAACTCTTTGTGGTGTGGTTTTAGGTGCTTCTGCATTAAAATTTCCTGTTATTATTGATGGTTTTATTTCTACATCAGCTTATGCAGCAGCTTTTTGTATGCATAATGCTGTTAAAGATTATGCATTTTTAAGCCATGCTTCTGCAGAGCCAGGCTATCAAAAAATTATGGAAAAACTTCAAGAAAAACCAATGTTAGACTTGTCTATGCGTTTAGGTGAAGGTACAGGGGCAGCTTTAGCTTTAGGACTTTTGCGTTCTGCTCAAACAATTTATAATGAAATGGCAACGTTTCAAGACGCAAATATTCAAACAGATACCTATCATACAAAATAATATGAATATCCTTACCATAAAAAATCTTAGTAAAGCATATTCAATAAAAACTGGTTTTGCACAAAAAACAGATTTTTATGCTGTGCAAAATGTAAATTTTCATGTTAAACAAGGGACGTGTCTTGGGATTGTGGGGGAATCTGGTTGTGGGAAATCAACCCTTGCAAAAATGATAGTTGGTTTACTTCAGCAAAATTCTGGAGAAATTCTTTATAAAGAACAACATATTGCTTCCTTTCATTTTAATCCAACTGCTATGCAGATGATTTTTCAAGATCCTTTTTCTTCATTAAATCCACGAAAAAGTATAGGTAAAAGTATTGCAGAGCCTTTACTTCTAACAAAAAAATATACACGAAAAGAAGTTAAAGAAAAAACTCTTGCAATTATGCAGGAAGTAGGGTTAAGTCAAGACCATTATTATCGTTATCCTCATGAATTTTCTGGTGGACAACGACAACGAATTGCTATTGCAAGAGCTATTATCACAAAACCAGAATTATTAATTTGTGATGAACCTGTTTCAGCTTTAGATGCTTCTCATCAATCACAAGTTCTTAATTTGTTGTTAGATTTAAAAGAAAAATACCAACTTAGCTATGTTTTTATTTCTCATAATTTGCAAGTTGTGTCTTTTATGTGTGATGAAATTGCCGTTATGTATGCGGGAGAAATAATAGAACAAGCAGAAAAAACAGAACTTTTTCAAAATCCAAAACACCCATATACAAAGGCTCTTATTGCTTCTGCTCCAAGTATTGGTAAAACAAAAGATGTTATCCCGTTACAAGGAGAACCTCCAAAATTGTCTTTTATTAATAATGCGTGTTCTTTTGCTAGCCGTTGTCCTTTTGTTATGAAGATTTGTACCCAACAAAAACCACAAAAAAAACAAGATACCTTACATCTTGTTTCATGCCATTTATATACCTAGAAATACATTATGTTTTTTAGTAAAATAAAAAGCCTTTTCTTGATATGTTCCTTTGTTAGCTATTGTTTTTAGCAATAGAAATTTGTATTCAATAAAAACCATAAAAACAAAGTAATTGTATTTTGTTTTATGCCATTTATCCCTAGAGAGGAAGTATGTTTTTTAGAGCAAAAAGAGAAGCTAAAACAAGTTTAGATTGTCCTATTTGTCGTGATAAACTTTTTATAAAAAGAACTTGCCACGAAGCATTTATGTTTTGTCCTACTTGCAGAAAAGAATTTCCTTTACAAAATTTTATCCCACAAATGGACGAAGTAATGGAAGAATTTTTAGAAAATCTTTATTCAGATAGAATTTAAAGTAGGCTATGTTTTTAAATTCATTTTTACTTGTTCTTTTTATTGTATAAGCTTATAAGGTAGTTATTGGTTATATGGAAATATTGTTTATAAACCGTTTAATAAAATAAAGGAATTTCTTATGGCAACTCCAGTTATTAGTGGTGAAGAATGGGCTTTAAGAGTAAAAAATACACCTCGTAAGGCAGAAAACTTTGTTACAGCGTTTTATGAACATAAAATAGGTGCAATTTGTACTGATGCAAGACAATTACGTGTGCCATTTGATGATCATCTAGTTCATCGTGGTGATGGAATTTTTGAATCATTAACTATTGCTGAGGGAAAAGTTTTAGAACTTGATGCCCATGTAGCACGTTTAGAAAGATCTGCTGATAAATTAAAAATAGTACCACCTCTTCCATATTCTGAATTACGGCAAATAATTCTTGATGTTGCAAAAGTTGGTAATGCTCAGCATGGTTCTATAAAAATTCTCATGGGACGTGGAGAAGGAGGGCTTGGTATTAGTCCTAAAGAATGTCCTTTAGCAAGTTTTTATTGTGTAGCAGCAAAAGGTAATCCTCCAGCACCTAGTTATTGGGAAAAGGGTATTACTGCCTGTAAAAGTAATATTCCTGCAAAGCAAGCTTTCCTTGCACAAATCAAATCAACAAATTACTTACCTAATGTTTTTATGGCTCAAGAAGCAGAAGAACATGGCGTAAATGTAAGTATATCTTTTGATGATGAAGGCTTTTTAGGCGAAGCAGCTATTGCAAATGTAGGAATTATTGATAAAAATGGTATTTTTGTCCTTCCTCATTTTAGACGTACTTTACCGGGAACAACAGCTCTCCTTGCCAAAAGAATAGCAGAAACCTATATGAAAACTGAAATGCGGGATATACGCGAAGAAGAAATTTTTACAGCAAAAGAATTTCTTCTTTTTGGTACAGGCTCTCAATGTGTTGCAATTACACATTATGAAGGAAAACCTATTGCTGATGGTGTTCCTATGGAAAATGCAAAAAAATTACAAAAACTTATTTATGAGCAATTAATAGAAGAAGGTACTCCTTTTTAATTTTTCATGTAAAACAATATCTAATAAATAAATTATGTTTTGAGAGGGGAACTTTTGAAAAAGTTCCCCTCTCAAACTCTCCCCTCAAAACTTTTTAATTAAAATCTCTTTTAGTATACAAAAGAACTATTATTTTTCTAGTTATCAAGCATTATAAAAAACATTACTATTATACAAAATTAAAAAATACCCTTTATAATTTAAAAACATTTATAATTTTTATTTTTTATGATTAACTATCTTGTTTTATTATAACTAATTTGAAATACACTTAAAATATGTACACTATTCAATGCCAATATAACAGAAATTATACATTAATCAAAAAACTTGGTGATGTTTGGCTTTCTGCCGTAAAAACAAGTCATTTTTTTCTTACAGAAAAAGATATAAAAAGATTATATCCCCTTGTACTTGACGCACTATGCAATGTTCCACATTTATTAACAATAACACACGAAAATAATTACATTGCTTTCATGGGAATAGAACAAAGAAAAATTGAAATGCTTTTCATTTCTGAACAATCACAAAAAAAAGGCATTGGAACACAACTATTAAATCATGCAATAAATGCATATCGGTGTAATCTTATTGATGTAAATGAGGAAAACACTATCGCACTTTCTTTTTATCAAAAAAAAGGATTTATTATTTTTGATAAAAGTAATCACGACGAATTAGGTAATCCTTTTCCAATACTACATTTAAAATTAAACTAATATGTTTTAGGGGGAGGCTAAATTAATCTTATTTTTCTTATTTAATAACATTTTCTTATCTATTATATTATTTTCCCCTCAGCCCATACAATAAGTTCTTTATTTTATATTTTTTCAGTAAGTCGCTTTATTTTGAGCTTCCATAGAGTAAACGTATTAGGTTAGTGACTTTATGAAAATATTTTTTGTCTTATAAGTCTAATGCGTTAAAGTAATTATGAATAATTTAGAAACACACCTTAAATTTTACCAATAAAAATTTTTTTCTTCTGTTTACAATTTTTAAATTAGTATGGTATAATTAAACAAATTCTAATTTTACATTTTGCTATAAGGAGTGTTTTATGGTCATAGAGAATTTTCAATGTATATATAATAAGGCAAAATCTTCAATGTATAGAACTAGCTAAAAAATAAAAAGAAATTGCATATTGAAATAGGGTGTAACAATATGAAATAACTTAACAATAAACTATTTAATATTGTTACATTATTATGTGATTTTATCCGTTATAAACGGATGTGATATTATTTTCATAATATCAAGAAAAATATCTAAGTATTTAGTATTTATGTTTGTAATAGTATTATATTGATAAATTATTATACTTAATTATGTAGTAATTTTTTTATCTTGAGTGTTTTTTTTTATTATCCATGAGCTGATAACTTAAACTTTATAGGAAAAATTAACATATTATTTTTTCTATAACTTAGTAGGTGATATGATGAAAAATTCTCTTTCTTTATTAGAATTAGAAGAAGTGGACACAAAAGAAG
>JARHYD010000084.1 GCA_029258655.1 Mailhella sp.
TACAGCAGAAATGCCTCAAGGGTTACAAGGATTAAAACCAGTTGAAGATGCTATTATGCTAAAATATCGTTCTGCGTTACGTGAAAATCTTTTTAAAGCTGAAATTACACAATAACGATTAAGTTCCCTATTCTTCTCAAGAAAATCCTCCAATTTTTGGAGGATTTTTTTATGGAGTTACGAATGAAGACAATGTAATTTTTAAAGAAAAAAATAAAATTAATGTAACAACGCACTTTAATTGAAAATATATTTTATAAAGAAATAATATCATAAATATATTATTGATGATTTTATAGAAAATAAAAATATAAAAATGTAGCATTCACTACATTTTAAAATAATTTTATGTGTATACTCTTTTTGTAATGTGAAAAATAACACATTATACTTTCTGGGTTTTGTTGCTATTTATTTTTCAATACAATGAGGTACGTATGAAAAAATTATCCATGATTTGTTTATTAACTCTTAGTTTGATTATGGGGTATCAACAATCTGCTCATGCTATTGAAGCATTTGAAACTCCAACAGGCGTATTAAAATGGAATAAGGAAAAAGCTTTTGATGGTTATACGCTTTTGTCCCCTAATACAGGAACAAATAGCTACCTTATTGATATGGAAGGTAATATTGTCCATGAATGGAAAACCAATTATCGTCCTGGATTATATGCTGAATTACTTCCTAATGGAAATTTATTAAGAGGGTATCGTGAAGCAACGTTTAAGGTTCCTTTCGGAGGGGCAACCACAGGAATACAAGAACTTGATTGGGAAGGAAATGTTGTATGGCAATTTACTCCAAAAGATCCAGATCAAACAACTCACCATTGTTTTAAACGTTTGCCTAATGGCAATACTTTAGTTCTTGTTTGGGAAAGAAAAAGCACTGCGGAAGCTTATGAAAAAGGCCGTGCGAAAGGAACGTTGCCAGAAAAAGATGAACTTATTTATGATGGACAAAAATATGGTGAAATATGGCCTGATGCATTATTAGAAATTGATGCACAAGGCAATGAAGTATGGTCTTGGCATGTTTGGGATCATATAGGTATGGGGGAAGATCAATTTAATATTAATTATATTTTACCAAATAGTGAGTATTATACAACTTCCGATTGGACGCATTTTAATAGTATTGATTATATTCCAGAAACAAATCAAATTCTTCTCTGTTCCAGAAATTTTGGGGAGATTTTCTTATTAAATAAGGATACTGGTAAAATTGAGTTTCGTTGGGGAAATCCGTCTAATCGTGGTAAGGGAATTGCTCCAAGTTGGCTAAATGCCCATGATCAACAACTTTTTGGACCTCATAATGCAACGTGGCTTGGTAATAACAAAATAATGATTTTTGATAATGGTTGGCAAAATCCAGAAAATAATCGCTCAAGAATAGTGATTATTGATGTTAAAACGAAAAAAATTGTTTGGGAATATACGGCTATTAATATGAATAGTTTCTATTCTGCATTTCAAGGTGCAGCACAAAAACTTCCAAATGGGAATATTTTTGTAACATCTTCTAATACAGGCCATATTTTTGAGATTACTTGCGAAGATAAGCCAGAAGTTGTTTGGGAATATATTAATCCTTTTGTTAAAGGTGTGCCAACAGCTCTTTTAACAGAAGCAGATGCTGTGCGTGCAGAAAAAAATCTTATTTTAAATTATACGCATAGATCATATCGTTATGCAAAAGATTTTAGTGGATTTACTGATAAAAAATTCTCTGAACCAAAAAATCTTTTTCCAGATGCTCCTGTTTGGAGAGAACTTTATGAAAAAGCCCGTGCATTAAAAGCACAATAGTTCTAATTTAATATTAAACCTAAAAAAGCTGTCTTGTTTTTGACAAGACAGCTTTTTTAGTATATTATATTGGTAATTTTGATTAGGGTGTGTTTCTAAATTATTTATAGTTATTAAACTTTGTTCTCTAATCATGAAAATAAGAGATTTGCAGTGTAGTAATATTAGAAATTATTTATAGTTACTATACAAAAGCAAATAACTTTTTTATTTTTGAGAAAAAAATTTTCTATTAGGGTGTGTTTTTAGATTAATCTTATTTTATTTTTTCTTTGGGGGAAATGATTTCCCCTAAGCCCCCTCAATCAGGCAAATTTCCTAAAACTTGTTTCATAAAATTTGCTTGATTGAGGAGGATCAAGAGAAATCATTTTGTTTTAGCTATTACGACAAGTGTAACCCCAAAAGAAATATTTTTATTTAGAACCACACGTTAATATGTTATAGCTAAATATAATTTTGTTGTTTTTCCAACAGAATTATTTTTTTATTTTGTTACTATATTTTTATCAAATAAAAGGAGAAGATAATGGAAAATACAGCAATGTTTTGTTTTCAATGTCAAGAAACAGCAGCTAATAAAGGCTGTACAAAAGTTGGTGTTTGTGGAAAAAATGCTGAAGTTGCTGGCTTACAAGATATGCTTTTGTTTGTAACAAAAGGTCTTTGCGATGTGACTACGGCTCTTCGCAAACAAGGTGTGGTAATTGAAAGTTCTTATAATCATTATATAAATTTAAATTTATTTACAACAATTACCAATGCAAATTTTGATAAAAATATTTTTTTAGAAAGAATTAAACATACATTAAAGATGAAACAAGACTTACGTGCAAAAGTACAGGATACTAGTGTGTTAAGTGCAGATTCTCTTTGGTATGAAGATTCTGAAGAAAAAATATATGAGAAAATGCGTCAAATAGGGGTGCTTGCAACAGCAAATGAAGACATAAGAAGTATGCGTGAACTTATTACCTATGGTTTAAAAGGTATGTCTGCTTATATGAAACACGCTATTGCATTAGGTTATGATGATGAAAATATTCATAGCTTTATGCAAGAAACTTTTGCAATACTTACAAAAGATGTTGATTTAAATACTCTTATTAGTCTTGCTATGAAAACAGGTGAAATGGGTGTTGGTGCTATGGCTTTGCTTGATAAAGCAAATACAGAAACCTATGGAAATCCAGAAATTACAAAAGTTAATATTGGAGTAGGCACTCGTCCGGGTATTCTTATTTCTGGACATGATTTAGCAGATCTTGAGGCTTTGCTTGAGCAATCAAAAGATAGTGGAGTAGATATTTATACTCATTCAGAAATGTTGCCAGCACATTATTATCCAAAATTTAAGAAATATACCCATTTTTATGGAAATTATGGTAATGCATGGTGGAAACAAACAGAAGAATTTGAAAAGTTTAATGGACCTATTCTTCTTACTACAAACTGTTTAGTACCACCAAAAGAAAGCTATAAACATAGACTTTTTACCACTGGTGCAGCTGGTTTTGCAGGTTGTAAACATATAGTAGGTGAAAAAGGAAAAGATAAAGATTTTTCAGAAATTATTGCATTAGCAAAAACTTGCTCTGCTCCAACTGAGCTAGAACAAGGTGAGATTATTGGTGGTTTTGCACATAATCAAGTATTAGCTTTGGCTGATAAAGTTGTTGATGCAGTAAAACAAGGTCTTATTAAAAAGTTTGTAGTTATGGCAGGGTGTGATGGTCGTCAAAAATCACGTGAATATTATACTGATTTTGCAAAAGAATTACCAAAAGATACTGTTATTCTTACTGCTGGCTGTGCAAAATATAAATATAATAAATTAGATTTAGGTGATATTGGTGGCATTCCTCGTGTTCTTGATGCTGGTCAATGTAATGATTGTTATTCCTTAGCTGTTATTGCTTTGAAGCTTAAAGAAGTTTTTGGCTTAGATGATATTAATGATTTACCAATAGCATTTAACGTTGCATGGTATGAACAAAAAGCTGTTATTGTTCTTCTTGCATTATTATATCTTGGTGTAAAAAATATTCATCTTGGGCCAACATTGCCAGCTTTTCTTTCTCCTAATGTTGCAAACTTTTTAGTTGAAAATTTTGGTATTGCACCAATTACTGATGTCCAAAATGATCTAAAAGTCCTTATTGGGTAAGATATGTTATAATAAAAAAGGGGGATTTTCCCCCTTTTTTTGTGCGTGAGTATAAAATGTGTGTTTAAATTAAACTATTTTTTTGAGGGGTACACTGTCTTTATCCGTAACTTTCTTTGCCGTAACGGCTAAAGCGAAATGATTTCCCCCAATCCCCCTTAATTAAACAAATTTATTGAAATATGTTTCAATAAGTTTGCTTATGTTAGGGCATGAACAGAAAGTTTTTTCTCAAAAATAAAAAATGATGGTTTAGCCTTTTATTTTTATATAGTAAGTATAAGAATTATTTTAATGTAATTGCATTGTAACTATTTTATTTTTATTATGAGAGAATAAAGTTTAATAATTATAAATAAGTTGAAAATACACTTTAGTTAAAAATATACCTCATAAAATTTCTTTTCAAATGTGGGAGAATTGTTTATATTTTTAGCATAATTTTATGCATTGGTATTATGAGGTTGAAAAATGAAAGTACTTATGAATAAAGAAGATATGGAACGAACTCTTGATCGTTTAGCATATCAAATTATGGAAAAATATGCTGATTTGAATAATGTTATGCTTATTGGTATTGTTAGACGTGGAGTAAATTTATCCAATAGATTAGCAAAAATTTTATCAGAAAAAAGTAACGTACAAGTAAAACAAGGTTCGCTTGATATTAGTCTTTATCGTGATGATTGGACATCGCTTGCAAGTATTCCAGAATTATCAGCTTCTGATATTCCTGTACCTGTTGATGGTGTGCATATTATTTTAGTTGATGATGTGCTTTATACAGGAAGAACAGTACGTGCTGCTATTGAAGCTTTACAAGATTATGGTCGACCAGCGTCTATTGAGCTTTTGGTGCTTGTTGATAGAGGACATAGAGAATTACCTATTTTTGCAGCCTATGTTGGTAAACAAATTAATACAGCACGAGCTGAACAAGTAGATGTATTGTTACAAGAACTTGATGGAACGGATGAAGTAAGACTTCTTCCTCATTAAATAAGGATACTATATGAATAAAGATAATATTCTTGAGCGATTAGAAATTATTGTTGAAGAAGAAGATTTTGCATTAGCAGAAGCTTTGGTTGGACAAGCTTTAAGCTATGGCTGGGAAGAAGAAAGCCTTCCTACTGGAGATATTAAACTTCGTTTGCATTGTGAAGATGGCACAATTTTAGATAATTTAGTAGAAGAACTTCGCAGTTTTCTTCCAAATGCTTCTTGTACTCGTTCACAAATAGAGAAAGCAGATTGGACAAATGCATGGAAAGAATATTTTACGCCTATTGAAGTAGGGGATTTTGTTATTCTTCCCCCTTGGCTTGAAGATTCCTATGTTAATGAAAAAAATTTACATAAAATCATTATTGAACCAAAATCTGCTTTTGGAACAGGACATCATGCAAGTACGGTACTTTGTTTAAAAGCTATTACTACACTTTACCATGAAGGCAAAATTAAAGCAGGGCAACGTTTTTTAGACTTAGGAACAGGGTCTGGCATTTTAGGTATTGCTTGTACAAAATATGGATTGACAGGTTATGCTTTGGATATTGAAAGCTTAGCTGTTGATAATGCAAAAGAAAATTGTGCTATAAATAAAGCAGAAAATTTTATTGTGGAACTTGGAAGTATTGATAAAGTTCAAGGGCAAAAATTTGATGTTGTTATAGCGAATATTTTAGCAGCTCCTTTACGGGAAATGGCAGAAAATATTATGCAAGCAACAAATGAAAATAACATACTTATTTTATCAGGATTTTTAGGAACGCAAGTAGCGGATTTGGAAAAAGCATACGAAAAAATGGGTATTGCCCGTCGTTTTTCGCAAGAAACAGATATGAAAGACGGAGAATGGATTTCTCTTTATTGGGGATAATTATTTTATGATTTTTTTGTGGGGGGGTGGTTTTTTTTTGTGGTGTGTTTGGGGTTTGGGTGTTTGTGGGTTTGTGGGGCCGGGAGGCAGGGAGTAGGGAGAGACAGACCAAAGGAAAAAAGGAAGAAACAGAAATCCGAATGGATAAAGAAGATGTAGTGTATATACACAATGGAATATTATGCAGCCATCAAAAAAACCACGAAATCTTGCCATTTGCAACGACGTGGATGAAACTAGAGGGTATTATGCTGAGCGAAATAAGTCAATCAGAGAAGATAGATTTGAAGAAATGAGGACTGCAAATTTTTATAAGCAAAGAAATACGAAAAAAATCAGACAATAATAAAAGAAATAGAAATTAGAATAACAGCATTTTAATAAAAGCCTTGGTTAAAAGAAAAAGATAAAGTTACATTTTCAAAGTTTTGAAGGAAATACATTGCATCCTA
>JARHYD010000101.1 GCA_029258655.1 Mailhella sp.
AAACATTAACATTTTCATTGCTTCCTATTTTCCTATTGTTTTTAGGTCAACTAAGTGTCTACAAAGAAAAAATCTATTTTTAGTTCATCTTTTATTTAATATAACAAACAAATTCTTTCTCTCTATCTGAAGTAATTGATTTCATAGCTCCTTTAGATAATACAGAAAAAAGATAACTTATTGGGCTGTTCTTTTATTATTTATAAAAACTGTTAATAACCTTAATTTTCTTTTAACGTAAGTAAAAATTACTCCTTTACTTTCACCCCTACTTAAAAAAATATTGTCAAGCTCCCAATTCCCTTTCTTTTTCTACCTTTATGACGTAATAGTTGAAGATTATATGAATTTATTTTTCCTGCATAAATACAATTATAAATAATTTGGAAACAGAACCTAACTTAAAAAATTTTAAAGAGAGAAATTGAAAGAGAAGCTTTTTTAAAAGTTTCTTTTTCAAATTTAAAATTTTTTTTGATAAAAAATACAACAAATAAAAAGCATACACAAAAAAAGCCCTCATAAGAGGGCTAAATTTTGGAATACTCGCAATAATCAAACAATATGATTTAATAGTAAAACATTTCTTGCGAAAATTAGTTATTAATACAAATCAAGCAGTTCAACTATGCACTTACTTTTTTTCTTGGGCTAGGTTTTGTAATAGCACCAGAACGAATGCAACGAGTGCAACATACAACAGAACGAACAGAGCCATCTTCAAATTGATGACGAACAGTTTGTAAATTTGGATTAAAACGACGTTTTGTTTTAATGTTTGAGTGGCTAACTAAGTTACCTACTTGAGCTTTTTTACCACAAACTTCACATTGTTTACCCATGATATTCCTCCAAAATTTGATACCCTAAGGTATTATGTATTTTTTTATTTGCCTAAATTGGCTGTAATGTTAACAAAGTAGACTTATCCGTAAGGACTAGTTACCATATACATTTAATATATTAATTGCAAGCAATAATTTAAGTAATTTTAATTTTTTATCTTTTTTTAATGAATTAACTTATTCAAATAAAAAAATCATAATGTTTATAATAAAAACTTGTTATTGCGTTAATGGATATGATTTTCTAAAAACAGTTTCCCCTTTTATAATAATTTCCATCATAAACTGGGGATTTTTACCAAAATTCAAACCAGCGACTTCAGCACTGCTTTTAACTATTTTAAGATTTTTAATTTTAAAAGTCATATCGCTTGCATTAGAAATTTCAAATAAATCAACTTTTCCATTTTTTATACTGGAAATATAGTATTTTTGACTACCATTTAATGATGGATATTTTCCTTTATTCGCTAATTGAAATTTTACAGATAAAACATTTGCTGCAATTTTTGCTGATAATTTTTCAACACTTACCACATCAAGATCAACTTGTTGACGTATATTTGTATCTTTATCAATTTCTGTTTCATTGCTTGGTGTTTGTTTAGGTAAATCTTCAAGCAATTCTTTTTTAGTTTCTGCAATTTCAGCAAGAACAGTATTTTTTTCTTTTTCTTCTTTCAGATTTTTTTTAGCAATATCAGATTGTTTTTCAGCAACAATATTTTCTTTCTCTTGCTTTTGGACTTCTTTTCCAACTTGTTTATTTTCATCAATAATATCAAAGCTCATTTGATCACTGACTAATCTTTTTGCCATTTCACTTACTAAAAATTCTTTATCCCCTTCAAATACTGGTAATTTATCTAACGCTACGTGTTCATTTGAAACCAATAAACCTAACATATTTGGCGAATATTTTTCTAAAAAACGTTCTAAATTAGCAAGCCTAGTTACGGTTTGTCTATTTTTTTCCATTTTTTGTTTTAAGCTTGCAGCTTCATCTAACACCGTTACATATTTTTGATAAATACTTAAAGAAAACCAAATAGTTAATCCCAATAATATAGGAACAATAATCAAAGTAGACAGAAAAAACCTAAAAGTATTCGGGGAAAAACGCAAAGAAAAGGTTCTTCCTTGATCACGCATGACAATCACACTGATTGATTTTTCACTACCCATACAAATTTTACCCCTTATAAACGTCGCCAAGTTTCTTTATAAATTTCCCAACCATTATCTTTAGGGTGCAATAGAAGTATTTTTATACCAACATCTTTATAACCTGTGCTGTCCTCATATTCTTGTTTCATTTCAACATGAAGACCTTCTTTCCCCATTTCCATTTTTAAATCACTAAAAACAACTTTTTTAGGTTGTTTTCGTAACCAAATCCCTTCCTTTTGCTCTTTTATTTCTTTTATACCTTTTCTGTTATCTTGCAAAGCATAAGGACTATAAAATTTAATATATGTTTCTATGTCTGCTGTTTCCCAAGCATTTCTCCAGTCTTCAATAAGAATAGGAACTTCTTGATTAATTTTATTTTCAAATTTAGATTCTAAGGCAACAGCTTTTGGTATCCATTCCATAGCAACAATTTTATATTGCTTATTTTCATCTTTCATCCAGTAAAGACGTCTAATACCTTCTGTTTGATGGTTCGGAGCAAGATAGTATTGTTTGAACCAAGAAACAAAATAATCAGGACCTTCCAATACCTCTATATCATCATAAGCAATATAAATCCAAGAAAGCAAATTGAAAAGAGCTTGTTTTTGTGCTTTAAACTTTTCAAAACTTCCTTCTGTTTTTGTATATGCTTCTGGATTATAAAAATCAAAAAAATCTTGAGAGCGACTTGCCCAAGCATTATTCCAATTTATTGTAGCTTGATAAATAAAGCCTGTTTCTTCAGATAATGGCACATTATCTGGAACATACAAGGTTGTATCTTCTGTTGATTGTGTTTCATTATCTTGATCGCCTAATAAGGATTCTGCTGTAACTTCTTTTTTCTCTTCTTGAGCAAAGATATTTGCCGCAAAAAGATTAGCTTCTTCCTCTTCCTCTGCAACATTTTCTTCAAGTTTACTTTTTTCTTCTGCTCTTTCTATTTCATTAGATGAAATAACTTTACCGTCACGCTCACGATGAGTAATTTTAACATTTACAGTTCTTTTCTCTAACGGTAATTCTTGCTTTTTATGAAAACCACTTTTAATAGATTCAGCTATTAAAACAGGAGTTCCTGTTTGCAAATAATCATCTAATGTTTTTATGTCAGCTAAATCAATAGCAACACAACCTTGTGTCACTTGTCCTTTTATAGGATTTCCCTTGCTATGTAACCAAATTCCTCGTCCTGTTTTTCCTTTTAATTTATCCACAGGATTTGGATAATTTAAAGCATAAGCATGATTTCCATACATTTCAAAATCAAGGGGAATTTGAATTTTACCACGAACAAAATAAACACCTTCTGGAGTTTTTAAATCACCTTCAACTTGTTTATCCCCTTGCACTTCCCCATGAATACTAGGATAATGAAGTTGTGTTATTTTTTCCCCATTTTTTTCAAGATAAAAAAACTCACCCTTGCCCTTATCTACCAAAACAAGACTTTTTCCTAAAGCCGTATCAGGAAGACGAGCCTCCCAAGCTTGAACAGCTGGAGAGCTAAAAAAGGTTATTAATATTGTTAAAACTATTGGTTTAAAATTCATTAGAAAATTCTTCCTATCTCTAGCGTTTTGCTAATTCTAATAATTCACTACGACGAAAAAGAGAATGTAATTCATAACCTGCAGCTTTAATTGCTTCATTTCCGCCTTCCTCTCTATCAAGCACAGTACAAAGCATTCCAATAGTAAAGCCTGCATCTTTTACTCTTTCACACGCTGTAAGAAGCGAGCCACCTGTTGTTACAACATCTTCAAGCATAGCAACGGGTTTTCCTTGTTGTAAATTAGATAATCCTTCTAAATATTGATTTGTTCCATGTCCTTTTGGTGCTTTACGCACAATAAAAGCAGGAAGAGGTCTACCAAGTTGATAAGAAATAACGCTTGTTGCAGTAACTAAGGGATCAGCCCCAAGTGTCAAACCACCAACAGCTGTAATAAAAGGATTATCTTTAAGCATATTATTAAATAAATGCCCAATTAAAAATGCCCCTTCTGGATGCAAAGCTGTTTGTTTACCGTCAAAATAAAAATTACTTTTACGTCCAGATGTAAGCGTAAATTCTCCTTCTTTATAGGAACGTTCATACAAAATTTTTGCAAGACGTATTTTCATTTCCATAATATCTAAATTTTGCATTTTTCACCTACTCTGCAAAAACTCTTTCTAAAATCATATTTTCATAACGAATATAGTAAGATAAATCAAAAACATTATCTAAAATATCATTAGATAATACATTTGTAATTTTTTCACTACGACGTACAATATCAGGAAATTTTTCTTCGCTTTCCCAACTTTGCATTGCACATTCCTGCACCATTACATAACTTTCTTGACGTGGCATACCATGATCCACAAGAGCAGTAAGCACTCTTTGAGAAAAGAATAAACCATAACTTCCCCAAAGATTTCTTTCCACATTTCGTGGAATAATACGCAAACCATCAAGTAAAGAACTAAGTCTATGCAAAACATAATCCATTAAAATAGTGGAATCTGGCATAATTACACGTTCTACTGAAGAATGGCTTATATCTCTTTCATGCCAAAGAGCTTGATTTTCCATACTAGCCATAGCATTTGTACGAATAAGGCGAGAAAGCCCACACATATTTTCGGCAGAAATAGGATTTTTCTTATGAGGCATAGCAGAAGAACCTTTTTGTCCTTTACCAAAACCTTCTTCTACTTCATGTACTTCTGTTCTTTGTAAGTGTCTAAGCTCTGTACAAATTCTCTCTACTCCGCCAGCAGCAAGAGCTAATGCTGTAAAATAATTTGCATATCTATCTCTTTGTACTACTTGTGTAGAAATAGTATCAGGACGAAGTCCTAAAATTTCACACGCTCTTTGCTCCACATCAGGAGAAAGAACTGTGTAAGTACCAACTGCACCAGATAACTTACCAACACGAATATCTTCTACTGCAAGAGCAAAACGTTCTTTATGCCGTTTAAATTCTGCATAAAAACCTGCAAATTTTAAAGAGTATGTTGTTGGTTCTGCATGAATACCATGAGTTCTTCCCATACAAACAAGACCACGATATTTTTCTACAATATTTTTTAATGATACAAGTAGCATATCATAATCTGCTAAAATTTTCTCTCCAGCTTCCACAAGTAAAAGAGCATTAGCTGTATCCACAATATCAGAAGAAGTGCAACCTAAATGAATAAAACGAGAAGCAGGTCCAACTTTTTCCTCTAAAGAAGTAATAAAAGCAATAACATCATGGCGTGTTACTTCTTCAATTTCAGCAATTCTATCTACATCAATAGCAACCTTGCTACGAATTTCTTCCATAGAAGCATTATCAATTCTTCCTTTTTCACACCATGCTTCACACACAGCAAGTTCAACTCTAAGCCATGCATTATAACGATTTTCAAGTGACCACAGTTTTGCCATATCAGGTCTACTATATCTATCTATCATAAATAACCTCTATTTAGAATCTGTTTTATTTTCAACTTTAGAAGAATTTTCTTTTTTATCGGTGGTATTACTTGGGTTTGAAGCTTGGGTTGAAGCTTGAGCAGTATTGGCATTAGAAGAAGCATTTGCACTAGGATAAGAACTAGCAAACCAACCTCCACCTTTTAATTGAAATGATGTATTTGAAATCATTCTAAAAGAGTCTGCACCACATAAAGGACATTTACAAGAATCAGTTTCTGGATCAGTAGCAGACTTTACCCATTCCTCAAAAACATTTTGACATTTTGAACAAGTATATTCGTAAATTGGCACAAAAACTCCGCAAGAGTATCAAAAATTCATATAATATTAAATACAAAAAAACACACCTTAAAACAACATTTTTTTTAAGGTGAATAAAAGAAAAAAGGTTTTGCCCCATAAAGGAGCAAGACCCTATTTATAAAACTTATTTCTTTGCAGCTTTTTTTGCTTCACGAATACGTTCTTTTAAACGTTCTGCACGACGATGACGACGACGATCTAATTCTTTTTTGCGTTCAACTTTTTTATGAGCCATAAGACAACCTCCATATTTTTTTATACACTTACACTGTAAGAAAAGTATATTATTAAATTTTATTACAATAAAATAACTATATTTTTTCATTCTGTAAAGAATTAATTCATTATTTTTAATTTTATAGATATTTTATA
>JARHYD010000103.1 GCA_029258655.1 Mailhella sp.
AAAAGATCATCACGTTTGATATAAACATTAATTTTGTTGCCAAGAGCTTTTGAGAAGTTAGGTAAGAACTCGATTGGGGTTGCTTCTTTTACATAACCACGTCTTGCAAATTTTGCTAAATTCATAAAAATCTCTCACTTAAATGGCAAGAAAAACTTGTCAAGGTTAAAGGTTTATTAAAAATATTATATTTATATGTAATAATGTCGACATTTTTTATATAGGCTTTATTTAAAATTCTGTCAACATTTAAATAATAAAATTTTTAATTGTAAAACTATAAATAGACGATTGACAATAAACTTTTATCTGGCTAGTTTTATTCATATCTTATTTTTTTGGGATTATTATGGATTTTCAAAAACAAACATATTCATTACAAGTAAATCAATTTATACGGAGTTTAATCCAAAGTGGAAAGCTAAATCCTGGCGATCCTATCAAAGAAGCAGAACTTTCCCAATTACTAGGTATCAGCAGAGCTCCAATACGTGAAGCTTTGCAAATTTTAGTACAAGAAGGACTTGTTTCTGCCGAACCTCAAAAAGGAAAGACTATACGGATTTTAACTCCCAAAGAAATATTAAACGGATATAGTATTTCAGCTATTTTAGAAAGTGAAGGAATAATTATGTCCTTACCTTTGTGGAATGATGATGATTTTAAAGATTTAGCTCATATTCTTGAAACAATAAAAGAAAAAAGTTCTAAAGTACATGATGTTGACGAATTGCAAGAACTTGATGAACTTTTGCATAATATGTTGCTAAGCCATTGTGACAATGAACAACTTATTCAAATATCAAGACTTTCTTGTTCTAATATTTCTAAATTTCTTTGTTATCCTTATTGGAGAGCAATAAGTGATCCTGTTCATTTTTATGAAAGACATAAGGCTGTTGTGGACGCAATTTTTACGAAAGATCATACTATAATACGCAAAGCTATCCATGATCATTATAATGAAATTGCTGAAATTATTTCAAAACACGTGGAACAAAAATTAAAAGCATAAAGGAATTGCTATGTCTGATTTTCCAAAAATTCGCCATAATATGGAATATGTATGTACAAAGTGTGAAAAACATCATGGGATAGATAATCTTTTATATACGTGTCCCGATTGTGGAGGGGTTCTTCTTTTAAATGATTTAGAATTTGATAAGCATAAAGAAAAATCAGGAAAAGAATGGCAAAAACTTTTTGATGAACGCCGTGCAACAGATTGTCATGCTTTAAAAGGTATTTTTCGTTTTTATGAATTAATGGCACCTGTTTTAGAAGAAGAAGATATTTTGTATTTAGGAGATGGCCATAGTCCCATTGTGCAAGCCTCAAAAGCTTTACAGGAAAAACTTGGTTTAAAATTTGCTTTTAAGCATGAGGGACAAAATCCTTCTGCTTCTTTTAAAGATAGAGGCATGGCAGGAGCGTTTAGCTATTTAAGAGCTATGGTTCGTAAACATCATTGGGATAATGTGTTAACCATTTGTGCATCAACAGGAGATACTTCTGCTGCTGCTGCCCTTTATGGTGCTTATGTTGGTGATCCAATAAAAACAGTAGTACTTTTACCAGAAGGAAAAGTAACACCACAACAATTATCACAACCTCTTGGCAATGGGGCAACAGTTTTACAAATTCCAGGTGTTTTTGACGACTGTATGAAAGTTGTTGAATATCTTGCCAATCATTATCGTGTAGCATTGTTAAATTCAAAAAATAGCTGGCGAATTTTAGGGCAAGAATCCTATGCCTATGAAGTTGCACAAGAATACCGTTGGCAATTAAAAGGAAAAGCTCTTTTTGTTCCTATTGGTAATGCAGGCAATATTACAGCTATTATGTCTGGTTTAATCAAAATGAAAAAACTTGAAATAATTGACGAATTACCACGTTTATTTGGGGTGCAATCTCACCATGCAGACCCTGTTTATCAATATTATCATCAACCAAAAGAAAAACGCACATATCACCCCGTAGAAGTTAAAGCAAGTGTTGCACAAGCTGCAATGATTGGTAATCCTGTTTCATTCCCAAGAGTACAAAAACTTGTAGCCGAATATGAGGCTCTTGGGGGAGAATTTAATGTAATTCAAGTAACAGAACAAGAAATTATGGACGCAATGATTATTGCCAATATGCATGGACATATTTCTTGTACGCAAGGGGGCGAGTGTCTAGCTGGACTTATAAAAGCAAAAGAAATGTATTCTATTACTGATGAGTTTGCTATTTTAGATGCAACAGCTCATGCTTTAAAATTTTCTGGTTTTCAAGAAATGTATTTTTCTAATACATTCCCAAGTGAATTTGGTATTACACCAAAAGAAAGCTTACAAAATAAACCACATACAATTATTGATAAAGAACAAAAAGAAAGACTTTCAAAAGAAGATTATACAAAAGAATGTGCAAAAAACATTGCACAATATATGCACCTAATAACTAAGTAAGTAATATTATATTATTTTTTTTAATGCTTATTTTATTTTTATACTTGACAGAACATTCACAGCAAGCTATTTCAATAATACCACATAAGTGGTAATTCATGCTGTTAGCATTGCTAACTTTGGAGGAAATTATGGGTTATTCAGTAAGTGTTGATACTGACAAATGTGTTGGCTGTGGTGAATGTGTAGATATCTGTCCAGTAAGCCTTTATGAAATTGTTGACGGTAAATGTGAAGCACAAAATCCAGACGACTGTCTTGGCTGTGAATCCTGTACAGGTGTTTGCGAACACGACGCAATTACCATTGAAGAAGTATAATTTTATACGAATCAATATTAAGTGGCAAAGCTTTTGCTTTGCCACTTTTTTTATGGTATTTTGAAAATTTTTATTTGGGGGAAATGATTTCCCACAAGCCCCCTCAAATAAAGCCCAAACTTTGCCTTTATGCAAAGTTTGGGCTTGTTTATTGGGATATATTTTTCCTATAATAACTTGTAAAAAACGTAAAAAGTTTTTTCTTAAATATTTTCTATTTACAAATATAAATTTGCGGATTTAATAAGCTCATCTGATAAATTATAAATATCATCTAAGCACTCAATTTTATGTTTTATTTCTTTTCGTTCTTCATCAAATGTAGATATATATTTTACTCTATCAGAATTAAAATAAAATCTACATAATGGTTTTCTATTATTATCCTCATAAAGTACGCCACAATATGATTGTTTATCTCTTATAAAAATTTTATCAACAGGAATAATTTGTCTTAAAATAGACTTTACAATCATAAAAGCTTCAAGCTCTTCTTTCGTTGTTTCAATTAAATTTGAATTATCTTCTATTATATTTTCATTTAATTCTTCATTATGGATTGATGTATCATTAGAAAGAGGATTATCTCTAGTTATATTTTGTACCCTAGAAACAATTTCTTCATTTAAATATTGATTAAAAGCAGCTTTTACTTTTGGTTTGAAATCTTCTATAACACTGGAACGAATTGCTCCCTCCCATATTTGAGAAACAAAAAATTTAATAAAATTTTCACTAGGATTTTGTACTTCATTTTTTATAATTTGTTTAATTTGTCGTAAATGTTTTAATCCTTGAGCAGCAGAAAGAGCTGTGTCTATATTAAATGAATCATTAGCTAATTTTTGTAATTCTGGAATTAATGCATCTTCAATATTTTCAAAATCAAAAATCATAAAAGGTTTTTCATCCATAATATTATTTTTATCTAAATCAGAATAAAATTCATAACGAATACCATTTGTTAAAATTGCAATTCTAGCCGTTGGAGTTACATTAAAATATCTTAATAGCTGATTTGATTTGTTTCTATCTAATTCACAACCTACTTTTTTTGCTTCAATTAACATAATAACTTCATTATCTCTTTTTATTGCATAATCTACTTTTTCCCCTTTTTTTAGCCCAACATCAGCTGTATATTCAAAAACAACAATTCGAGGATCAGTTGTATCATATCCTAATAAATTTAAAAAAGGATTAATAAATGTTGCTTTTGTACCTTCTTCTGTATCAATATGGCATTTTAATTCTCTAATTTTTGCACTTAATCCATTTATACGATCTTTTAATTCTAATAAATCCATATTATTCTCCTAGAATTGTTTTTTATAATATTATATTGTAATTATAAGAAAATCAATAACAATATAAAATTATTTAAGCTTTTACTAAAATAATTAAAAATATAGTGTGTGTTTTATTATTTGAAATTATTTTAATAAGTTAAGTTTATGGAAAAATATTTTTATAACGTCACTGACCTAATAGTTTCACTCTCTGGAAGCGAGGAGCGAAACGACTTGCTGAAAGAGTGTGAAACTGGGGGGCATTGCTCGGGGGTGCAGGGGGTGAGAGCTAGGGGGGATTTCCCCCGTTAGCTTACCCCCTGCTCGGGTCAAAGGGGTGAAGCCCCTTATAAAACGTGATATTATGTAATAGTAGAATAAATAAGAAAATGTTATATAAACAAGAAAAATAAAAAAAAATAGAAATACACCTTAGATAAAAAGAATTGTAAGATAAAATAAAAGATAATAAAAAAGTCCCAGAAACGGGACTTTTTTATTTTTGTATTTATGCCATTTTGGCTCTCATTTCGCGAGCTTTTTGTAAAACTGCTTTTCTGGTAGTTGCTTTTGCCATTCCAATAACAAAAAGAACTAATAAAACGGCTTGTGTAAAGAAGAAGAAATACCATTGTAAACGGCGTTCAGAGCCTGCTGGTTTTGCTTTTGTTAACCATCTATCCTCTAAAGCCTTTGCTTCTTCTGGGGTAATTTGCTTGAGTGCTACAGTAATAATGTCAAAAAGTTCTGGTAAATCATTTCTTACTGCTACACTATGTCCAAATTCTGATGGAATTTTACCAATAGCTTTTAATTGGTAGATGCCAGCAACTTGGATTTTTTCGTTAAGGTTAAATTCATAGTCAAGAACGGCGTCAGCATTACCACTGCTTACAATTTGCATTGCATGAATGGTATCTTTTGCTGGGACAAGTTCTATTTCAGGATATTTTGAGGCTACGTAATCTTGCCAATAGTAATCTTTTACTACTGCAAGTTTTTTTCCAACAAAAGTATCAAGGGTAGCGTTTTCTAAACTGCTATTGCGAATAGCCATAATAACCCCTGGCATATTTACGTAAGGGTCAGAGAAAACGAGATATTCACTTCTTCTTTCAGATTTAGCAACAGCCATAAAAAGGTCAATTCTTTTGAGTTGTGCTAATTCTTCTACTGTTGCCCAATCTTGTTGACGATGTACTTCAAAATTTATTCCTGTGAGATGGGTTAAAAGACGTAAATAATCGCCACCAAGTCCTGTATATTGACCACGTTCGTTAAAAGTTTCTAAAGGATAGAAATTTGGGTCAACCCCAACATGGACAGTTTTATTTTCTGCAATCCAAGCGAGATCTTTTTCTGAAAGTTGGTCAAAAATTGTTTTCTTACTGTCAATCATACTTTGCACAACATCAACTTTTTCTTTTTGCAAAGCATTAGGGAAAAAGCTTTGAATACCAATAAATACTTCTGCACAAAGTACAAATACACCAAGAATAATCAATCCAAAAACACGCATATTATCTCCAAAAAGATATGTTATTTCAAATCTTTTTCTTCAACCATATTAAGGAATGAAGGAACAATAAATTTACTTCCAAGAATATTCTTTTCTAAGCTTTTATGAACAGCCTTGTGAGTAAGCATAAATTCATTGATACTATCTTGCCATTTTTGTACTCTGCTTTGACCATTTTTTTCGTCAAATAATTCTTTTTGTTTTGCTAAGGTGAAGAGTTCAAAAACGTTGAAGTTTAAATCAACCATAGTTTCGGAGTAATCTAAATTGAAAACTTCTTTATAATATGCTTGAATTTCTTTTACAGCTTCTTCTCTTGGTGCGTTAATAAGCCAATGTAAGCCACGCATATAAAGAGTTAAATATTTTTTCATTACTTCTGGATATTGAGCAGCAAAGGCTTTATTTGCTACAAGATAAAGGGGAAGACGAGCATCAACATCTTTTGCAGTGCTTACAGTTACCCAACCTTTACCATTTGCCATAAAAGTATATGGAGCCCAAAATACAGCTAAATCACCTTTTTCATGTTCAAAACTAAGAAGAGCCAAAGCTTGATCAAGGTTTTTTATTACAACTTCTTTTTCTGTTAAACCAAGAGCTTCAAGGTATTTTGTTGTAGTATAGTGAGCAGAACTTAATTCTGTGGTAAGAATAACTTTTTTACGCAAATCAACTGCAGTTCCATAAATATTTGGATAAGAAGTGGTAGCTCCTTTTTTCAATAAGATTGGGCTAGTATTGCGAACCATAACAGCATTTGCTTTTGATTCATCATTTGCAATACCAATAACAATCATATTGCCATTTTTAGCACCATTAACAGTTGGAATAGCTCCAAGACCACCAAGAACCCATGTATTTACTTCAAAGTCCATGAGAGCTTCTTGTCCTGATGCGTAGGTTGACATAATAAGATTGAGATCAACTTGTTTATCCCAACCTTTCTTTTTTGCAAACCAAACAGGAAAACCTTCTTGACCTGCAACCCATGCAGTTTTTACATCAACAACTTTTGCCATAGCAGGACTTACTAAGCCAAACATACATACAGCAACAGCGATACTTTTAATCCAAGATTTTATTTTCATAAGAACCCCCTAGTGGCAATTATTTTTCAGAAAAAGCTTGTTCTTTTATTTTTTCTTCATCTTCATCTAAATCAAAAAGAACAGGATGATCTGCCTTACCAAAAAGTAGATAACGTAAACGTGAATGAGGTGTTGTTTCAAGTTCATCGTGTTTTGTTTTATAGAATAAGCCACCTAAGATAACCCAAGCAAATAAGCAAATCCAAGATGGTACACTAATACCAGCAGGAGAGCTTGGATAAATCAAAAGTACAAAACAAATAACAGAAGTCATAGCACCAATAACAGTAATTGGTTTACTCCAAATAGTTTGTGCAATTTCTGGGTGTCTATCAAGGTATTTGTAAGCAGTCATACTTGTAAAAAGATATGTTAATGCTGTGCCAATAGCAGACATATCTACAATCCATAAAAGTGCAGCACGACCAAACCAAGGAACAAGTAAAGTAAATACTAAGATAAAGAGAATACTTTTCCAAGGGGTATTATAGCATGGGTGAAGTTCTGCAAAGAAGTTAGGTAAAAATTTACTACGTCCCATACTAAAAAGTAAACGTGTACTTGCCATAAAGAAACCGTTCATACCAGCTAAAATAGCAGCAAGAACAGGAATACTTAAAGCAATACCACCAAAACGACCAAATACTTGGTCAGCAATCCAACCAGCGTCCCAAGCGTATTTTCTAGCAAGAAGTTCTGGATAAGGAATATATCCAGCTACTGCCAAAGTCATAAGGGCATATAATACAGCACCTACAAGAATGGAAATAAGCATAAGATCACGGGCTTTACTTGGAGAGAATGTAAATTCTTCTGCTGTTTGGGGAATGGTATCAAAACCAACATAAAGCCAAGGTGTTAAAGCAAGAATAACTAAAATACTTGCAAGCCAGCCTCTTTCTTCATTGAATAAAGGATATAAATTATCAATGCTTGCAGATTCACTTACAGCAGTACCAGCAAAAAGAACAATAATACCAAGTGTTAATGCAATAGCTAAAAATACTTGCACAGCACTTGCAGCACTAACGCCTTTGAAGTTCATCCAAGCAAATAGAATAAGAATAGCAGAAATAAAGGCAACTTCACCAGCATTAATTTCCCAATCAACAATGGTGTACATATAACCAATATCAAATACGCCTGGCAACAAATAACGAGTAAGGAGTAAAATAGCCATAGCGTTAGCTGTAATAACGCAAACATAGCTAAGTACTAACGCCCAACCACAGATAAATGCTCCTTTTGATCCAAAGCCCGCATAAGCATAGGCAAAAGCACCACCTGCAACAGGATAAGGACGAATAAGTACACTATAATTCAGTGCTACTATACATTGGAACAATGCACCAATTAAGAATGCAAGAATTGCACCCATTGGACCTGCATCGGGTAAGAATCGAATACCGGGTAATACAAAGCAACCCCAACCAATAATAGCACCAAGAGCCAAGGCTGTAACTTCTAACGGATTAAGATTTTTCTCTAATTGAGTTCTTACTTCACCATGGCATTGGTTTTCTGAATCTTTCATCAAAAATCCTCCAAATATAAACCTTATAATACTATTTTGACGAATAGATACATTCGCTCTTTTCTTAAAACCGTCTTTATGTATTTTTTGGTAATAATCTGTGAAAAAACAACACAAGCAAATAGACATATTTGTACATATATCTCGCTAAGTTTTTTATTTTACTTGATTATTTCCAAATAATAGAATAAAAACAACTCTAAAAACTTGAATAATAGTAAAGAATTAATTATGATACGTCAAGAATTTTTACAAATGTTTAGCTTGTGTTTGCTCAACTTTTTAATCATTTTACTTTTTAAAAAAAAGGATAAATTCTTTTTTTCACAACAAAGTTTTATTATGGAACAATATTTTTTATTTTTTATAAGTATTCTTGTTTTTTTAGGTGCATTATTACGATTTATTATTAGTAAATTTTTCGCTTTTTCTCTTTATTCATGGGGAACTTTGCTAGTTAATGTATTAGCTTGTATTATTATGGGAATATGTCTTGCTTTATCTTTAATGCATACATTAGATACAAAATTGTTAACTCCTATTTATGGTTTTTTAGGGGCATTAAGTACATTTTCTACTTTTTCCCATGATACGCTTATGCTTTATAAAAATCATGGGGTATTTTTGGCAGGAATAAATATTTTTGCGAATATTTTTTTAGGGTTATTAGGTTTTGCTTTAGGCTTTTTTAGTTTGGTGTATTTTTTATGAAAAAAATTTTTCTTATATTAATATGTCTTTTTATAGGGGCAAATTTAGGGCATTTTATCCGTTATAGTATTGTGCAGGCTATTGCTAGTGATTTTCCTCTTGCTATTTTGTGCTGTAATATTTTAGGGTCTTTTTTGTTAGGGCTTTTTTATGCTCGTAAAACTGCAAATACGTATTGTATTGTTTTAATTGGTGTAGGTTTTTTAGGGACATTAACAACGTTTTCTACATATATTCATGATATTTTTCTTATGCTTATTAATACATATAAAGAAACTTTGCAATTACCATTGGAAATACAACAAGAGCTTAGTCAATATCCCATTACAAGATTTTCTGTATGGCACGCATTTTTCTATTGTTTAATGAGTATTGTTTTATGTGTAATTTGTGTGTATTTTGGAAGAAAGATAGGGTTATATTTTGGAAACAAAAAATGAGATATGGTTTGTTTATTTAGCAAGGTGTAAGGATAATACTTTTTATTGTGGTATTACGAATAATCTTGTGAAACGTTTTTGGCAGCATAATGGCATAAAACAAGGTGGAGCAAAATATACAAGAGGAAGACGTCCTATAATTTTACTTAATTTTTACCAAGTACACAATAAATCTTCAGCTTTAAAGCTTGAGTGCATGATAAAAAAATTACCTAAACAGCAAAAATTGCCTTTTTTGGAAAAATTACAATATGGCACAAAAACATCAATTACAAATTTTATTTAGTCCGTTATTTCTTATTTTTTCATGGTTTTTTGCAAGTATTGCGTTTTGTCGAGCTATTTTTTATACAAAACTTTTTCCACAAAAACAGTATAAAGCAAAAATTCCTGTACTTTGTGTTGGTAATATTTCGTGGGGTGGAACGGGAAAAAGTCCTGTTATTGATTATTTATTAAAATTTTTTTACGCTCATCATAAAACTGCATTTGTTTTAAGTCGTGGTTATGGAGTAAAACTTCCTTATTATCCTTTTTTGCTTGACAAAAATACAGATACGTGTAGTTTCCCCTTGCCAGATGAGCCACTAATGCTTTTGGAAAAAAATCCAGAAAGTAAAATTCTTCTTAGTCCTAGTCGTGTACTTTCTGCTTGTTATGCAGAAAAAAATTTTCCTCAAACAAATTATTTATTAATGGACGATGGTTTTCAGCATTTTGCTTTAGCACGTCAATATAATGTTGTTTTGCTTGATGTTGATGATTTAAAACAAAAATCTTTTTTTGCAAAACTTTTTGATAAAACGTATAATTGGAATACTCTTATTCCTTTAGGTTCTTGGCGTGAACCAAAAAATGCCTTACATAGGGCAAATATTTTTTTAATAAAATGTCCTCAACAACAATGGGAAGAACAAAAAGAAATTTTCCTAAAAAAAATAGTACAGTATAATAAGCCTGTTTTTGTTTTTTCCATAGAAATTGAAAATATTGTTCCCTTATTTTCTAATCCTCAAAAAACAATAACTGAGTATGCCATACTTGCTGGTATTGGTAATCCTTTACAATTTCAACAAACTCTTGAAAATTATTTACAGTTATCTTGTAAAAAAACATTTTTTCTTGCTGATCATGCTAAAATGGATATAGTTATTGATGAAATAAAAAAAATAACTATTCCAATAATCTGTACAGAAAAAGATGCTGTAAAATTAAAAAAATATCCTGAATTGCAAGATAAAGAAATTTATTACACACAAACAAAATGTCTTTTTCATAGCCATGCTTTTTATACGCATCATTTTGATATATGGCTTTTAAATGAAATTTTAAATAATAAAGAAAAAAGTAGAGATATTGTATGAAAAAAGAATCAAAAAAGAAAAAAACATATTTTGGTAAAGAAATAGAACAAGATATAAAAAATGAAAAAAAAGAAAAAAAGAAAAAACAAGAAGAATTGATTTTTTCTGAAGAACTTATTTATGGAATTTTAGAAAAAACACCTCACCCTTTACGTTTAGATGATATTTTACGTAGAGCTGATGTTACACGACGTTCAAAAAGAGAAGTGTTGGCTCTTTTGCATGATTTAGTTCAACGCGGTAAAGTGGTTCATCAACGAGGGGGGGCATATAGTGTAAGTTCTAGTTTAAAACAAATTATAGGGAAAGTCGCAATTCAACGTTCGGGTGCTGCTTTTGTAACACCTCAAAAACAAGAGGGACAAGAAAATATAAAAGAAGATATTTATATTGCAGAGCAAAATCTTAATGATGCTTGGAATGGTGATATTGTAGAAGTTTTATTATTGCCAGAAGCTCGTAGCAATGCACAAGGATTGGCAACTAAAAAACGGGAAGGAAAAATTGTTAAAATTCTTGAGCGAACCCACAGTATTCTTACAGTTCGCTTAGAACAAGATGCTACAAGACAGCAAGATAAATATATTAAACATTTAGCAGAACACGCATATTTAACAAAACCAACAGATAATCGTTTTAATTTTAATGTATTAGTTCCTCTTATTGATGAGTTTTTACAAGATATTGCAGAAATGGAAAATGCAAGTTTATCTGCTGGTGATCTTGTACAGGTTCAAATTTTAGAGCGTTTACCTTCTAGGCTTGATTGTCCTTTGTGGCTTGGTGTTCCACAAAAATATCTTGGTGGGCAAAATAATGTTTCTGTACAAGAGGCTATTACTAAAACAGGTAATAATATTCCAACAGAATTTCCTGATGATGTGCTTGCAGAAGCGTATAATATGGCTGTGGCAGAAGGCTTTTTATTGAATGAAAAAGAACAGCAAAAATTTCGCTTACCTCTTGAACCTCATGATACAGATTTACGCGATATTTGTCTTGTGACTATTGATGGTGCAGATTCAAGGGATTTTGATGATGCTATTTATGTCGAAAAAGAAGATAATACCTATAAACTTCTTGTCGCTATTGCAGATGTTTCTCGGTATGTTTTACCTTATTCACGACTAGATAAAGAAGCAAAAGCTCGTGGTAATTCCTATTATTTTCCTAATTCTGTTGAGCCAATGCTCCCAGAAGCTCTTTCTAATGGACTTTGTAGTTTGCGTCCAAATGAAGATCATAGGATTATGTTTAGTGAAATTATTTTTAATACAAAAGGACAAGTAAAAAGTACACGTTTTGGACAAGGTATTATGCGTTCTAAAGCACGGCTTACTTATGATGTTGTGCAAGAACTTTATGATACAGGTTTTGCTATTAATGATCCTTTTGCTTTTGCTGTTACAAAAGATGTAGAAAAAATGCTTTGGGAGGCAAAAGAATTAGCAGAAATTCTTATTGCAAAACGGAGAAAAGCAGGGTCTTTACATTTAGAAATTCCAGAACAGCGTTGTATTATTAAAAATGATATTGTGGAAAAATTAGGAACACGCCCTCATTTTTTTGCTCATGAATTGATTGAAGCGTTTATGGTATCAGCAAATGAAGCAGTGGCAGAATTTTTACATAAAAAAAATGCTCCATGTCTTTATAGAATTCACCCTGCCCCTGCTCCAGATCGCTTGCAAAGTTTAGCTGATATGTTTGCGTCCACTGCATTAGTAGAAATTCTTCCTACAAGCGATCCTAAAAAGATAGGGGAAAATACGTGGCTTGCAGAAATTTTGGCAAGTTTGGAAAAAGCAAAATTGTTAGCAGAACAAGAAGAAAATTTTATTCCTATTGCTAAAAATTCATATCTTGCTCATAGAATGATTTTGCGTTCTATGATGCAAGCACGGTATAGTCCTTTTTTAGATATTCATTTTGGGCTTGCTTCCCAATGTTATTGCCATTTTACGTCACCAATTAGACGTTATGCTGACCTTATGGTACATAGAAGTTTAAAAGCTCAATTAGGTTTTATAGATAAAAAGCATAAAATTTTCCATGAAGATATTTTAGAAGATATTGCAAATAAATGTAATGAACAAGAACGTGTTGCTCAAAGTGCTGAACGTGAAGTGTTTAGACGACTTTCTTGCTTATTATTGGAAAAAGAGCTTGGAAAACAGTATGTTGCAACAATTAGTGGACTAAGTAATTTTGGTATTTTTGCTGAAATGCATGAAAATATGGCAGAAGGCATGATACGTATGGAAAAACTTGGTAATGATTATTTTATTTATGATGAAAATCATCAAGTTCTATATGGACAACGAACAGGAATTGAATATCGTTTAGGTGATGAAATAACGGTTTGCTTGGAAAATGTAGATATTACTCGACTTGAAATAGATCTTAGTCTTGTGGGAGTTACACCAAGAAGATCAAAAAATAGCACAGGAGAAAAGAAAAAATCTTTTGGTAAAGAGAGTAAAAAATCTTTTTCAAAACAAACAAAACAATCTAAGTATACAACAAGAAAAAAAGAAAAGAAAAATACATCAGAAACAAAAATAACGAAAAAAACAAGAAAAACTACTCAAGCAAAAACAAGAAAAAAGATGAAATAATAAAATATGTTTTTTATACGTATTATAAATAATAGATACTTTGTATTTTAAAATTAATTTTATTTTTTTTATTTAGGGAGTGTTTCTAAATTAATCTATCTTAAATAAATTATAAGGATTGCAATTATGAGAAACATTTTATACATAAGTTGTAATTTATCTCGTATTGCAATTCTTCCCACTTTTTTTATTTTTTGAAAAGAGCATTCTACTATATAGCGTTCTTTATATAAGTGTTTGTTATAATATATTGTATTTAATGATTTTTTTGTGAAAATATAAAGTGTGTTTCCAAATTGTTTATAAGTATTAAACTTTGTTTTCTGATAAGAAAAATAAAAGATTTGTAATATAATTGCATTAGAAAATACTTATAGTTATGATGTAAAAACAAAGGATTTTTTTATTTTTAGGAGAAAAATTTTTTTACTAATGCCCTAGGAGCTGTCTCTAAATAAATTATTGTAACCAAATTAGACATGAAGCAATCATAACTGAAGCTTTGAACGTTATGGAAAGTTTTTCTGAACGCAGTGCAATTCGCTTATATGTTTTGAGTTTTGCAAAAAAACATTCAATAAGGTGTCTTTCCTTGTAAGTATGCTGGTCATAATTTCTTTGTATTTTGCGTTTCGCTGTTGGCGGAATAACTGCGTCCATTTTTTGATTATGAGCTAACTCAATAAATTGATTAACGTCATAAGCTCTATCTGCAAGAAGTTTATCCGCTGAAAGTCCTTTTATAAGGTTTGCTGCGGGAACAATATCATTTACATTACCGG
>JARHYD010000114.1 GCA_029258655.1 Mailhella sp.
TTTTTTATAAAGAGGTTTCTCTTGTAAAATCACTAAATCCTAACATATTAGTTTTTATTATAAGAAATCAAGATCAGTTGCAGAATATCCATTTCCCATCATTAATTTTACATATTGAACACCACGCTCATTAACAGGTAGTATAGGAAAAGTTTTTCCACAATGTTCACATTTTGCAACAGCAGGTTGCGTTGGAGCAAGTAATCCCATTTTATGCGTACAGTGTGGACACACATAAAAAAAGATTAATTCCATACCACTTGGAGCAACAGGTTTTATTGGTTGCATACAATCTCCTACAATAAAGAAATACCATTCATTTCAACTGGTTTTTGTTGTTTCCAAAAACTTAGTAAGGTTGGAGCAATATCACCAAGTTTTCCCTCTTTAGCTATTTTTAAACTACCTTCATTATTCATAAGAATAAAAGGAACTAAATTCATGCTATGTGCTGTTTGAGGTTTATTATTACTATCAAGCATTTCTTCCACATTACCATGATCAGCAGTAATACAGACATACATATTTTGAGCAAAGCAAGCTTGCACAATTTTCTGTACACAGTTATCAACTGCTTCACAAGCTTTTATTGCTGCATCAATTTTTCCTGTATGTCCAACCATATCAGGGTTTGCTAAATTACATACAAGAAAATCAAATTCATTTTTTTGTATAGCATCAACAAGCTTTTCTGTTACTTCATAAGCACTCATTTCTGGTTTCAAATCATACGTTGCAACACTTTTAGGTGAATTAACTAAAATACGACTTTCACCTGTAAATGGAGTTTCTCTCCCGCCACTAAAAAAATATGTAACATGAGCATATTTTTCTGTTTCAGCAATACGAAGTTGTTTTAAACCTTGTTGAGATACCCATTCACCAAGTGTATTTTTTAATACATCTTTTCCATAAGCTACTGGTATATCAAGCGTTGCTTCATAAGAAGTCATAGAGGCAATACACGCTAATTGTGGTACTCTTGTTCGAATAAAACCAGAAAAATCTTTATCTACAAAAGCATGAACAAGTTCTCTTGCTCTATCTGCTCTAAAATTAAAAAAGAAAACACCATCATTATCTTGAACTATTGCTTCTGGCAATAAAAGATATGGTTCTATAAATTCATCTGTCAAATCTTTTGCATAGGAATCTTCTAACACTTGCTTTACATTATACGCTTGCTCTGCTTTACCATCAACAAGCAAATTCCATGCTTTTTCCACACGTTCCCAACGCTTATCCCTATCCATAGCGTAAAAACGTCCACAAATACTTGCTAGCTTTCCTGTAAATTTTTGCATACTTGCTAAAATTTCATCAATATATTTTATTCCAGAAGTAGGAGAAGTATCTCGACCGTCCATAAACGCGTGTAAATAAACAGTAATATTATGCTGTTTTGCTAATTCTAATAATGCTTTTATATGATTAATATGGCTATGTACGCCACCATCAGATAAAAGCCCCATAAGATGTAAACGACCATTATGCTTTTTTACTCTTTCCACTAATTGCACTAATGCTGGATTTTCAAAAAATTCCCCAGAATGTATTGCAGCATCAACGGCTTTCATATCTTGCAAAACAACACGGCCAGAACCTATATTTAAATGCCCTACTTCAGAATTTCCAATAAATCCAGCAGGCAAACCAACATATTCACCAGAGGCATGAAGTTTCGCTAAATTAGCATCTTGCAAAAGCTTATCTAAAAACGGAGTATTTGCCAATCTAGCAGCATTACCAGCACTTTTAGCAGCAAGTCCATACCCATCTAAAATAAGAAGTAATGTTTTTGGAATAATCATACGTTAAGCCTTTTTTGCTCTTTCATTCATTACAACAGTTTCTGCTTCATGCCAAAGGCTTTCAAGATTAAATAATTCTCTTGTTTCTTCTTGGAAAATATGTACAACAATATCATTTAAATCTACAAGTACCCATGTACCTGCTTGATACCCTTCTGTGGATAAAATTTCAAATTTTTCTTTTTTACTCATGGCAATAATATGATCTGCCAAACTTTTAGCATGACGGGCAGAATTGGCAGAAACAATTATTACTGTATCCGTTACAGCATTTTTTATTTCTAACACTGTAATATTTTTTGCTTTACTTTCATCTAACCATATATAAATTTGTTCTGCTTTTTCTTTTGTAGGCATAAGAGAAAATTTTTTTTCTTTTATTAATTCATTGCTCATAGTTTTCTCCATATATTTTTTTATATTCTACCAAAAATTTTACACAAGCACAAATAAGAAATTATATCATTTTAAAGTAAGTAAAAGGAGTGTTTCTACAATTTTTAGAATTACTTTAGCAAATTAGAATTGTAAAACAAAAAATATTTTCATAAAATCATTAACCTAATAAATTTCATTCTCTAAAAGCGAGGAATGAAGCAACTTACTAAAAGAATGTGTACCCAAAAACTTGTTAGAGGCATTGCTTGGGGGTGCAACGACAACCGTTGGCGAAAAATAAACCTTACGGATAATGATAATATTTAAAAATACACAATAAAAATTTTATGCAATAATACTTTTCCTAAAAATATTGACCAAGCAATAAATTTGGTGCATTAAAAATTAAGGAAAGTAAATGGAGTTTCCAAGGAGTTTTCCATGATGTTTCAAAGAGATTTAGAAAGTTTACCAAAAGATGAATTAGAAGCTTTGCAACTTAGAAGATTACAAGATCTTTGTGCAAGAATTTATGCAAATGTTCCTTTTTATCAACGTCGTTTTGATGAAATAGGTATAACCCCAAAAGATATTAAATCATTATCTGATATAAAATATCTCCCTTTTACCGAAAAACAAGATCTAAGAAATAATTATCCTTATGGACTTTTTGCTGTTCCAAAAGAAAATATTGTACGTTTGCACGCCTCAAGTGGTACAACAGGAAAAGCAACTGTCGTAGGGTACACACAAAGAGATATTGATAATTGGGCTAATTGCATGGCACGCTCTTATGCCTCTGTTGGCTTAACCCAAAAAGATATGTTACATATAGCCTATGGATATGGTTTATTTACAGGTGGACTTGGAGCACATTATGGAGCAGAAAGACTTGGAGCTGTGGCTATTCCAATGTCTGGTGGATCAACCAAACGCCAAGTGCAATTAATGAAAGATTTTGGAGCAACAGCTCTTTGCTGTACCCCCTCTTATGCTCTTTATTTATATGAAGCAGCAAAAGAAGCAGGTATTAATCCCCTTGAATTACCCTTACGCATTGGTGTTTTTGGGGCAGAACCTTGGACAGAAAATATGCGTCATGATCTGGAAGAAAAACTTGGAATTAAAGCCTATAATATCTATGGATTATCTGAAATTATGGGACCAGGTGTTGCTGTGGAATGTACAGAAGGCTGTCATGGCATGATGCATATTCAAGAAGATCATTTTTATCCTGAAATTATTGATCCCATTACAGGTGAGCAATTACCAGATGGAGAAGAGGGGGAACTTGTTATTACTACCCTTACCAAAGAAGGTATTCCGCTTCTTCGATATAGAACACGTGATATAACTTCTATTAATAATATTCCTTGTGCTTGTGGTAGAACATTTAGACGTATTACACGATTAAAAGGTCGTTCTGACGATATGCTTATTATTCGTGGAGTGAATGTTTATCCATCACAAATTGAAAGTATTATTATTGAAGCAGAAGGTACTGCTCCGCACTATCAAATTGTGTTAGCAAAAGAAGGGGCTTTAGATACTGTTGAAATTCTTATTGAAGTTGCTGAAAACTCTTTTGAAGATACTATTAAAGCTCTACAAAAACGAGAACAAAAAATCCAAAAAACGATTAAAGAATTTTTGGGAGTTTCAACAAAAGTGCGTCTTGTAGAACCCAAATCCATTACAAGAACAGAAGGAAAAGCCGTACACGTTATTGATAATCGTTAACATAATAGCCTGTATGGTATAATAAATAACCTATGTTTGATTTTCATATAGAAATTCACGAAAATTTTTTGCCTGCAACAGCAATAAGATATGCTAAAGCTATGGGATTGAAATGCATCGCTCTTATTGTTCCTCTTGATTATGTACCTAGTTTAAAAAATAATTGTGGTTTTTTAGATGATGAAATAGCAGAACAAGACATAGCAACATTACATCATGCCATTAATACCCATACTCCACAAATAGCAAAACTTCTTTTTTTACAAAAACAAATTAATGAACTTGCTATTTATGAAGATATTCAATGCTTTTTTGGTATAAAACTTATGCACATACCCCCAAGTTTAATTGGAAAAAGTATTTTACTTTATAAGGTATTAGGAATACAATTAATAGCTGTGCATGGTGAAAGTATTTCTGATATTGTTGAGCAAGGCACAAATTTTAATGCTTGTTTAGCCCATGCAGATATACTTTATCATGCTGGACTTATTGATGAAAAATGTGTGGAATTGGCTAAAGAAAATAACGTATTTTTAGAAATATGTTCACACCCAAAACACGCATATACAAATGCCCATATTGCAAACCTAGCAAAAAAAATAGGAGCAAAAACTGTTTTTGGTAGTGGAGCAAGAAAATTAGAAGAAATTCATAGTCCAACAATGCAAAAAACTATTTATGCAGGTGCATTAATAGATACTAACAATAATAATGAATTATTAAACAAATTACAAAATCAATTTTTCCAACAAGGAGTAAACTATGGCAATTTGTCCAAAATGTAATGGTAGTGGTAGAGAGTCCTGTGGTGTATGCTGGGGAGGTCAAAGACAAATCCTTTGCATGAAATGTAGCGGTCGTGGCTATATCAAAAACGCAGATGGAAATAAAGAAACCTGTACACGATGTAATGGAAACAAAGTATATATTCCTTTAAGCTGTCCAAAATGTGATAACTCTATTCCTTGCCCTCATTGCAACGGAACAGGTCAAATATAATTTTTTCTTTTTTTGTGGGGGAAATGATTTCCCCCACGCCCCCTCAATTAGGCAAATTTATTGAAACAAGTTTCAATAAATTTGCATAGTTAAAATATTAGCAAAAACTTTTTTCTCTTAAAAAATAAAAAAGTTATTTATTTTTATATATTATGTTATTTATAATGTAAAAACAAAAACTCTTTTGGATACAAAAGAGCTTTTTAATTAAAAAGTTTTGAGGGGAGAGTTTGAGAGGGGAACTTTTTCAAAAGTTCCCTTCTCAAAAAAATAAAAATAAAAACCCCCTAATCCCACCCAATTATTAGTTAATGTCTGGTAGTACAGTATACTATGT
>JARHYD010000117.1 GCA_029258655.1 Mailhella sp.
AACAGATGATAAATTTATATTGCATTTAAAAGAATGTGAATGTAGATTTAATTTCAGGAATGAAAATTTTACAAAATTTATAGAAAAACTTTATTTCAAAAATAAAAAGTGATGGTCTAGACCCTAAATTATTTATAATTATTAAACTTCGTTCTCTTATAATAAAAATAAAATATTTATCAATATACAAAACAAATAGCTTTTTTATTTTTGAAAAAAACTTTCTACTCCCCCCTAAAGTAAACAAATTTATTAAAACTTATTTCAATAAATTTTACCTAATTGAAAGAAATTGGGGGAAATCATTTCCCCCAAAAAATAAAAGAAATAAAGATACCCTACTTTAATAAAAAATTACTATATTAAGAAGCAAACATTAATATTTCATTATATAAAAATATTAAAATTTAATACCAAATATTGCGTGAATATTATGACTATCCATATTAGATGAACCTTGATAAGCATAATCAATCCCCATATAATATGCATTTTTACTCATTTCAACACCAATTTTAGCACGACCTGAAATACTATCCATAATTTCACTATCCACAGTAGCAAGACCCGCAACCCCAGTAAAGCGTATCTCTTGTGCAATATCCTTGTCACCAGCAACAGGAATAAGAGTAATATCACAACTAGGTTTAATATTCCAACCATTTTGTATTGTTATATTTTTTGCAAAAGTTACCCCAACAGGGAATTGCCATATATTGGCTGATGTACTATTTCCAATAGCAATTATTGATCCTAATAACTGCATATTCATTTGATCCATATCTACATGGTTATAGCGAACTCCCAAATGTGGAATAATTTCCATACCTGCTGTTTGCAACTTATATTCTAATCTTGAACCTAAACTAATTACATTAGTAGCAAAATCACTAGTTAATGATCCAAATGCTGTCAATTGATTTATATCATTACTAATATGTAAATAGTTCATATCAGCACTAAATCCGATATTACCAACTAAATACCCTGCATATATACCAAAACCTAAGCTGTCAAAATCATTTTTTGTTTTTGCAAAATTACCAGTAGAATCCGAAGAACCTGTTCCCATATTTACTGTTGCACCCAAACGCATACTATTTGCCCATGTATAATCAGCTCCAAGAACAACTCCACCAAAATCAGAATCATAACCTGTTGAAAAATAACCTGATTGAAAATCATCGGCACTTTGATGTTGATAAATTGGCATAATCCAAAGGCTAGTGCCATTTGCCATATTATCACCTGCTGCAATATTAGTATATTGCCCATTATCAGCAATAGCTACAGCTTCTGCAATATAAGGACTAAAAGAAGTACGAGATAATGCATAATCTGCAACATCTGTAGAAATACTAATAGATTGTTGTGGTGCTCCTGAAATAATTGCAGATTTTGCAACACCCTCAATAGAATTTGCAATTTGAATATTGCTTAATCCATTGGCAGTATGATTTAATACTTTTTCTAAATAAATATTTTTACCTGATTTTGCATAATTATTTAAAATACTAGCAATAGATGTATCTAATTGTCCCAACACACTATTTGCATTATTTAATGATGTAGTAACAACTACTTTCTTATTAGTATTAACATATTCAAGCTTTTCAACTTTTACAAGAATATTATCTGTTGATTTTATTGCATTATCACTCACTGAGCCAGTAACATTATTCATTAATGTATATTCTTGATCTGCTTTTATATTTACTAAATGTACCCCAGCATTTTCAGCTATATTTACATTTGTTTTTCCATTTCCTACTATCAATGAATCTGAATTTTGCTTAATACTTCCCATATCTGCAATAAAAAGATGACCAGATCCTAACTCAAAAAATGCCTTTTGCCCACCTAATTGAACTTTATTATGAGCAAGATCAAAATCTTTACCATCAATAGCTATTGCAGATTTATAACTAAATGTATTATCATTTTTTATTGATTGTGCAAAATTATTAGCAAAAGCAACCTGTGCTTTCATTGAATTAAAATCCATAGAACCTAAGCTAATATAGCCACCTTCTTCTGAAACAAAAGTATTAATAGCTGTTTGTTTGCCTAAATCTGCAATATGTAAAAATCCAATTGTATTTACAGTATCATTTTTTTGACCGATGGCTGTAAACGTATTATCTGATGTTTGCTCATGCAACTTAGCAATATAAACAGATGTATCATTTAAATCTTTATTAGATCCTACTATTACCTTATCTAAAAAATTAGTTTCTCCTTTAAGAATAACATTAGCACCATTCTTTGCCTCAAACTTTCCTGAAAAATTATTAATTGGCAAAGAAGTTTGTCCTTCTTTTTTTTGTCCAAGAGCAACAAAAGAACCACCTTCAAGACTTATATTATTTCCTATATATGAATTTGCTTGAAATTGTGCATTAATAGTTTTAACATCATCTGTAAATTTAATAGTATCCTTTGCAATAAATGCTATTTCACTATGTTGATCATTTTTTAAAAATCCAGTTTCAATTTCATTTGCTTGAACCAAAAGACTTTGTCCTTCATTTAATCCTGCCCCATAAAGCAATGAAACTTTCTCATCTGCAACAATTTTTAAATTAATTGGATTAATAATATCGCTAATATAGCGAATAACTGTAATTTCCTTAGCGTGAACTTCTCCTTGTCCCCTAATATAATCAGTATTAATTTTACCAGAATTACTTACATTTTCATCATAACTTGCAACAATTTTACCACCTTTTAAATCAAGTGTTCCAGTAAAAATACTTGATCCTTCTGCTAATACGATACCTGCTGTTGAAATTTTAGAAATAGTAATATCTGAAATAGAAGTAAGTGATGCATCACTTGCCACATTCACAATAGGTCCACCAAGTAAATAATCTCCATAAATACCATCTACGGTATAATTACCATTTACAAGATTGAATGTACCTTTATATTTGTAAGACCCTATTGTTTCAAAATCAACTTTTCCAAGTTGTCCATTTATTACTTTTGCACTATTTTTATCACCAAGGGTAAAATTAGCTCCATATTGAATTTTTACATCAAGATCTTCTTTCTTTTTATTTTGTGCAATAAAACCATTTGATCCTGTTAATACTAAAGAATCTTTCACATCAAAGGAAATTGCATTATCTGAATCAACAACAACACCAGAACCTAAACCAGAAATACCTGCATCTGCTTCAGATTGAGTTACAGTTATAACTTTATCCTTTATAGTAGTAGCATTTGCTACACCTATAACACTACAAAAAATGCTACTAACAAAAGCCAATGAACCAAAAAAATTTAACAAATTACAGCGTTTCAAAACTGCACGATAACGATTAGCTAAATTTTTCATCGCATTTTTAGTTTGCATATTAATCTCCCATTTAACAGTATTTCATAAAAACCTAAAAAAATATTTACGCCAGATAATTATATAGTCAAGAAGAAAAAAAACATAATTCATTGACTTTTATACTGTTAAATTGACTACTCTAAAATAATATTTCCTCCTTGTATAACACAACTATAAGGTATATTTCCAATTAATTATAATTATTAAACAAAGATTTTTTTATTTTTAGGAGAAAAATTTTTTACTAATGCCTAAAATAGGTAAATTTATTGAAACTTATTTCAATAAATTTGCCTGATTAAGGAGGCTTGTTGAAAATCATTTCTCCTAAAGAAAAAAATAAAATAAGATTAATTTAAAAACACACCCTAAAAAAATTAAATAAAAAAAGGGGGAACTTCTTCCCCCTATTTTATAATCACATTTATTATTTATTTTTCAATAGTTAAACTTAATGGTTCATCTTCATTATCCACTTTATCTATTTTTATTGTGGATTCATCAGGGATTTCTCCACTAATAATACCACGAGCAAGCCTTGTTTCAAGTTCATTTTGTAAATAACGTTTTAATGGTCTTGCCCCAAAGGCTGGATCATACGCTTCATGAGCAATAAAGCGTTTTGCTTCATCAGAAAGTTCAAGCTTAATTTTTCTTTCTTCTAAGCGATGGCGTAAATGCCCAAGTAAAACATCAACAATAGCAACAACTTGATTTTCAAGAAGAGGAGTAAATAAAACTGTTTCATCAACACGGTTTAAAAATTCAGGACGGAAGAAAACTTTTAATTCATTCATCACTTGATCTTTAAGACCTTCATTGAATTGACCATCTTTATTAATACCTTCCAAAATCATATTTGAGCCAATATTTGACGTCATAATAATAATGGTATTTTTGAAATCAACAGTTCTGCCTTGACTATCTGTTAAGCGTCCATCATCAAGAAGTTGTAACATAGTATTAAAAACATCTGGATGAGCTTTTTCAATTTCATCAAGTAAAACAACGGAATAAGGCTTACGACGAACAGCTTCTGTTAATTGTCCACCTTCATCATAACCAATATATCCTGGAGGCGCTCCAATAAGTCGAGAAACCGAATGTTTTTCCATATATTCGCTCATATCAAGCCGAACCATATTTTCTTCTGTATCAAATAATGCTTCAGCAAGAGCTTTACAAAGTTCTGTCTTACCAACCCCAGTTGGCCCTAAGAAAATGAAAGAAGCCAAAGGACGCATAGGATCAGAAAGTCCTGCTCTAGCACGAAGTACAGCATCTGCCACTACTTGCACAGCTTCATCTTGACCTACTACACGTTTATGTAACGTTTCAGGCAAAGCAAGAAGTTTTTCACGTTCTGATTGCAACAAACGAGTAACAGGAATACCAGTCCATTTAGCAACTATTGCTGCCACATCATCAGGATGTACTTCTTCTTTTAATAATCTTGTTTCACTGGCTTTTTCTGAGCCATCAAATTTTTCAAGTTCTTCAAGACGTTTTTCAAGTTCAAGTAATGTTGAATATTTTAATTCAGCTGCTTTTGCTAAATCATAATTTCTTTCTGCTTCAGAAATAGCAAGCTTTGTTTTATCAATATCTTCTTTAATTTTTCTTACACTATCAATAGAACCTTTTTCATGTTCCCATTGTTCACGCAAAAGAGTTTGTTTTGCTTTTAATTCTGCAAGCTCTCCTTCAAGACGTTGTAAACGTTGCATAGATGCAGAATCTGTTTCACGGCGTAATGCTTCTTTTTCAATTTCAAGTTGCATTACTTTACGATTTGCTTCATCAAGTTCAGAAGGAAGAGAATCAATTTCTGTTCGAATCATTGCAGCTGCTTCGTCAATAATATCAATAGCTTTATCTGGTAATTGACGATCAGGAATATAGCGAATACTAAGTGTTACAGCTTCAACAATGGAAGAATCACTAATTCTTACTCCATGATGAAGTTCAAATTTATCTTTTAATCCACGTAAAATAGAAATTGCATCTTCTTGCGTTGGTTCATCAACCAAAACAGGTTGGAAACGTCTTTCCAATGCAGGATCTTTTTCAATATATTTACGGTATTCATCAATAGTAGTAGCCCCAATACAATGGAGTTCCCCACGGGCAAGCATAGGTTTTAATAAATTGCCTGCGTCCATAGAACCTTCTGTTTTACCAGCACCAACAATAGTATGTAGTTCATCAATAAACAAAATAATTTGTCCATTAGATTTTTCTACTTCAGATAAAACAGCTTTTAAACGTTCCTCAAATTCCCCACGATATTTAGCACCAGCTATCAATGCTCCCATATCAAGAGCAATTAACCGTTTATTTTTTAAACCTTCTGGAACATCACCTGTAACGATACGATGAGCCAAACCTTCAACAATAGCAGTTTTACCAACACCTGCCTCACCAATTAATACAGGATTATTTTTTGTACGACGTGATAAAATACGAATTGTACGACGTATTTCTTGATCTCGACCAATAACAGGATCAAGTTTTCCTTTACCTGCTGCATCTACAAGATCTCGTCCATATTTTTCTAATGCTTCAAAAGTATCTTCTGGATTTGCACTTGTAACACGTTGAGATCCACGAAGTTCTTCTGTTGCTTTCATAAATTTTGCTTGATCAATACCATGTTTTCTAAACACATCACCAAGCAAACCAGTTGGACTTGGTCCAATAAGTTCATAAAATAAATGTTCTACACTGATATATTCATCACGCATTTTTTTTGCAAGCATTTCTGCTTGAGCCAATGCTTTATTTACTTTTGTTGTAACATGAATGTTTTGAGAATCAGAACCCGGTCCACTAACACGTGGTTTTTTATCTAATAATCCCTCAACATCTTGTTTTAATTGAATAGTATTTACGCCCATGCGTTGCAAAATAGAAGGAACAAGTCCTTTATCTTGTTCTATTAATGCATACACTAAATGCTCTGCATCTATTTCTTGATGTTCTCTTGCAAAAGCTATACTTTGTGCAGAAGAAAATGCTTCTTGAGCTTTTTGTGTTAATCTATTAATATCCATAATTAATTCCTCGTATTATAAAAATCCCATAAAATTTTTTCTATAATAAATTTCCTATAAAAAATACCTACATATAAATTTTCTAAAAACCTTATAAAATAACCCTAGTTATACGTTATTATCGCGAAGTTGAAGCAGTTGGAATTCTAAATCATCAATTTTTGCTAATAAATCTACTATCATAGCTGCCCCATGACAAGGTAACTCAAAATCTTTACACAAACGATCTGCCTTACGTACCTTTAAAATATCATCTGGACTAAATAAATTATTTTCAACAGGCTGCAACCAACCTATATCAATATATTCTTGGCATTTATTTTCTGCAATCTCTACTTCTTGTATAAACTGCACAAATGTCAGAAAGGAATTATCGGTTTTATCCATTCTACCCTCCTATTCTGATAGAGTTAAAAGTTCCTGCCATAAAGATTTTTCTTTTTCACTCATTTTTGCAAGATCTGGAGTATCTATTTCAATAATAACATACTCATCACCTTTGCCAGCTATACCTTTTCCTTTCAATCTTAATTTTTTACCACTCTTAATCCCTGCTGGAATATTAATTTCTACTTCACCTTCTAAAGTAGGGACACGATGTTTTGTACCAAAAACAGCTTGGGCTGGTTTAATAAATACTTCACTTGTAACATCAAAGCCATCACTTTTGAATTTATTATGATGTGCATATTGTATAGTTAAATAAAGATCTCCATTAGGAGAGCCTGCTCTTCCTTGACCAGCCAAACGAAGTTTTCCACCATTTTTTATTCCAGCAGGAATATTCACTTTTAATGATTTCATTCCATCTGGCATATTAAGGTTAAAACTCTTTGGTCCTCCTTTATGAGCTTCTTCAAGGCTAATATGAACAGTTGCTTCTACATCTTGCCCTTTTCTGGAACGCGAATATGCACTTTGTCCAAAGCCTCCAAAACCTCCTTGCTGACCAAAAAGCATTTCAAAGAAATCACTGAAATCACCACTTGTAAAGCCACCTTGACCACCAAAATTAAAATGTTCAAATCCAGGTGCTCCTTGGAAATTTTGTCCGTCTTTCCAATTTGGCCCTAATTGATCATATAATTTACGTTTTTGAGGATCTTTTAACACTTCATGTGCTTCATTTACTTCTTTAAAACGCTCTTCTGCACTAGCATCACCTTGATTTAAATCTGGGTGATACTTACGTGCAAGTTTTTTATATGCTTTATCAATTTCTTCCGTAGTAGCATTTCTGCTTACTTCCAAAATTTTATAATAATCTTTATATGAAACAGACATAATTTTCCTCTACTTATAGTATATAACCTAAAAGAATTATTTACTTTCTATATTATCAAAATAAGAGCTATTCTTTAATTGTCAAGACTTTGACTATTAAATTTTTCTTTTTCTTTTTTCTCTTAATAAGAAAAAAAGTTCTATAAAAATTCTACGCTCCAATTCTCTATAAATCTACAATATTACAAAAAACAAAAAATTAACATATAGTTCTAAAAAACTTTCTACCCTAATATATCGTCACCATATATAAAAAATTTGGCAAAAAAATGTTTTGCGTTATTTTATACTCTTGCTATACTTTTACAAGATACTATAAGGATACTAAAAAATGGAAAACATAAAAAAAGAAAATACATTTATTCCCCCAACACTGACAGTTATTATACAACCAGAAGAAGAAAAAATTATTATCCCCCGTACAAAAGCAAAAAATGTAGCACGATTAATTGAATATTTAGGATTACGCCCCTACACAGCCCTTGTAGCACGTGACGGAATACCCTTAACGCCAGATATTCCTCTTTACCCTAACCAAACCATTATTGTACGTAAAGTAATGTCTGCTGGATAATTATTATGAATTACACTATTATTAATCTCACAAGATTTGGTGATTTATTGCAAACTGCTTGCACTATTTCTGCATTAAAAAAAAGCGGAAATCACAAAATTTCCCTTATTTGTCTTGAACAATTTGCTAATGCAACAACCTTTATACCAAACCTTGACCATATTGCCCCTTTTATAGGGTCAAATCTTTTAAAAAAAATTACTCTTGGTGATTTTAATAATTGGTGTTCAGCTTATCAAGATCTTAACATATGGATAAAAAAATATTTTCAAGAATTTGATCCAGATTATATTATTAATCTTACTCCTACTCCTAAATGCCGTCTTTTAGCACATTTACTTGCTTTACAAAAAAAACATATCCAAGAAATTGGTTTTTGTATTGATGAATTTGGCTTTACCAATAATACCAATGCATGGACAACCTACACGCAAGCAGTAACACAAATTCGAGGAGGAAGTCCTTATAACCTTATAGATGAATTTCGTTCTATGCTTAATTTAGCTCCAGAAAAATATTATTTAACAAAACCCAATAAAGAACTTATTCAAAAAACTCAAAATTTTCTTACAGAAAATAGCCCTCAAAACTGTCAAGGATTTATTGGTTTTCAATTAGGAGCTAGTAATAAAATTCGCCAGTGGGATATTTTAAATTTTGCAAAATTAGCAGAAATAATTTGGAAACAAAAAAACTTTATTCCTGTTTTGCTTGGTACAAAAAACGAATTATATCTCGTTGAAAAATTTATACAAAATATAACACCAGATATTCCTTATATAAATTTTTGTGGAAAAAGTAGCCTCGAAGAACTAGGTGCTATGCTCTGTAATCTTAATGCCTTAATTAGTAATGATACAGGCACATTACATTTAGCAACAGGTTTAGCTATTCCTGTTATTGGTATTTACTTAGCAACAGCACAAGTTTGGGATACAGGGCCTTATGGAGATAAACAACTTTGTCTTGAACCAAAACTTGATTGTCATCCTTGTAATTTTGATACTGAATGTAAAAATAATTATCTTTGTCACAAAATCATTAGTGCAGAAACTGTTTATGCTGCCCTATGCTATCGCTTAGGGGAAAATTTTTCCTCTTTTGAAAAAGAACAAAATACAAGAGTATGGGAAGCTTTTTTTCAAGAAGATGGTTTTATCAATTACAAACCATTACATTTAACCAATACATTAGATCAACGAACAAATTGGATGCAATGGCAACGAATTTTATATAAGAACATCTTAGCAAAATTACAAAATGCCTCTCAATATCTTCCTTCATTACCAAAAGATATTAAACTTTATTCCTGCCCTCCTGCTGCCTTAGAATTAGAAAAAATTCTGGCTTTTCTCTTATTAACAAGAGAACAAACCTTACTTTTATTAAAAATGCCTAATCAAAAAACACAAGAAAATTTTCTTGCCTCTGTGCAACGTTTATCTAATTTTCTTAAACAATCAGAATATTTCATTCCCTTGTATTTATTATTTGAACAACTTTTACAAGAAAAAGCTCAAGATTTAAACGAACTTGTTCAGTTTTTTGATACCATAAAAAATGAATTACAAGATTTTCAACAACGTTTAAAATAAACTCTTATAAGAAAAATAACATATCTAAACTATTATTTATTTTTATCAAATAATATAAATAGGATACATATATATTCCTCTCTATCTATATATTTTTTTTGAAATTGGCACAAGTCTTGCTTTAATTAGGCATAAGATACGCACAAGAGGTAAAATTTTCCTGTGCTAAAAAAATAAAAAAAATCGCATTAATAGACCTTGGAGGGAAAAATGATTTACATTAATGGTCAAAAAAGCGCTTTCGAAATTAGCCAATTTGCAAACTTTGAAGAACTTATTATTGCAGCAAACGAATCTTGCACCAGTGCAAATGAAGTTATTACTGAAATTCATTTAAACGATGAACTTTTTAGCGAACTTTATCCACATCAAGCAGAAGATATTGAAACAAGCGATATTCAAAAAGTTGAAATTACTACTATTGCTTGCAATCAAATGGCATCTGAAATTGTTGAAGAAATTTTCAAAGTAACTGCTTCTATCCGTGTAGCATCAACTCAAGCTTCCGAATCTCTCCGTCGTGGTGATGATTTAGAAGGACTTACTCTTCTTCAAGATATGACAGAAGTTGCTCGTAACTTCTTCAATATGATTACATATTTCCAAGCAGATTTTAACGTACCAGAAACAGCAGAATACAAAGCTACTTCTGAAAAATTCAATAACATTATTGATGAAATTAATGTTAATATGGAAAATGAAGACTGGATCTTAGTAGCTGACCTTTTAGAATTTGAAATTGCACCTCTTTGTGCTGAATTTGATGAATACTTAAAAACACTTCGTTTTCACTTTTCAACAGAAGTAAATAACAATATAGCTCAATAAGAAGGTATCCTATGAGCCTTACTCTACTTGATAGAATGCTCATTATTGCCCAACATGAGCTTGAAGCAATGCAACAAGGGAATGTAGATGAAGCAATTTCTTTCTTTGAAGAAAGGACAGAACTTTTACATGAATTACAACAAAAGCATGATGAAGCAAATGATGATGATTGTAAAGTAAAACTGCTTGCTCTCCAAGGATATCATCAATTAATTTATGAAGAAGGATTAAAATTACGCGATTCTATCAAAGAGTCTCTGCAAAAAAATAAATCCACAAGTACTGTGGCTAAACGCTATGCAACAAATAGTATCAATAACTCACAAAGTTATAGACGCTAAAACATAAAAAAAGGTTTCCAAATGGAAACCTTTTTTTATAAATATGGCGGAAGTGTATAGGAGTCGAACCTACCTTAGACATTTCTGCCTAACAACAGTTTTGAAGACTGCGTGCCACACCGGTGACAAACCACCTCCCTAAGCGAAAAATGTATATAATCTGTTTATTAAAAATTAGCAAGCTTTTTCCCATAACTCATGTGGAATTTTTATAATAGCTTTTTTTAAATGCAAAGTGCTATTTTCTATTCTATCATCAAAAAGCAATGTTTTATGCACTTCATAAGGCATAAAAATAGCACAATTTCCAGTTTCTACATAAAAAGTACAATCTTTTTCATTAACACCAGAAAAAAATCCTGCATCTTTTTCATCAGAAAAATTCCCTGTACCTAAAAAACGGGAAAAAAATGCCCCATCAATTTTTTCAACTCCACTTACAGTGCAATGTACATCAATATATTTTTTGTGATATTCATACACATTATCTTCTTTTACTTCTGTTGTCATAACATTATAAAAAGCTCCATGACAAAGCTCATAACTTCCATCACGTTGATCTACAATTTTTGCATAGCCTTGTATAAATTGCTCAATAATTTCTCGCCAAGCATCATTTTTACCAATAGCACTTAATTGTTCAAGTCTTACTATAAACATATACAACCTCTTTTATAATTCATCACTCATACCACGTACTACTTTAAGAATATTCGGCAATTTACGTATTTTATCCATTAATTGATAAAGTTGTACAGCATCAACAACTTCAACAGTAAAATCTACTTCAGCCTTGCCGTCTATTGTACTAATAAGAGTTAATGATTCAATATTAACATCAGCACTTGAAACTTCTGCAGATACAGTTGCAAGTAAACCTTTACCATTTTTTGCTGTAACTTTAACAGTAGCAGGAAATGGCGTTGGTACAGCATTTTGCCAATTCACAGAAATTAGTCGTTCTGGTTCTAAATCCACAAGATGAGGACAATTAGACATATGCACAATAATACCACGTCCTCGACTAATAAAGCCAACAACAGAATCACCAGGAACAGGTTTACAGCATTTTGCAAAATGAATTAATGTATCATCAATACCTTGTACAACAATACCCTCAGGATTTGGTTTTCCTGTTGTATTTGTATTTTGTTTTGCTGTTTGTTCTGTTTGCTCTGCTGCTTTTGGATCAAGAATAGACTTTAATTTTGTCAACACTTTTTTAGGTGTAAACTTAGCATACCCAACACTTGCATACAAATCTTCTATACTGGAAGCAGAAAATTCAGAAATTAAATTTGCCATTGTTCCATCTTTTACAGCACGAGCAACATTAACTCCCATTTTACGCCCTTCTTTTTCAAGAATATCTTTACCAAGAGCTATGGCAGCAGTTCTTTCTTCTGTACGTAAATAACTTTGAATTTTAGTACGAGCTTTTGATGTTTTTACAAATTTTAACCAATCTCGACTTGGATTTCTGTTTTTATCTGTAATAATTTCAACAGTATCACCACTTTTTAATTTTGTAGAAAGTGGTACAAGACGCCCATTTATTTTTGCTCCAACACAATGTGAACCAACATCAGTATGTATTAAAAAAGCAAAATCTAAAGGTGTCGCGCCATCGGGTAATTGTTTAACAGATCCTTTTGGAGTAAATACATAAATTTCATCGCTAAATAAATCTAAACGCAATGTTTGCATAAATTCTCTTGAATCTGCCTCATCACGCTGTCTTTCTAAAATATCACGAATCCATTGAAATTGTGGCATATCTCCAGCTTTAATGGAACGCCTTTTTTCCTTATAAAGCCAGTGTGAAGCAACCCCATGTTCTGCAAATGTATTCATTTCTTCTGTACGAATTTGTATTTCTATTCTTTCACCTTCTGGACCTATCACCGTACTATGCAAACTTTGATACCCATTTGCCTTTGGTAAGGAAATATAATCCTTAAATCTTCCAGAAACAGGCCTCCATAACGCATGAACCAAACCAAGCACAGCATAACAATCACGAAGTTCTTTTACAATAACACGAAAAGCAATAATATCATGCATTTCATCAAGACTAGTACCTTGTGCTTCCATTTTCATATAAATACTATATACTTGCTTAATTCTACCAAATACTCTGCCAGAAATATCATTTTCTGCCATAATTTGTTCAATTTTAGTAATAACTTTACTAATAATTTGACGCTCTACAACTTGGTTTGTTTCAAGCCAACGCTGAATATACGTATATTTATCTGGCTGTAAATATCGAAAACTTAAATCTTCAAGTTCTTGCTTTATCTTATGTAAACCCAATCGGTTCGCAAGAGGTGCATAAATATCCATTGTTTCTTGAGAAATAGATATTTTTTTATGTGGTTTTTGAAATTGCAATGTACGCATATTATGCGTTCTATCCGCTAATTTAACAATGGGTACACGTATATCATGGCTCATAGCTAAAATCATTTTCCGTATATTTTCTGCTTGAGCCTCTTCTTTTGTATCAAAGGTCATTAAACTAATTTTTGTAACCCCGTCAACAATATCTGCTACTTGTTCACCAAATTCCACATCAAGTTCTTCTATTGAAGCATTCGTATCCTCTACTGTATCATGCAAAAGACCTGCGGCAATAGTGTGTTCATCAAATCCCATTTCTGCAATGCTTAATGCCACAGCAGAGGGGTGAATAAAATATGGTTCTCCAGACATTCTTAATTGTCCTGCATGGGCTACTGACGCAAAATCATACGCTTTTTCAATAAGTTTTACATCTACTTGTGGATTACATTTTAAAGCAGCTTGAACAATTTTTTCTACTGGTGTAATTTGATGAGAAACTTCTTCTTTTTTTAAAGCCACAGGAATAGAAACATCACCCAAATGATCTTCTTGTTGTTCTTCTTTTATATTTCCCTTTTCTTCAAAATTTTCTACATTATTTTTGGCTATATCAGTATTTGCAAAAGATTGTATTTTTTCATCAGTCAATAAGTCAGAAGTATTTCTTTTTTGTTGGTCTACCATAGTATAATCCTTAGTATAATTCTTATACGTTTCTCATATTATACTTTTAAACCACATTTATAACTTTTTGTCAAAAAAAACCTAATTATTAAGGTGGGGTTATAGAGTATTTCTAAATTAATTTTATTTTTTTGGGGAAAATAATTTCCCCCAATCCCTCTCAATCAAGCAAATTTATTAAAATAAATTTCAATAAATTTGCCTATCTTAGGGGATTAATAGAAAGTCTTTTTTCCTCTACATAAAAAAATTATTTATTTTTGTATATTAAATATAAACACACTCTAATACTATTGTAAAAAAGTTGGCAACCACCATTTTTCCATATTATGTGTTATACCAGAAATAGCTGGATCAATACCTTGGAAACGTTTTTGAACCATTGGCAGTGAATAAGGAACATATAAAAATAAATATGGCTGCTCATCATGTAAAATTTCTTGTAACCTATCATAATATTTTTTTCTTAATTCTCTATCAGCTGTTTCTCTTCCTCTTTCTAAAAGTGTATCAACTTCTTTATTTTTAAAATGAACAAAATTTAATCCATTTTGTTTTATAGCAGAAGAATGCCATACATCATAAATATCAGGGTCTTCTAAAATATTCCAAGCTAAAATAACTGCATCATACTGTCCTTTTAAAACAAATTCATTAATAAAAGTTGCCCATTCCACTGTACGAATTTTAATTTCAATACCTAATTTTTTCCAATATTGCTGTAATACTAATAAAACATTTTCTCTTTCTTTACTTCCCTGATTCACTAACACAGTAAAAGCAAAAGGTTTACCATCTTTTTCTAATAAGCCACTTTTTCCTTTTACCCAACCAGCTTCAGCAAAAAGTTCTAATGCTTTTTTTTCATTATAATCATAGGGAATGATTTTATCATTATAAACCCATGTTTTTGGCTTATATGGTCCTATCGTTTTTGTTCCCAAACCTAATAACGCCCCTTTTATTACGGCATCTTTATCTGTTGCATAAGCTAATGCCTGCCGTACACGTTTATCTTTAAAAAATGGGTGTGTTAAATTAAACCCTATATATGTATATCCATTAGAAAGATATTGATATTTTTTCCAATAATCGTCCCAATATTTTCCTTTTGTTTGCAATAAAAATTGTTGTGCTGTAAGCCCTAAAAAATCCACTTTTCCAGCTTTTGCCTCTAAAAAAATCGTCGTAACATCAGGAATAATACGATAAATAAGTTGGTCTAAATAAGGTCTACCGTCAAAATATTTTTCATTTGCTTCAAGCACCAAACGTGATCCAGAATGCCATTCTTTTAATTTGAAAGGACCAGCACCAATGGGCTGCCTTGAATATTTAGTTTTTGTAATATCTTCATTTTCCAAAATATGCTTTGGTAAAATAGGTAACATCCAAGTTATAATAGATCTAGCATAAGGTTTATCATACCAAACTTCAAAACTATATTTTCCTGTTTGTTGATATTTTTTTATTGTTAAATAATCAGCAGCATAAGGTGTAGGCGTTTTAGGATCTGTCATTAATTTATACGTAAAAGTAACATCATCTGCTGTAAGTTTTTTTCCATCATGCCAAAAAATATTTTCTTTTAATGTAAAACGAAATAAACAACCATTTTCTAAAATTTCATATTTTTTAGCAGCAAGGGGAACAATATTATATTCTTTATCATACTTTAAAAGTGACGTGTATAAAAAATCTGCAACTTCATGCGAAGCAGAATCTGTTGCTAATGCTGGAATTAAATTAGAAGGTTCACCTATACTAGCCAAAATAAGCTTTCCACCATAACTTGCTTGCTTAGGAATACTTGTATTAATAGGACTTTTAGGCTTATTAGGAATCGTTTCATTATCAGAAGTACAAGAAATGACTAAAGAAATAATTATTATCCCAAAAAAAATTTTAAATTTATTTTTCATTATTTTTTCCTATTTTTTTAAATATAAAATCTTTTATTTTCAATATGTTATATTTTTTTATTTATTAATCAAAAAATTATAATTTAGTATATTAAACTAATAACAGACTTATTTAGACTTGAAAAGAAAAACATTTTACTGTAATAATACTTAATCAGTGCATTTTAACAACTGATAATGTTTACTGTTTATTTTGTCACTAAAGTATAACACAAACATATATTTACAAAAAAGTGAGCGAGGCTAGAATGAACCGTCGTAATGAAAGCACGATGTGCCATGCTCTTGAGCATTTTATTCAAAATACCATACCAGAATATATTCGTGATTCTGGGAAATTAATTATTACAGAAAATGGAACAACTAATCTTTTATGGAGAATAGAAGATACATACAGTCAAGCAACCTGCTCTGTACATGGAGAAGATTTCCAATCATACAGCCCTTCATTAACAATTCGTTTTAATGATAAACATATTGATTATGAATGTAACTGTATGGAAGCATTTGGAAGTCCATGCAGGCATATTGCTGCACTAGCATTATCTGCCCTTTCTTCCATTAATATTTCACAAGATACACCAAGTGAACCTACAACTATTCGCCCTGAATGGAGGCAAAGTTTTAGGAATTTCTTTAGCACTGCAACTGAACCAGAAACAGGACGGCATTATTTTCTTTTCCGTTTTTTTCCTGAACCTGGTCGCTTATCTGTTGAATTTTATAGAGCAAGGCAAAATAAAACTGGTCTTTCAACTGTAAGACAAGCTGTAACCTTACAAGATATTTTACAAAATCCTGATTGGTGTGATTATTCACCAGAATTGCCAAAAGTTTTAAAGCAAATTGCCGAATACCTTGATTATTATGGACATCGTGTTGAAATTCCCGATGGTCTTTTATCTTGGTTTTTCTGGGCATTACGTAATGAAGAATATATTTTTTGGGAAGAAACAGAAAAACCTTGCACCATTGAAAGTTCTGCTATGGATTTAAAACTTCGTCCAAGTCTTGATGATGATGGATTACGTTTTGATATTATGCTTCAAAAAGAAGGAAAAAAACCATTTTCCATTCAAAAAGATGAAGATAATCCAGATGAAACAGTTGCAACTTTCCACGGACAAATGCCTTTATGGGTTTGCTGGAATCAATGTTTTTATCCCGTGCAAACCTGTCTTAATCATGATGTTATTCAATCATTAGTGCAAGCAAGTCCTATTATTCCACAAGAAGATATTTCTGAATTTTTAGATAGAGTTTGGACTCGCCTTCCTTCATCTGAACTTTATGAACAAGAAGAATTTCTTAAAATTATGGAACCTGTTTTTCAACCAGGTAGCTATAATCCTAAACTCTTTCTTGATGAAGAAGGAAGCTTACTTACACTTGAAATTCAAAATATTTATGAAAGTATTCACGGAGAATTTATTCTTCCCGGACCAAACCCTGATTTCCAAACAGGTAGTTATGTTTTTGAAGGGCAAACCTTCCTCTTGCGTCGTGCTCAAGAAGAAGAAGCAAACCTGTTATCACAACTTTCTGAAATGCGTTTCCAACCTCGTAATAATAAGCTCTGGTTTATGGAACCAGAAGAAGCCATTTCTTTCCTTTTAGACTCCTACCCTACACTTTTACAAAATTGGCGTGTTTATGGTGAAGCAACATTATCTCGATATAAAGTACGCACCACTACTCCAACTATTAATGCAAGTGTTGAAAGTAATGAACAAGAAAAATGGTTCTCTCTTGATGTTAATGTAGAATACGAAGGTCAAAGCTTACCATTGGAAAAAATATGGAAAGCATGGCTTAAAGGTAAACGCTATGTACAATTAAAAGATGGATCATACGCAAGCTTGCCAGAATCTTGGCTTGAAAAACTTGCACATAAGCTCAAAGTGCTTGGACTTGATCCAAATAAACCACCAAAACATCATTTCAAACAATTTGAAGCTCCAGTGCTTGACAGTATTCTTGATGATTTACCTAATGCCATTGAGGATTCTTTCTGGAGTAAGCTTCGTGATAATATTCGTCACTTTAAAGAAGTTAAACAAATTGAAACTCCTGAAGGTCTTAATGCCTCCCTTCGTCCATATCAAATTCAAGGTATTTCCTATCTCAATTTCCTTGATGAATATGGATTTGGTGGTATCTTAGCTGACGAAATGGGTCTTGGTAAAACTATCCAAACTCTTGCCTTTATCCAGCATATGAAAAATAAAGGAGCTATTGGACCAAACCTTATTGTTGTTCCAACCTCTGTTTTACCAAACTGGGATAGAGAAGCTGAAAAATTTGTTCCAAGTCTTAATCGCGTTATTGTTTATGGTACACGCCGTGAAAATATTTTTCGTAAAATTGGTGATGCTGATCTTGTTATTACTACTTACGCACTCTTACGCCGTGACCTTGAAGAATTAGAACAATATGAATTTAATTCTATTATCTTAGACGAAGCACAAAACATTAAAAACCCTAATACCATTACAACAAAAAGTGTTCGTAATATTAATGCTAGAATGCGTCTTTGTCTTTCTGGTACACCTATTGAAAATAATCTCTTTGAATTATGGAGTTTATTTGAATTTCTTATGCCAGGATTTCTTGGTTCTCAACACGCCTTCCAACGTGGTATTATTAAACCTATTAAAGAAGGCGACACCGAAACCTTAGAATATTTACGTACAAGAGTAAAACCCTTTATTTTACGCCGTACAAAAGCTGAAGTGGTTAAAGATTTACCTCCAAAAGTGGAAAGTGTTACCTACTGTGCTTTGGCAGAAGAGCAAGCAGAACTTTATTCTTCCCTTGCACGCAAGTTGCGTGAACAAGTTCTTGCAGATGTTGACGAAAAAGGTATGGCAAAAAGTCAAATGTCTATTTTGGACGCATTGCTTAAACTTCGTCAAATTTGTTGTCACCCTAAATTACTTAAAATGGATATGCCAGGATTTAGTGCAAATATTCCCTCTGGGAAATTTGAAACTTTTAAGGATATGATTATTAACCTTGTAGAAGAAGGACATAAAATCTTGGTATTCTCTCAATTTGTACAAATGCTCCAACAAATTAGTGGTTGGTTACAAATGACAGATATACCATTCTGCTACCTTGATGGATCAAGTAAAGACAGATTAGAACAAGTAGATAAATTCAACAATAGCCCTGATATTCCAATCTTCCTCATTTCCTTAAAAGCAGGTGGTACGGGTCTTAACCTTACAAGTGCAGATTACGTTATTCACTATGATCCTTGGTGGAACCCAGCAGTTGAAAGTCAAGCTACTGACCGTGCCCACCGTATTGGTCAAGCAAAACAAGTTTTCTCCTATAAACTTATTTGCCAAAATACCGTTGAAGAAAAAATCCTTAAACTTCAAGAAATGAAAAGAGGTGTTGCAGAAGCTGTTATTCCAGGTCAAGACTCTTGGAAATCTCTCACAAGAGATGATCTTGAAATGCTCTTTGAAGTATAACATATTGTTAGGGGGAGGACTTTTTATAAAAAGTCCTCCCCCTAAAACCCCCTTTCAAAAATTTTTAATCACAAAAAAATTTTGCGTGCAAAAGTTTTTTGTTTTTCACTTAATATAACAATTCTTTTTCCCTTTACTATAAGGTATGTTTCCAAATTATTTATAATTATTAAACTTCATTCTTTAGATTTTTCACTCTACCTGAATAACAAATTATTTTATTGTGCCAAAGCATCAAAAAAAAGACCGTATTACTACGGTCTTTTTTTGATTATTCACCAAGACATTTAAAGCCTTTTTTTGTTGCTCCGCAAACTGGACATCTCCAATCATCTGGTAAATCTTCAAATTTAGTTCCTGCTGGAACTTTTCCTTTTCTATCACCTTTATCAGGATTATAAATGTATCCACAGTTTGCTACTTGGCACATCCACATATCTTTTGCTTCTGCCATAATTAATTACCCCATACGTGTTGTAAAGAATGCTTGAGGGTGATTACATGCAGGACAAGTTATAGGTGCTTCATTTCCTTCATGTACAAACCCACAATTTAAACATCGCCATTTTTTCGCATTTTTAAATACAGTACCATTTTTAATATGTTCTGCAAATTCTAAGAAACGTTCTTCATGAGCTTTTTCTGCAATAGCAATATTTCTCATTACACAAGCAATTTCAGGAAATCCTTCTTCTTCTGCAATTTTAGCAAAAGTAGGATACATTTCTGTATGTTCATGATTTTCACCAGAAGCTGCTGCAATAAGATTTTCTAAAGTTGACCCAACAACTCCAGCAGGGAAAGAAGCTACAATTTCAACTTCTCCACCTTCTAAAAATTTAAAAAGACGCTTTGCGTGTTCTTTTTCTTGAGATGCAATTTCTTCAAATGCGTGTTGCATTTCAACATAACCATCTTTTTTTGCTTGTGATGCATAATATGTGTATCTATTACGTGCTTGAGATTCACCTGCAAATGCTGTTAAAAGATTTTTTTCTGTTTGTGTACCTTTTACAGATTTCATGTTTACTCCTTATAAAATAGATTTGAATAAATATAATATATTCTTTTTTTGATGTTTTAGCAAGGTTAGATGAAAAAATTTTTTAACTAATCTTTTTCATAGAGCAATCAGAACATAATCCATCAATTTCTACTCTTACATTAACGTAATTAAATCCTTCTAAAATCTCATCATTTAAATTTAAATGTGACGCATCAACTAAAGGAATATCATGTACTTTACCACATGAAATACAACGAATATGAGAATGTGGATGCATATTTGCATCATATCGCCTAATATTTCCTGCTGTTTCTAATTTAAGAATTTGTTTATTTTCTGCTAATAAATCTAAATTTCTATACACAGTTCCTAAACTAATATTAGGCATTTTTTCTCTAACCATATTATATATTTCATCAGCTGTTGGGTGACTAGTTACTTTTGATAATTCTTCTAAAATCACACGCCGTTGTCTTGTCATTCTATTTTGAGTTTTCATAACATATACTCCTCAAAAATACATTTATCAGTAATGATTATCATTGTCAAGTATTCACCAACAATTTCAAAATAAAAGATATTTTTATTAAAAAATAATACTATTTTTTTATTAGTCTATATAACTACAAAAATTTTTATTATCATTTTTACTTATATGCTATTTTTATACTAAAATAAATTAACTATAACATATTTTTTCTTATATTAACATGATAAAATAATACATTAATATAACAAGTTATTACGATTATTTTATTCTCCATTAAATTTAAAAAATTCATAGAAAACAACTTAACAAAAAGACTAAATTAATATATACTTTTTTTATTAATGTAGTAAAAATGGCAAGTTATTTATTAAATTATTCATTAATGGAATAAATCTTGCATAAAAAATTATATAACAATTATTTGACAACATAATTACCAAATCAGGTTAAGAATGAGCAATTTTAATAAAAATAATCTTTCTCACCCATTTTACAAAAAACACGATCGTGTTTTAGCTTTTTATGAAGAAATGGAAGATAAATTTTGTAAAAAATTTAAATCTATCCTTTTAAAAGGATTAAAAAGCAAATATCTAAAAATTAGTTTAATGTTCCCTCTTTTATTTTTCTTTTTTTCAGGATTTATTTATAATTCAGAAAATAGTATTTCAGGAAAACTTAATACAAAAGAACAATTTTATCCCTTAAAAAACGAATCTGGTAAAGATTTTCTTCCTCATTCTGGAAAAATTACATTAAATAATTCTATTTCTACAATTTTTTCCAACAATAAATTTAAACAATCTTTATTAGAAAATAGAAAAACATTAGATACTAAAATATTTAAACTTACTCACATAAAAATTAATACTCAAATAGAAAAATCTCAAGCTGTATATATAAAATACGAAGATCTCATAAAAACTTTAGAACTAACACCAGCTACTATTATTGATAAATACATACGCTATACAAACCAAGCTTATGCTAGACAAAAAAAAGCTGTAACACCATTTGCTAATTTTTATGCTGACAAATTTGGTTTAGATAGAAAGCTTATTATGAGTATTATTGAAGTTGAAAGCAATTTCAGACCACAAGCATTAAGTAAACAAAATGCTCATGGTTTAATGCAAATTGTTCCAAGTACCGCAGGTGCAGAAGTTAATAGATTTTTCAAACAAAAAAAGAAAATCAATAGCCATGATTTAATGCACCCAGAAACTAACATTTTTTATGGTACTGCCTATCTATATTTGCTCAAAAAATTTCATTTAGAAGGTATACAAGACCACGAAAATATGAATATTATTCTTATTGCCTCTTATAATGCAGGCACAGGTGCTGTATTACGCCATTTTGGAAAAACTCGTGAAGAAGCTATAAAAAAAATTAATAGTATGTCTGCTAAAGAAATTTATAAAACTATGACAACAGAATATAAATCAAGCGAAACAAGAGCCTATGTTCGCAAGGTAACGCAATTTATGTCATAATTTTTATTGCATATTTTCAAATTATCATTAATATAAAGCTACATTATTTAGACAAGGAAAAAATATGAAAAAACTTCTTAGTATAACAAGTACAATTCTTTTTACAGTATTAATGATTGGTCAAGCTATGGCAATGGAAATTGCTGTTGTAGATACCAATAAAATTTTTGAAGAAAGCAAACCAGGAAAAGATGTTGTTGCTTATTTAGATACTATTCAAAAAGAAATGATAAAAAAATTAGAAGGAATTGAAGAAAAAAGAAAAAAAATAGAAAAAGATGAATCTCAAAAAGAACTCTTAGCAAATCTTGAAAAAGAAATGCAAGCAACAGCTTATGAAGCACAAACTAAAATACAAGCAACACAAGAAAAGATTTTTGCTATTGTTTCAGCAAAATTAATTGAAACCATTGAAAAATATAGAAAAGATAACAAAATAGCTATGATTTTTCATGCTTCTGACCTCATTAGCTTTGATAAAAAAATTGATGTTACCAATGCTATCATGCAAGAATTTAATAAAATT
>JARHYD010000120.1 GCA_029258655.1 Mailhella sp.
CATTTTATGTGGAATATTTAATGCTGTATTGAATGCAAAAATCTTTTGTGTAAGTTTTTCCACTGCTTCTTCTGTTGTTTTAAATTCAAGTTCTAAAAGTCTTGCAATGTGTGCATAACGTTCTGCAGTTACTTTATCTTTTGCGTTATATTGGATAACGTAAGGAAGATACATAGCATTAGCAGCACCATGTACTATATGTCCATTTTGGAATACAGCACCTGTTTTATGAGCCATAGAGTGCACAATACCAAGTAAAGCATTAGAGAATGCCATACCAGCCATGCATTGAGCATAGTGCATTTGTTCTCTTGAATCCATGTCGCCGTTATAAGATTTTACTAAATGTTTATTAATCAATAAAATAGCATCTAAAGCAAGTGGATCTGTAAATACTGCATGAGCAGTAGAAACGTATGCTTCCACAGCGTGTGTCAAAGCGTCCATACCAGTATGTGCAGTGAGTTTTGCAGGCATGGTTTCAGCAAGAAGTGGATCAAGAATAGCAATATCAGGAGTGATATTAAAATCTGCTAAAGGATATTTAATACCTTTGTCGTAGTCAGTAATAACAGAAAAAGCTGTAACTTCTGTTGCTGTACCAGAGGTAGAAGGAATGGCAATAAAATGTGCTTTAGTACGAAGAGTAGGTAAATTAAAAGGTTTTGCAGCATCTTCAAATTTTGTGTCTGGATATTCATAGAAAATCCACATAGCTTTAGCTGCATCAATAGGAGAGCCTCCTCCCATAGAAACAATCCAATCTGGCTCAAATTCACGCATGATTTTTGCACCATTCATTACAGTTGTAATGGAAGGATCTGGTTCAACTTTTTCAATAAGTTTAGTTTCCAAACCTGCTTCATGGAGATTATTAATTACTTTATCCAAAAAGCCTGCTCTTTTCATAGAGCCACCGCCAACAACAATTACAGCTTTTTTACCTTTAATGTTTTTCAATGTATCAAGACTATTTTTGCCAAAATAAATATCACGTGGTAATGTAAAACGTGCCATAAATATCTCCTTAGTAGGTTTTTTTATAATATATAACAAATACTAAATTTGTGCAAGAGGATATAGAAAATAATTAGTAGAAAGTTTTCTTTATTTAAGAAGAAAAAAATTTTATTTGAATAGGGTATGTTTCCAAATTAATTTTTTATTTTTCTTGTTTTTATATAACATTTTCTTATTTATTTTACTATTACATAGTATCAAGTTTTATAAGGGGATTAGCCCCTTAAATTCGAAAGTTCTGAGCAGTGGGGTAAGCTAACGGAGAGGGGAAATTTCCTTAGTGTTGTTGTCTATTTCTCTAAACTTCGTAAACTCGATATAAGGGAACGACTTTGTTGCCTTTTGGGTAACAGTTCTCACCCCGCTTTAGCTGTTGTAACATAGGAAGTTAAGGATAAGGATAGTAAATAATTATGCAAAATTATTAAGTTATATAAATTATTGTCGCTATCTGTGTTTTAGTCGTTGTGACGCAGGAAGCTACGAATAAAAACAGCAATTAGTTACGCGAAATTAATATACATAAACCGCTGTCACTATCCGTAAAGTTCATTCTTCGCTAACGGCTACCACTGCCCCTAAGAATTCTTTCTGGTATACACTTTTTCACAAGTTGCTTTGCTTCTCGCTTTCAGAGAGTGAAACTTATTAGGTTAGTGACGTTAGAAAATATTTTTATTTTTATAATCTTAATTTATTAAAGTAATTATAAATAATTTAAAAACACATCTTAAAACTATTTTTAATTCTTGACGTATTCTTTAAAATATGTCAGTTAATATTTAAATTGACGCGTCAGTTAACGTTTCAACTATAATTTTTATTTACAAGTAATGAAATAATTGTAAAATACTAAAAAATTACTTGGAGATAAAAATGATGATAGAAGAAACAGAACAAAATAAATCAACAACTGATAAAGCTTATCAATATTTAATGGAGGAAATGCGTAAAGGTAATATTTTACCTGGTAATAGTTTAAATTTAAAAGAAATTAGAAATAAACTTGGGATAAGTAGTACCCCATTAAGTAATGCTCTTATAAGATTAGAAGCTGAAGGTTTTGTAACTATTTTTCCTAGAAGTAAAGTATTAGTAAATAAGCTAGAACTCCATGATTTTAGAATGTTATATGAAATTATTGGAACAATAGAATATTCATTAATCTTTGAAGTAATAAATAGTTACACGGAAAATGTAATCCAAAAAATGGATAATTATAATCATGAAATGGAAAAAGCAGTTTTAAATGGAAACATCAAAAAATATGATGAATTTCATTATAAATTTCATGAAGTTTTTCTTGAACAAAATAATAATCTTTTTGCTTCTAGAATTTTAAAGCCTATAAAAAATAGACTATGGGATTTTCCTCGTCATAACTTTATGTTTGATTGGTATTTAGAGGCAGTAAAAGAACATAAACAAATAATTATGGCAATCAAAGAAAGAGACTTACAAAAATTGAAAACTATAATTAAAGATTTTCATTGGGGATATGATAATTGTAAATCCTTTTTAATTGTTGAGTATAATCTGGAGGAATGAAATGAGTGTATATACATTATTTATTAATGCAAATATTATTACTGGTAGAAAACAAAAATGTAATTTTAATTGTTTACTTGTAGTAAATAATAAAATAGTAAAAATTGGTACTGAAGAAGAATGTAAACAAATCATTGGTACTCATAAGGTCAATATAATTGATTGTAATCATAATAGTTTATTACCTGGTTTTATTGATGCCCATAATCATATAACTCTTGTAGGAGCATCGTTAAGAGCACCAAAATTTCATTATCCAGCTGTAAAATCTATCCAAGATGTTGTAGAAGTTGTTCAACAAGCTGTAAAAAAACGTAAACCTGGTGAATGGATTAGGGGATGGGGATTAGATTATGGTAAATTTCCCCATGCTATTCCTCCAACTCGTTTTGATTTAGATAAAGTTTCTCCCAATAATCCTGTTGCAATAGTACATTATACAGGTCATTATGTTTTGGTAAATACCAAAGCATTAGAATTAGCAGGTATTGATGATACAGTAAAAGATCCAGAAGGTGGTAGATTTTTACGAGATGAACAAGGAAGAATTAATGGTATAGCACAAGATTCTGCTCAACAAATGGTAGTTCCTACAGCGGTACACGTTAAACATCATGGACCAGATATTGGGTATATTACACCATTACAAGAATTAGTAGATGATATTGAGTGTGCATGTAAAGCTTTTTTAGAAGTTGGAGTTACTACTGTTTGTGATCCTCAACTTACAACTCGTGAAATGGTAGGACTTGTAAGAGCAAATAAAGAAAAAAAATTATCTGTTCGTACACTTGGTATGTTTTTGTCTAATCATTTAGATGCACAATTAGAGATGGGTATTCATGAACAATTTGGGAATAATTTTTTTAGAGTAGGTCCAATTAAATATTATACTGATGGGGCAATAGTTGGTGGAAGTGCAGCTTTTAGAGACCCATTAACTAATAGAAATGATGGATATAATGGTTCTTTGTATTGGGATAGTATAGAAGATTATAAAAAATCTTTAAAATTGACTCATTCTAAGGGGCTTCAGTTTGCAGTGCATACGCAAGGAGATAGAGCACATGATATTTTACTTGAAGCTGTTGAAGAATGTTTAAAAGAGCTTCCACGTAATGATCACCGACATAGGATAGAACATTCTGGTTATCCTTTACCTGAACATATAAAGAAAATTGCAGAATTAGGTATGATTCCAATTACACAACCAGGACAATTAAGAGAAGCTGGAAAAAATTTAATAGATAATTATGGAGAAAAAAGAGCAAAAAGAATTTATCCTCTTCGTGAATTTTTAGATAATGGGATACAAGCTGTTATAAGTTCTGATGCGTTTGTACAATCTTTTAATCCCTTAAGTACTATAAAAGGAGCAGTAGAACGTATATCAGATCAAGGGCATGATATGGGGCAAGATCAACGAATTAGTGTTGATGAAGCAATTATTTGTCATACGTATAATGCAGCTAGAGCAATGTTTTGGGAACAAGAAATAGGTTCTTTAGAGGAAGGAAAATTAGCTGATATAGTTTTATTAGATAGAGATTTATTAAAGGAAGATTCTAAAAATTATCTTGATATTAAAGTAAAAATAACAATGGTAAATGGAGAAATACTTTATCATGCTTAGGTATTTATTTTTATGAAATAAGCTTAGTTAGGGGAATAAGTAGAATATTTCTTTAAACTTCTTATAATAAAAAAAGAGTGGGTACTTATGAATAATAATGAGAGTATATTTCAAAGAATTTTTGGTAATTATGATCCTATTATTTTTTATATAACAGCAATTTTAACAATAATGATTGTAGGTTGTGGTAGTTTTTTCCCTGAAAGGCTGGATTATTATTGTAATATTATAAAGAATTTTATTACTTTTAATTATGGTTGGTATTTTGTTCTTGTTACAGCTTCTTATATTATTATTGGTTTTCTTGTTGCCGCAAGTCGTTATGGTAATATGATTTTAGGAAAACATGATGATAAACCAGAATTTTCAACCATTACATGGATAGCAATGTTATTTAGTTGTGGAATAGGTGTTGGTTATGTTTTATGGGGAGCTGCAGAACCTTTATTTCATTTTATGAATACACCTTATGACGCTATACCAGGAACAAAAGAGGCTTTACCTGTTTCTATACGAATCGCTACTATGCACTGGGGTTTTCATTCTTGGATGGGATATTCTATTGTTGGATTATGTATAGCATTTCCAGCGTTACGATTAGGAAAGCCTATGGCATTATCAACAGCTCTTTATGGTTTATTAGAAGAAAAAATACATAATAGTTTTTGGGCAAAACTTGTTGATGTAATTGGTGCTATTGCAACAGTTGGTGGATTAAGTACAGCTTTAGGATTGGGCATTATTTCTTTGAATTATGGTGCAGAAGTAATTTTAGGTTTTTCTATAGGGTTATCAGGAAAAATCCTTATTATGGTTACAATTATAGGGATTTATATTATTTCTACAATGACAGGTATTCAAAAAGGTATGACTTATCTTAGTAATGCTAATATACTTATTGCAATGTTTTGGTGTATTTTTATTCTTTCATATGGAGAAACAAATACATTGATGCGATTACTTGTTAATACTATTGGTGATTATTTTCATAAATTAATTCCAATGTCTTTTTATACAGATCCACATAATGATAGTTCTTGGATTTCAAATTGGACAATTTTTTATTGGTTAGTTGTTATTTCTTGGGCTCCTTTTGTAGGTGGATTTATTGCAAGAATTTCAAAGGGAAGAACTATAAGAGAATATATTATAGGAGCTGTTATTGTTCCTAGTTCTTTTGGTTTAGTTTGGTTTACAATTATTGGAGGGCAGTCAATTCTTATAGAATTAAGGGAAATTGCTCCTATGTGGGATGTTGTTTCTAAAGATGTAGGTGGTGGTGTTTATACCTTGTTAAAAACTATGCCCTATTCTTATTTTATGACAATTCTAGTATTTATTAATATGTTACTTTTTCTTGTAACATCAGCAGATTCAGGATCATTTTTTTTGGCAATGCTTATGTCAAATGGTGCATATGAACCTAAAACTGCAATGAAAGTTTTATGGGGAAGTTTTCTTGGTTTATTAGCATTAGTTTTATTAGTGAGTGGTGGATTACAGGCTTTACAAGCTGCAACTATTATAGCAGGAACACCATTTGCTATTGTAATTGTTTTTATGCTATGGTCACTTATTAAAACATTACAATCTGAATATGAAAAAGAATGTGGTATAATGTGTTAGTATTTTCTTTTTGGTGTTTTTTATTAACTTTTTAATATAATAAACTCTCTTAGTGTTTATTAAGAGAGTTTATTATAATTGCTTTTTAGAAAATTTTATTTTTAGTTGTTTTTTATCTTATTATTCTAATTTAAAATTTTCAATATTTCTTGTTAGGTACATCATAGTATAAAGAACTAGCATAAGCAGTGCTGTTCCTGTTATGAGAGCATATTGTTCCATTTGTAAGATAGCGTAAAGGACTGTATAAATTCCAGTAAGGAATACAAACATACCTAATCCATAATTTTTATTTTTTGTTACAGCTTTTAAATATAGTGAATTTGGGATAATAACCATGAGGCTTGCTATAATATAGGATAGATTAAAATTAAAAAATTCTGACATGGAAAGTAATGATAAATAAAATAAAGCAAGGGAAAATCCTACTACACCATATTGTATATAGTGGGTAAATCTTTTGCTTGTGACTTCAAAAATATAGACAATAAAAAGCGTTAAAATAGTAAATAGCATACTATATTTTATTGCTCGCATTACCTGTCTATAATGAGTGACACCTTCGTATAAATCTACGCCTATTTGTCCTTCTCTAAGATTTAGATCATTGTATTCGGTAAAATCTTGTTTATAGTTTCTTACAAAGGAAGATAATTCCCAGACAGCTTTAAAACCTTTTGTATCTATTATTTTTTCATTGGGTAATATACCATTAAAGCTTGGAGATTGCCAAGAAGATGTTATTTCAAAAAGATTTTCTTTGCCAAAAGGTAAAAGAGCAATACCTTCACTGCCTCGTAAAGTTAATTTAATGGAAAAATGGATTTTTTCTTTATCATTTAAATTCTGTTTAATAATTCCAGAAATTCCTTTTTTTAATTCTGGTAAAGAAATTCCTGTTCCTGATTCAAATTCTATTTTTTCGCCTTCTACAAGAAATTCTTTGACTTTCATAATAGATTTTGTATCAGTTATTCCTAGTCCTATACTTATATTGTATGGATAATCTTTTGATAATATTATAGGAGGAAAAGTGCCTTCTATATTTATATCACTTGTATAGACTGTTGTTTTATATATTCCTCTTTTTCTTACTTCATCTTTTAAATTTGCTTTTATGGTTAGTGTTTCGGGTAAAACAATATGGTTGTAAACTCTATTTCTTTTTTGATTGTTTTCTTTTTCTTCTCTTGTGATTGGTATGATTAAAAATGCTCCTGCTATGATTTGGTTATTTCCCCATTCTTCACCTATTTTTTCTGACATAGTTAAATAGGAATAATTTCTTTCTTCAACAATTTCATCAATGAAAAACATAGGGATTTGCAATAATAGTGCAAGAACAAAAAGAAATATTATTTTTTTGATAAGTGAGTTATTATCTTTTAAATTCAACATATTATTCCTTTATGTAAAATAATTTTTATTATTTATTTTTAGATAGTT
>JARHYD010000158.1 GCA_029258655.1 Mailhella sp.
AACAGATGATAAATTTATATTGCATTTAAAAGAATGTGAATGTAGATTTAATTTCAGGAATGAAAATTTTACAAAATTTATAGAAAAACTTTATTTCAAAAATAAAAAGTGATGGTCTAGACCCTAACATAATATAGAAAATTATTATTATAATCCCTTAATACATTAACATATTATTATATTTTATCAAAAAGTTCAATTCGTCTTAAATGTCTACCACCTTCAAACTCTGTATTTAAAAATATGTCTACTATTCCAAGAGCCACACTTACACCTGTAACGCGTTCTCCAAGACAAAGGATATTTGCATTATTATGTTGCCGAGTAGCTTTTGCATGAAACTCACAGGTTGCAAGGGCTGCACGAATACCTTTTACTTTATTTGCAGCCATACTCATACCAATACCTGTACCACAAATTAAAATCCCTAAAGAATTTTCATTTTCTAAAACTTTATCTGTTACTTTAAAAGCACTATTAGGATAATCACAGCTTATTGCTTGTTCTGGTCCTAAATCAATAACTTCATGTCCTTGTTGTTTTAAATATTCACATACTGTTGTTTTTAAAGAAAAACCAGCATGATCTGATGCAATGAATACTTTTTTACCCATAATTCCTCTCAATAATTATTACAAATTTCTGTTTGTGCAGGCAATGCAAATTTTAAATCACTTTTACTGTATTTGACTGGAAAAGTACGGTCTTTAACCATAAGTATAGCTTTATAATCTTCTATTTTAGAACGAATAATAACTTTATATGGAGTTTGTTCTTTTTTATCATAGAAAATTTCAAAAATCCATTCATCATTTACTTCACAGTAAACAGGCTTACCAGTTACATCTAATTGCATAAGACCGTCCATTTTTTTACTGGAAAAATAATATGTGTAACGTTGGTATTCTTTTTTGGCTTTTTTTGCTTTAACCAAATCTAATGATATATTTTCAAAAATTTGATTAAAACCACCTCGTAATAAAAAAGATATTTCATTAAAAGAAATTGGTACAGGCATACCCATACTAATTAACGGATTTATTTCTCCAAAATTATCCATTATAATAGCACGATTTTCTTGTGGAAAATACATTGTTATTTCTTTTTGCGTTTCTGCAATTTTAGCAATACTTGCACCAACACCTGCCATAATATCTAATCTTAACGGTAATGTTCCATTGCTCCATAAAATATAGTTAACTCGGTTAGTATTTTCCGAACTACCAAACCGAATACTTCCTTGTAATGCGTAAGGTTTTTCTTCAATTTTATTTTCTAAAAAAAGTTGCCAGCGTTTTTCTTGATCTTCTTGTGTTGGTACTAATAATTCTTGTTTTGCTACACAAGCATTAAGAAAAATAAAACACAAGAGAAAAACAATTTTTTTTATAGTATGCATTATAAACTCTTTAATTTTTCTTCTATTTTATCATTTTTTTCAATAGAAAGTGAGGTATCATATCCTTTTCTTGCTTCATCTTTATTATTTAATTTATAGGCAATATCTCCATAATGTTCCCATAACTTAGGATCAGGTTTTGCATTTTTATTAATTAAACTTACAGCACGTTGAATATATGCCCATGCTTTTTCATAATCTTCTAATGTATAATAAAGCCAAGCTAAACTATCATTAATGTAATCATGATTTGGATTTAATTTATCTGCTTTTAAAAGGTATTGTTCAGCACGCTTTAAATCTTTATTTTCTTCAACTAATGTATAACCTATAAAATTTAATGCATCATAATTTTCTGGTTCACTTACAAGAATTTCTTCCATATATTTTAAAGCTTTTTGTTTTTCTCCAAGTTTAAAGCATACATAAGCAAAACGGAATTTAGCATCATTATCATCAGAATACTTTTTAATATATTGATAAAGAGCCTCATAAGCTTTTTCATTATCCCCTATAAATAGATAGGTATTATATTCTAATACATAAAAATTGCGTTCATCTGGTGCAAATTGTTTTGCTTTTTGAATAACAGGAATTGCTTTTTCAAAATCATTTTGTTCTAAATATAAATGAATAATAATTTCAAGAGCATTTTTATAATATGTATCTTCAGGAGTAATTTGTTCTAAATAAGCTAAAGCTTTTTGTTTATCTTTTCCTGCTTCGTAAATTAAAGCACCTTGTAAATAAAGTAAATCACGGGAGGCATCAGGAGTTTTAGATAATTTATCAAGTAGTTCTTCTGCTAGATCCGCTCTTCCTTCTTGAATAAGCATTGAAGAAGCTGCTACAATAAAATCAAAATCCATATTTTTTTTGGCTAATTCAAAAGCTCTTTGATGATTTCCTTCTTTAAAAGCTATGGAAATTAACTTTAATAAATAATCATAATTAGTAGATTCTTCTTTTAATATTTGTTGATAATAATATCTTGCTCTTGCATAATTTTGTTGTAATTCAGCTACTTCACCTAATTGATGCAAGGCTGTTTTATCTTTAGGATTTGCTTTTAATGCTTTATAAAGATATTGATTAGCTTCAGAATATCTTTCTAATTTTTTTAAGCATATTCCCATATAAATATTTACAGTATTAAGTCTTTTCTTTTCTGGAATACGTATAAAAGTTTTATATGCTTGATTATAATCTTGCATTTTATAATATAATACACCAAGCTCAATATATCCATTATAATCTTGAGGATTATTTTTTATATAAGAATTTAATAAAGCAATAGGAGCAGAAAAATCAGATTTATCTCCTTCCTTTGTTTGTTCTATAAGTTCAGCATACATTAAAATTAAAGGTAATTCATTAGGTAAAGCGTGCAAACTTTGTTCTGTAATTCTTTTTGCATCATTCAAATGTCCTTTATTATAAAGCCACGTAATACCTTCTGCTAATGCTAGCACTTCTGGATTATTTTTAGATAATTCATCACTATAAAGCACAACTTTTTCATAATCATCACGTTTTATAGCTTCAAAAAGTCCTAAATAGACAAAAGATTGTGTACACTTTTTTGATAGCTCAAGATCGTATGTTTGCTTAGGAACTTGTTGTCCTTGTTTTTTTTCAAAAGAAAAAAGGTAATTTGGAGATTGCGTTTCATTTTGTACAGCACAAGCTTGTAAAAAGATTAAAAAAGATAAACCAACAATTTTTTTCATATACTTTTCACCTATGAATGTATCCACTCTTCAGAAAAATCTTGTATTTTATCACCAAGATGATTTTTTAATTTTACTAATAATCTAGCCTCAAGCTGACGTATACGCTCACGACTAACATGATATTTTTCACCTATTTCTCGTAACGTCACGGGATCATCTGTTAATAAACGATTTTCTAAAATAAATAATTCCTTATCAGATAAATTAGGTAATAAATCCTTTAAACTTTTCCGCACTAAATTTGATAATTCTTCACTAGCAAAACCTGCTTCAATACCCGGTCCTAATGCTGGTAAAAAATCCATTTTTGAACTAGTTCCGTTATCATCATTTGCAGGCATATCTAATGATAAATCACTTGTATCAAGCCGTTGTTGCATTTCTACAATTTGGTCAACGGAAACCCCCAATGCTTCAGAGAGAGTTTTTTCATCGGGATCAAAACCTTGAGAAATAAGTTTTTGCCTTTCTTTATTTAAATTATAAAATAACTTACGTTGTGCTTGGGTAGTTCCAATTTTAACCATACGCCAGTTATCCATAATAAATTTTAAAATATATGCCCTAATCCAAAACGTAGCATAATAAGAAAATTTTATTCCTTTATCAGGATCAAATTTATTAACAGCACGCATAAGCCCTACATTACCTTCTTGAATTAAATCAAGAACATTTTGCATCCAACGACGTTGAAAATCCATAGCTACACGTACAACTAACCGTAAATGAGAAGAAATAATTCTAAAAGCTGCCTGACTATCGCCTGTATCACGAACTTTTCTTGCTAATTCAACTTCTTCTTCTGGTTCAAGTAAAGGAAATTTACTTACTTCACGTAAATAAAGATGTAAATTATCTTGAATAACAGGCAAATGATTAGGCACAACCATTAATGCATTTTTGTCTGTATGTTCATCAAGAGCAAATTGATCCCCATGCTGTGAAAGAGAATCAAACAAATCTTCGTCACTTATTTCCGATAAATCTTCATTAGAATCTACATCAAAAATATCTTCAGAATCTACCTCATGAGTATCTTCGGTATCTTCATTAGGAAGAAGTTCTGCCTCTAAAATAATATTATTATTTTGAGTTTTTTCTTCTTCTAAACTCTCTTTTTTTGATTTTTTCTTGTTTATATTTTTTTCTTCCATAATAGACTTTTTCTTGTTATAAGAATTGCTACATAATTACTAACTATATAAATATGATATAAAATTACTAAAAAACTAAAAGTAGTTTAGTATGTATTGACTATATTAGCAAGTTTTAAAATTATAAGAAATATAAATATATTATGAATATGAGGAGTTTTTATGTCTAATCTTCGTTCTTTATTAAAACAGCAAACACCACTTTTTATTGATGGAGCTATGGGGACTATGTTACAAGCCCTTGGTATGCCAGATGGTGCTAATCCAGCTGAATTTTGTATGGAACGTCCAGACATTGTTGAAAAAATTCACCTTGCTTACCTTGAAGCAGGAGCAAATATTATTTTAACTTCTACATTTGGTGGTACTAGTTTTAAGTTGCCAGAACAACTCAATGTTATTGATTTTAATGAAAAAATGGCTCTTGTTGCTCGTGATGCTGTAAATAAAGCTAAGCAAAATACTCATAAACCTTTTTTTGTTGCTGGTGATATTGGTCCTGTTGGAAAATTTTTACGCCCACTTGGTGAACTTGATCCTCATTTTTTTATTAATGCCATTCGTGAACAAGTACGGGGACTTGTAAAAGGTGGTGTTGATCTTATTTTTATTGAAACACAATTTGATTTAGCAGAAGCAAGAGCTGCTGTTGCTGCTACAAAAATGGAAACAGATTTACCTATTTTTGTTTCTATGACTTTTGAAGATGGAGTAAGTTTAACAGGGTCTACACCAGAAATTTTTGCAGCTACAATGCAAAATCTTGGTGTAGATGCTATTGGCGTAAACTGTGGTGCTGGTCCTGAACAAATGCTTCCTGTTGTAAAAAAACTGTTAGCAAGTAGTTCTATTCCTGTTTTTGCAGAACCAAACGCGGGATTACCAGAACTTATTAATGGCGAAACTGTTTTTAGATTAGCTCCTCAAGATTTTGCAGAACAAACAAGTTACCTTGCTAAGGAAGGAACTTTTATTTTAGGTGGTTGCTGTGGAACAAGTCCCGAGCATATAAAAGCTCTTCAAGATAAAATTTTTAGTATTCAACATGAAATTGAAAAAAAAGAACGTCAAATTCCTTATGGAATACGTTTAACTTCTCGTTCTTCATTAGTCCATATTGGAAAATCTCATCCTCTTGTTATGATTGGGGAAAGAATTAATCCAACAGGAAAAAAACTTTTAAGTGCTCAATTACAAGAAGGTAAATTTGACCTTGCGATGCAATATGCTGATGAACAAATTGCATTAGGAACTAAAATACTTGATGTTAATGTTGGAGCACCTAATGTGCATGAAGAAACTATGCTCCCAAGCATTGTGGAAAGCCTTGTTGGACGTGTACAAACGCCTCTTTGTATTGACTCCTCAAACCCACAAGCAATTATTGAAGCTCTTCCTTTTCATCCTGGTTCTGCTCTTGTAAACTCTATTAGTGGTGAAGCAGATAAAATGGAAATTTTAGCACCACAATGCAAAATTTGGGGTTCTCCTTTTATTTTACTTCCTTTAACAGGTGCAAATCTTCCTAAAACAGCCATAGAACGTATTAAAATTATTGAATTACTTCTCAAAAAAGTTGAAGAATATCAAATTCCAAAATCTATGATTATGGTTGATATTTTAGCATTAACTGCTGCTAGTGATGCATTAGCTCCAAAAGCTTGCCTTGAAACAGTTAAATGGTGCTATGAACAACATTTACCAACAACATTGGGATTATCCAATATTTCTTTTGGGCTACCAGCTCGAGATTTAGTCAACTCTTCTTTCTTTGCTATGGCTGCTGGTTCTGGTCTTACCTCATGTATTGCTAACCCCTCTAATATCAGAATACGAGAAGCAATGGATAGTGCCAATCTTTTATTAGGGTTTGATACTAATGCAGAAAATTTCACTAGCACTTATGCTAAATGGACTGCTCAAAATCAAAATGATAATAAAACAACCAAAGAAGTAAAAGTTGGAGCTAAAACTCTTGAAGAAGCTGTTATTATGGGAGCTAAAGATCATATTATTGAAATGGTAGATGAAGAATTAAAAAAAGGTGCTGATCCTTTTGTATTAGTTCGCGAGCGATTAATTCCAGCAATTCAAGAAGTAGGTGTTCTTTATGAAAAAAAAGAATATTTTCTTCCACAACTTCTTCGTTCAGCCTCTACCATGCAAACAGCTTTTGCCCATATAAAACCCTTACTTGAAGAAAGTGGACAAAGTGAAGATAAACCTAAAATTTTACTTGCAACAGTACAAGGAGATATTCACGATATTGGCAAAAATATTGTAGGATTATTATTATCTAATCATGGCTATGATGTTGTAGATTTAGGAAAAGATATACCAGCAGAAATTATTGTTGATGAAGCACAAAAGCAAAATGCAAAAATTATTGGGTTATCTGCTCTTATGACAACAACAATGCCAAGAATGGAAGATACCATTAAATTAGTAAAAGAAAAAAATCTTGATTGTAAAGTTATGGTTGGAGGTGCAGTAGTAACAGCAGAATATGCTAAAAGTATTGGTGCTGATGGTTATTCTGTTGATGCTGTTGAAGCTGTAAGAGTTGCTAAAGAACTTTTAAAATAATCATATTTTTTTACATTATTATTTCATTGCATATTTTTTATATATAATATATAAGCTATTAAAATCTTTTTAAGGAATATTATATGAAATTAATATATAAATTTTTAATATTTTTTACCTTTTTATTTACAAACATAAATCCAAGTTATGCGAAGGATAGTATTACATTAAATGAATTATTAAATACTATTTCAGAAAGTAAAGGCAAACAAGTTGTACTCATTAATTTTTATGCCTCTTGGTGTGCTCCATGCCGAGAAGAAATTCCTTCTTTTATTGAAATTAGAAATACCTATAAAGAAGATACCCTAAAAATGATTGCTATTAATCTTGATGAAACTCCAGAAGAAATGAAAGCATTTAACAAAAAAGTTAATATTAATTATCAAACATTCCATGATACTGGTGAATTAGCACAATTTTATATGGTACAAGGTATTCCTTTTACTGTTATCTACGGAAAAGATGGTAATGCCGTTCTTGCTACAACTGGCTTATTGCAAAAAAAAGATGTAGTAAGTGCAATTAATTATGGATTAACAAAATAAAGTGAGGAATATATGCATAAATTAAAGGAACTTATTTCAGAAAATGAAATACAAGCAAGAGTTCGTGAACTTGGAAAAGAAATTTCACAAATTTATCAAAATGAACCACTTGTGGTTATTTGTACTTTAAAAGGTGCATTTTTATTTTTTAGCGACTTAGTAAGAAATATTACCTGTCCTCATGAAATTGATTTTGTACGTGTAGCAAGTTATGGTAATTCTGATAGTTCCTCTCAAACTATTTCCTTTACAAAAGATATTGAATTAAATGTTGAAGGAAAACACGTTCTTATTGTAGAAGATATAATTGATACTGGACTTACTATGGAATTTTTGCTCCACCAACTTGCAGCACGAAAAGCAAAAAGCATTAAAGTTGCAACATTTATTAGTAAAAAAGCCCGTAGAGAAAAGGCTATTCCTATTGACTTTGTTGGTTTTCATATTAATGATGGTTTCATTGTTGGTTATGGATTAGATTATGCAGAAAAATATAGATCTTTGCCTTCCATCAATGAAATAGAAATATAATTTTTTTTTTGGAATTAAAGTATGTTAATAACTTGTCCTAATTGCAAAAGTGTATTTAAATTACCCGATACACAAAATATTGATCAAAAGTTACGTTGTTCTATTTGTAAAGATGTTTTTGTTATTCGAGATGTTAATTTTGAATATGAAGACCAAAATGAAAATCAACCACCAGTTAAATCTAAAAATTCACAAAATTCTCATACACAAAATAACACAGAACATCAAAAAGAATCATTTTCTTCTGGTGCAACTCCTCGTATTAATCTTGATACACCCTTTGCAAATGAAGAAGCTGTAAAACCTAAAAGCCGTGTTATAAGAATTATATTAATTATTATTTTTGCTTTAATATGTTTTACTTCTGTATTATGGTCTTTTACTCCTTATTTAGACCCTATAAAAGAACAATTCTTTGATACTAAAAGCAAAGAATTACAAGCTAAAATTGATTCTGAAAATAAGAGAATAGAAGAATTAAGTAATAAGGTTAAACTTTTGCAAATTCAAGGACTTAGACAATATACTATTCCAAATGATAAAATTGGTAATTTAACTATCATAGAAGGAAAAGTTATTAATGGATTTGATGATCCACGTGGTTTTGTCCAAGTTGAATGCTCATTATTTTCTGAGTCAGGAGAAATGTTAATTTCCAAAAAACAAATTGCAGGAACAAGTTTATCGCTCTTCCAATTACAAGTATTAAATGAAGAAGAACTTGAACAAAATCTCAATAATAATCTTGATATTATGCAAAAAAATACCAAAATTAATCCTGGTGCAAGTACACCTTTTATGTGTGTATTTTATAATCCACCTGAAAATGCAGCAAGTTTTAATATCAAAATTGTTTCTGCCGAAAAAGCAGAAGATATTACCACAAAATAATAAAAGCCCAGTAATGGGCTTTTTCTTTCATACCCTCTTTTATACTATGATAAATACACTCTATAAAGTACCAAATCTTATAATTTGTGATCAAGCTACACCTTTTCCCTTATCAGATAAATATTGTTTTCGATTTGAAGAAGAAATAAAAAAAAGCCAATTTATTACTAGTATTGGTCATGCTAATTCAAAAGAAAGTGCCAAAATTTTTATTGAAAAAATTTGTCAAGAATTTCCCACTGCAACGCATAATTGTTATGCTTTTGCTGTGGGAGCACCCAAAGATACTGCTAATATTGGTCAATCTGACAATGGCGAACCACATGGTACAGCAGGAAAACCAATGCTTAATATACTTCTTCATAGCGATATTGGAGAAATAGTAGCCGTAGTTACTCGTTTTTTTGGAGGAATAAAGCTAGGTACTGGAGGATTAGTTAAAGCCTATCAAAGTGGTGTTATTACAGCTATTGAAAGATTACCAATTATCGATAAAATTATTTATACTCAAATTACTTTTACTTGTTCCTATGAACATATAAATCTTTTGCACCACTATATGCCTAATTATTCTGCAACAATAGTAAATGAAATATTTTCAGATATAATTACATATACAATCAAATTGCCAGAACCACAGGTACAAGCCTTTATAACTACTTTTTCTAATGCTACAAATGGAAAAATTAAAATTTTAAATACTATTATTTTAGATAGTTAATATTAAATATTCATTTTTTTTAAAAAAAAGACTTTACAAAGTATAAAAAAATATCTAAATAGTAATTGTTCCTAATAACAAATTTATAAAAAAAAAATGGAGAATGATTATGTCAAACACACAAAAAAACTTAATGGATGCTTTCGCTGGTGAATCTCAAGCTAACCGTAAATATCTTGCTTATGCTAAACAAGCAGATAAAGAAGGTTTAACAATGGTTGCAAAACTTTTCCGTGCTGCTGCTGAAGCAGAAACCATTCATGCTCATGCTCACCTTCGCCATGCTGGTAAAATTGGTAATACAGCTGAAAATCTTCAAGACGCAATCAGCGGTGAAACCTATGAATTTACTAAAATGTATCCAGAAATGATTAAAGACGCAGAAGCAGAAGGTCAAAATGCTATTGCTAAATATATGAGTTTTGTAAATGAAGTTGAAGAAGTTCACGCTAATCTTTATAAAAAAGCAGCTAACAATGAATTAGCTGGTGCTGAATTTTACATCTGTCCAGTATGTGGTTACACCCACGAAGGCCCAATGACAGACGCTTGTCCAGTATGTATGGCTCCAGGTGCTAACTTCTATACAGTTGGCTAATTTTACTCATATACAAAAGCTCCGAAAGGAGCTTTTT
>JARHYD010000160.1 GCA_029258655.1 Mailhella sp.
AAACTTATTTTTTAATTGAGAGGATAAAGAAGAAGAGAAAATAATACAAGATAATGTTATGATTATTCTTGACAAAAGGATAAGGATATTTTATCGTTTTTTCTATGGCAAACTTAGAAGTAAATTATATATTAAAAAATAATGCAAACACATCGCCAGAATATATTAGTGATACGTTGCGTTATATTGCTGTGCATCGAATTGAAGTTTTTATTGATATTACTTTACAAGGTATAACAATAAACCAAGTTCGGGGTTTTTGTGCTGACTATAATAAAAAGTTTGTCCGTTTTTATATTCATTCCGTAGAAGATTTTAACGTTCCAGAAGGAGCAGAAGTTTCTGCTTTTTATTATATTTTTGCAAAAAATAAACGTATCCCTTGCAATTTTATTTCTCCTGTTGTGAAAACATTTAAGCATAAGGGGTTTTATTTTTTAGATACTGTTTTTCCTAAAACAATTGGGCATACACAGCGTCGAAATTGTGTACGAACTCCTGTTACAAAAAAAGAAATTCCATATTTAAAACTTTGGATTGAAGATAGAATTTCAGAAAATCAAAACGCCCAATGGGTTGCCGTTGCTAATAATTATTTTGAAATTATTGATATTTCTGCTGGTGGTATGCTTTTCATTATTAATGAAAAATGTCCTATGGCGGCAACAATTAAAGAAAACTCACAGGTTTTATGTTCTGGAACTTTTCCTTTTGGAAAAAAACCTCCTATAAATCTTTCTATGCTTGGAACAGTTAGACGTTATGCTCCTAGTAGTTCTTCTGGTTGGAATTCTATGGGAATACGTTTTACTCGTTGGGCATTTCTTGAAAGCCATAGCAAATGGAATCTTATTTCTGATGATAATGGTGTGCCAGCCCTTGCTAACTGGGTTTTCCAACTTATGGCTAATAGAAAAAGAGCACAAGATTAATTCTTTTTTTCTTATTTTTTATGTAATTAATAAATAGCGTTTAATATGCTTGGAACTATTGTAAATGTAGCTGCTATATTTGTGGGTTCTCTTATTGGTGGAACTATTCAAAAAGCTTTACCACAAAAAATTCAAGAAACGTTATTTATTGCTATGGGGTTATCAGCCTTTTTTATAGGTGTAAATACTGTTATAAAAAATATGGCAGTAAGTCAAACACCATTGCTTTTTATTATTAGTCTTGCTCTTGGTGCTGTTATTGGTACGTTATTTAATCTTGAAGAAAATTTTCAAAAATTCACAATAAAATTTGGCAAAAATACTTTAATAAAAGGGCTTTCTACTGCCATTTTGCTTTTTTGTATTGGTACACTTTCTATTTTAGGTCTTATCGAAAGTGCGTTGCATTACGATCATACTTTTCTTTTTACAAATGCAATGCTTGATTTTATTATATCTATTGTGCTTTCTGCTACTTATGGTTATGGTATTATGCTTTCTGCTTTTGTGCTTTTTATATGGCAAGGAAGTATTTATTGGGGAGCAATGTATTTATCCCATTTTTTACAAGGAGCTGTGTTAACAGAACTTTCTATAATAGGAGGAGTTTTAATTACAGCTTCTGGTCTTGGTATTTTGGAAATAAAAAATTGTAAAACATTAAATCTGCTTCCTGCTTTCTTTATTTCTATTATTTATTTTTTGTTTAAGTTGGATTAGTGTATGACAGAGAAAAATCTTTTTCTTTTAGATTCGTATGATTATGATTTACCAGAAAATCGTATTGCTCAAGCACCTGCAATGCAAAGACAAGATTCCCGTCTTCTTTATTTGAGTAAACAAACAGGTCAGTTTTATGATTATTCTTTTCAAGACATTTTGCAATTAATGCCAGACAATGCTCTTATTATTGCAAATAATTCAAAGGTAATTCCTGCACGTATTCTTGGAAAAAGAGAAACTGGAAGTCAAATAGAATTACTTTTTTTAGAACCAGCACCATTAATTGATAAAAAAGTTCAAAAAGAAAATGCAATTTGTATAGCACAAACAGAAGTTTTATTAAAAGGTTCAAAACGTGTAAAAGTGGGAGAAACACTTCTTTTTCCAGAATTAACAGTAAGTATAGTAGAAAAAAGGGAATTTGGTAAACATCTTGTAACAATAAAATATACTGATAGTCTTATACCATTATTGAAAAAATATGGTTCATTGCCATTACCACCGTATATAAAACGAGAAAATGGTATACAAGAAAACGATATAACTCGGTATCAAACTATTTATGCAAAAGAAGATAATATAGGTTCTATTGCAGCACCAACAGCAGGATTGCATTTTACAAAGGAAATTCAAGAAAAACTTCTTGCAAAAGGCTGTCAATGGCATGAATTAACATTACACGTTGGGTATGGAACATTTAGTCCTGTGCGTTCTGAAGATATACGCCAGCATGATATGCATTCTGAATATGTTGAAATTACAGAACAAACAGCTAAAGCAATTATCCATGCTAAAAAAAATAATCAGCCTATTATTGCCATAGGTACAACAAGTACACGCAGTCTTGAAGGTATGGTTCAAGCTTTTGCCCAAAAAAAGGCACATGGGGAATGTATATTTTATTGTAATAATGATAGTGACTTATCAAAGGATACCATTCTTCCAGAACATGGCTGTTTTGGATATACAAATATTTTTATTTATCCGGGAAAAGAATTTCATGTAATAAATGGACTGGTTACTAATTTTCATTTACCGAAATCTTCGCTTATTATGCTTGTTTCTGCTTTTGCTGGGTATGAGAATATTATGAATGCCTATCAACACGCAGTAAAAAATGAGTATAGATTTTTTTCTTATGGTGATGCAATGTTCATAAATTAAACAAAAATTTTCTATAATAGTAACAATTCCTACTTGCTTTTTTTATAATTTTATTCTATACGTTATAGAAGATTGTAGGCTTTTTTCTTACAAATCTTAAACTGTAAGCATAAAGGTAACTTATGGCAAAACGTTCACGTTCTATTTATCTTGTAGCTTTCCTTTTATTTGTGGGGGGGCTTGGTTATATGATTTGGTCTGGAGTTTCCCAGAATGGTGTGTATTTTTTAAATGTTTCCGAAGCATTAGCAATGGAATCAAAATCATTACAATCTGCACGCCTTTTTGGTACTGTTGCAAAAGATGAAATTTTTAGACCTAGTGATGGACTTGGGGCAACTTTTAAATTGCAAGATGCTAATAATACTGATCAATTCATTCAAGTATCTTATAAAGGCGTTGTTCCTGATACTTTTGATGTTGGTTCAGAAGTTATTATTGAAGGATCTTTTCAACAAAATCAATTTGTTGCTAAAACATTAATGACTAAATGTCCTTCTAAATATCAAAAAGAAAATAGAGAAAAAAATAATATTAAAAACGGATAATTATGACTTATTTAGCTGATTTATCAATGACTATCTCCCTCATTCTTGCAATGCTGGGAGCTTTTTATGCAATTTTGCAAATAAATAAAAATAATATTGCTAAAATTGATATTCTTGAAAAAGCAAGTTTTGCGATTTCTGCCTGTTTTATTTTTGCGTCCATTGTGCTTTTTTTTGCTTTTTGGAGTTATGATTTTAGTCTTAAATATGTTCACGATTACAGTGACTTAAATCTTCCTTTGTTTTATCGTATTACAGCTTTTTGGGCAGGGCAAGCTGGTTCTCTTTTATTTTGGGCATTAAGTTTGGTTTTATGTGGTGCATATTTTCAAACAACAGAATCATATAAATCATTAACTAAAGAAACCAGAGCTTGGTATTATGTATTTTATTTTGCTATTTTAGCCTTTTTAGCTCTTTTGCTTTCAACATATAATGATCCTTTTGAAGTGTTAAATCCTGTTCCAAGTAATGGACGAGGATTAAACCCTCTTTTACAAAATCCTGGAATGATTTTTCACCCCCCTCTTTTATTACTTGGTTATGGCGGATTTACTATTCCAGCCTGTTTAGCATTAGCCCAAGCTATGACGTATAACCCACAACATAAAGAAGTTGCTTGGCATATTTCTACTAAACCTCTTATTCTTTTGGCTTGGCTCTTACTCACAGCAGGTATTGTTCTTGGTGCTTGGTGGGCATATATGGAGCTTGGCTGGGGTGGTTATTGGGCATGGGATCCAGTGGAAAATGCTTCTACTATTCCTTGGTTTTTTGGTACTGCTGCTATCCATTTTGGTTTTATTGAACAATATAAAAATAAAGCACATCGTTTTCATACGCTTTTTATGGCTCTTACTTGTGTTTCTGCATTTTTTGCAACATGGCTTGTACGTGGAAACGTTATAGATTCTGTACACGCGTTTGGAAATGGTGGTGTAGGTCCTTTTCTTTTTATTTTTGTTGTTATTAGCACCCTTATTGCTTTTCTTGTTGTTTTAAATATGAAAAAGAGAGGGGAAAACTTTAGTGGACTTGAAACAAAAGAAGGTTTTCTTCTTTCTACTTCCGTTGTTCTTATAAGTATTAGTATCATTATTATGTTTGCAACTCTTTGGCCTGTTATTAGTAAACTTTGGTCAGAAAGTCCTGTTGGTTTGCAAGCTGATTTTTATAATAGAATTATTTTACCATTATTTACTATTGTTGTTGCCCTTCTTACTTGCTGTCCTTGGCTTTCTTGGTCACAAGGCTTAAGTAAAGGTAAATATGCTCTTGGTGTTTTAATAAGTTTTATTGTTGCTATGGGTGTATTTTGGACGATGTTTGATGTAAAAGAGCCGTTACCTCTTATTTCTGCAAGTATTTCTATTGCAGGTATTATTAGTTGGGCTTTATATTTCTATTCTATAAAATATACTATTACTAAATTATCTCCTGTATTAATTCATGCTAGTTTGGCTGTAATGGCATTAGGCGTAGCTTTTTCTGGACCATATAAAGTGGAGGAAGAAGTTGCCTTAGCTCGTGGGCAAGAAATTAAAATTGATACATTTACAGTGAAACTTAATGAACTTTATGAAGGAAGAGAAAAAACAGGAAGATATAGATTTTTAGAAGCAGAACTTATTATTTCTCAAGACGGAAAAGAAATTGCAAAAATTCTTCCTCAACGCAGAATATACGAAAATTTCACACAAAATGCTTATGCAGAAGCAAGTACCTTACCGTCACTTGGTAAAGAATTTTATGCAACATTTTTAGGTGTTGATGAGCAAACACGTGGAGTTTTACGTTTATCTGTTCATCCGCTTGTAAATTGGCTGTGGATTGGTGGAACTATTATGAGTTTAGCTCCATTTATTACTATGTATAATTTGCGTCGTAGAAAAGAAAGTACCAAAGATACTAAAGAAAATACTAAAGAAAAATAACATGGATCAAAAACCTGTTCTTCAATTTGATAGGGTAAGTAAGACCTTTGATTTACGTTTACTTTATAAAAACGTTAATTTTTCTGTTTATGCTAAGCAAACAATGTTAATAACAGGAAAAAATGGAGCAGGTAAAACAACACTTCTCAAAATGATAGCAGGTCTTATGCCTACATCAAGTGGGGAAGTTGTTGTAAATGTTGAAAAAGAAAAAATTGGATATTTAGGACACCAAACTTTTATTTATCCGCATTTATCTGCCATGGAAAACCTGCGTTTTTGGACGCAGGCTTTTCGTGGCACTTCTATTAATGAAGAAGAAATTATGCAAATTTTAAAAAAAGTTCGACTTGATAAATTTGCGTATGATAATGCGGGAATTTTTTCAAGAGGTATGGCACAGCGTCTTAATATTGCAAGAATTTTATTACAAAATCCAAGTTTGTTATTGCTTGATGAGCCAAGTACAGGACTTGATAAAGAATCAAAGATTTTTTTTCATCATGTAGTGCAAGAATTTCAAGAAAAAAATGCAGCTATTTTATGGGTAAGCCATGCACCTTCTGAAGATAGTTTTTTTGCAACCCATGAAATGCATATTGAAAATAAGCAAATAACCATTACTGCTTTTCAAGAAAAAACAAAAAATATTGGAGAGCAAAACCATGATTAAACTTGCTCTACTTATTGCCAAAAAAGATTTAACAATTATTTTAGGCAGAAGTGCAGGACTTTGCCAAGCATTACTTTTGGGATTATTGTTAATTTTTCTTTTTAGTCTTTCTCTTGAAGCAGGACAAAAACTTTCGCCTCATGCAGCATCAACAATGTTTTGGCTTGCATCTGTTTTTTGTCAAGTTTTAATTTTTCAAATGTTGTATGCCAATGAAGAACAAAATGGAGCAAGAGTGGGATTGCAAATTCTTCCCTGTCAAATTCAAGCTATTTGGTTAGGTAAGTTTTTGGCTGGATTTGTTTTGCTTTTTTTATCGCAACTTCTTTTTGTTCCAGCTCTTTTTGTTTTTTTAGCACAACATATTGGTTTATATTATGGATATTCTTTATTGGGTATTTTTTTAACTGATATTGGAATTTGTACTTGTGGAAGCTTGCTTGGGGCTTTATGCGTTGGGCAGTCAGGTAAAGAATCGCTTTTGAGTATTATTATTTTTCCTTTGCTCATTCCTTTATTACTTTCTGCTATTTCTTTAACATCAGTTGGTTTACTTAATCTTGAAAATCCTTTTTATGATATTGCACAAATGCAACAATGGCTAGGCATTGCTTTTGCTTTTGATATGTTATTTTGTGCTGCAAGCTTAATTCTTTTTCCTTTTCTTTATCGTGGTGAATAGGAAATTTAGGAGAAAAAATGCAACAAAAATATGCAAGTGTATTGGCAATATTAGCTATTATAAGTACGGTAATAAGTCAATATCTTATTTATTTTTATGCTCCTCTTGAGCAGTATTTAGGGTATGCACAAAAAATCTTTTATTATCATCTGCCCGTCGCATGGTGGAGTTTTGTGAGTTTCTTTTTTTCTGCTCTTTTTGGTATTCTTTATATTTTTAAAAAGAAACAAAAATATGATAGCATAAGTTATGCTAGTGCAGAAGTGGGCTTTTTTCTTGCAACATTAACCTTAGTAACAGGCAGTATTTGGGGACGCCATTCTTGGGGAGTATGGTGGACATGGGATCCAAAATTAACCACAGCATTAGTGTTATGGTTTATTTTTGCGGCATATCTTGTTGTGCGATCTATGCCTATGCCTAAAGAACAAAAAGGAAACATAAGTGCAGTTATTGCTATTATAGGTTTTTTAGATGTTCCTTTAGTTTTTTTTGCTACAAGATTATGGCGTTCTATACACCCAGCTGTTTTTACTAATGAAGGCGGGGGGCTAGAGCCTGAAATGGTGCATACTATTATTTTTTGTGTATTTTCTTTTATTTTTATTTGGTTATGGCTTTGGACATATCGTATAAAACAATTAGAACAAGAAAAACAATTAGAACAACTTCGTACAGAACTTCTTTATGAAGAAACAGAAAATAATGAATAGGATATAGTTATGAATGCTGTTACATCATTAATTATTGCTAATATAGCTATTTGGATAGGTTTTGCAGGCTATTTTTTTTATTTATCAAAAAATCAACAAGCAATATCAAAACGAATAAATTCTATTGTAAATCAAATAAATCACGATTAACGGAGCTTTTATGTCTTTAAAAAAAATTATTTTAGCCTTAACAGGATTAGGGCTTGTTATTATTGGTTTTACAAATATTAATTATTATATTGAAAAAAATAAAAATGCTAGCCTTAGTGCAACTGCTCGTAATGATGAAGAAAGAGTGGCTTTTAAATTAGAACCAGATACAGCACAAACACAAGGTTCACAAGATCAAGATAAAATAGCACCAAAGTTACAGCAAAATGCAGGCTTGCCAAGTGAAATTCCACCAGCAATGCTTGAAGCTATGAAAAAGCAAGGTATTACTATGGAAGATTTACGAGGTGGTGGCAGTAAAGGACAAAATGGTTCTATGGGTGGCAGTGCTATGGGCGGAATGGCTGGTAAAAATGGGCAATTCCCAGAAGAAATGTTAAAAGCCATTGAAGAACAAAATAAACGAAAAGCCAATGCTCAACAAAATCCTATGGATTCAGCAATTCAAAAAGCCATAGCACATATTGATTCACATGGTGATAAAACAGAAATGGAAAAATATAAAAAAGAAATGCAAATTGCTGATAGTGATCCAACAAATAGTGAAAATATTATTTCATTAGCACAAAGTTTTATGAAACATGGTGAAGTAAAAGCTGCACAAATTTATTTACAAAAAGGGATAGTTGCTTCTCCAAGTAACCCTCATTTGCTTTTTACTTATGGGGAAACATTAATAAAAGATTTCCAATTTGAAAAAGCAGCAGAACAATGGGAACGTGCTTTGACTCTTGAACCTAGTGCAGAACTTCATTATAATTTAGGTATGCTTTATCGCTATAAACTTAACCAAGAAGATAATGCAAAAAATCATTTTAAAAAAGCAATGACTGTTGAGCATAAAGATAGCCATCTTATGGAACATCTAAAAAAAGAATTAAATAAAAAGAATTAGATTATAAGAATTATTTCTTTTATTGTTTTATCAAAATATAAAATGAGATGATATTTATTGGGGGGAAATTATTTTCCCCTTTTTTGTTTTATAAGCCTAATATGTTAAAAAAAATATAAATAAGTTAGAAACACATCCAAAAAAAGTTATTTATAATCCTACTACACTGTAAATCTTTTATTTTCATTATTAGAGAACAAAGTTTAATACTTATAAATAATTTTAAAATATACCCTAACTAACTATATTATATAGTAAAAGAAGAAACCGTTTTGAACGCAAAACGGTTTTTGGATTAAAAATTTTTGAAAGGAGTTTCAGGGGGAGGACTTTTTATAAAAAGTCCTCCCCCTAAAAATAAAAACTTCAAAATATAAATAAGATACCAAAAAAAGCCCTCCGAAAGAGGGCTTTTATCAACAACTTAAAAATTCTAACGAATAAGACCAAGAGCCATGTTAGGTAATTGGTTAGCTTGTCCAAGCATTGAAGTTGCTGCGTTTGCTAAGGTTTGGTTACGAATGAATTGGGTCATTTCCTTAGCTACGTCAATATCAGAA
>JARHYD010000163.1 GCA_029258655.1 Mailhella sp.
TATTAGAAATTTTCATCTTTTTCTTTACGGATTAATCTATTCATAGCGTCAATATAGGCTTTGGCACTAGAAGTAATAATATCTGGGTGGGAGGCTCTGCCTGTGGACGTTAAGCCATGTTCAACTAAAGTTACTGTTACCTCACCTTGAGCATCTGTTCCGCCTGTAATAGCGTTTACTGCATAGCGTTCTACTTCTGGACTTCTGCCTAAAATATCAGCAATAACATTAAAAGCTGCATCAACAGGCCCTACTCCAAAACCCGCTTTTCGCATAATTTCGCCTTTTACTTCTAAGGTAATAGCAGCAGTTGCGGGCATGGTTTCTGTGGAGCTTTGTACAGCTATGGAAATAAGTTTAAAAACATCGGGCTGACGATAAACTTCGCCAACAACAATGGCTTCAATATCCTCATCGTGAATGGTTTTCTTTTTATCTGCAAGGGTTTTTATGGCATTAAAAACAATTTCAAATTGATCATCACTTAACGTATTCATATTAAGTGCGTCTAATTTATTACGAACAGCATTACGTCCAGAATGTTTACCTATAACAATATCAGATTGCATACGGCCAATACTTTGTGGTGTCATAATTTCGTATGTTTCGCGATTTTTGAGCATACCGTCTTGGTGAATACCTGATTCATGGGCAAAAGCATTGCCACCAATAATAGCTTTATTAGCAGGAATGGGCTTACCAATGATCATGGAAAGTAAGCGACAAGCAGGAAAAAGTTGTTCTTTGACAATATTTGTTTCTAATTGAAATAAATCTTTACGAACAGTTAATGCCATAACAACTTCTTCTAAGGCAGTGTTTCCAGCACGTTCACCAATACCACAAAGGGTAACTTCTGCTTGTCTTGCTCCTGCTTTTAATGCTGCTATGGTATTAGAAACACTTAAGCCTAAATCATCATGGCAATGCACACTAAAAATAGCTTTATCTGCCACAGGGCAATTTTTGATAACATATTCAATAAGATTTGCGTAATCACTTGGAATAGCGTATCCAACAGTATCAGGTAAATTGATAACAGATGCTCCTGCATTTATGGCAACAGTTGCTACTTTTACAAGAAAATCTTTATCAGAACGAGAAGCATCTTCAGCAGAAAATTCTACAATAGGACAGAGGCTTTTAGCAAATTTAACCCCTTTTTCAATCATAGTTAAAACTTCTTCAGGTTCTTTACGAAGTTTGTATTGCATATGAATAGGAGAGGTTGCTAAAAAAGTATGTATTCTTGGGTGATTAGCATTTTTTATTGCTTCCCAAGTACGTTCAATATCTTTTTCCATACAACGAGCAAGCCCTGCTACTTGGCAATTTTTTACTTGTTCAGCAATAGCTTTTACAGATTCAAAATCGCCTTGACTTGAGGCAGGAAAACCTGCTTCAATACAATCTACACCTAATTTTTCAAGTTGTTCTGCAAGACGTAATTTTTCATGTAAATTCATGGTTGCTCCGGGACTTTGTTCCCCATCGCGTAATGTTGTGTCAAAAATAAAAACTTTGTTATCCATATTTTTCCCCTATAAGGTTTATTTTTTATAAAAAAAGCCTGTCAAAATAAAGTTTTGACAGGCGACTTATTGGTATAATAGAGTTATTTTATTGTACTATTACTTATTTTATTCATGCGTATCGTCGCCTGACTTTGTAAGTCGGCGTAGTAGGCTATTCTTTCTGTTTGGCATATAACCATAAGTATAAACAATACCACTAATAATATATACAAAAATAGTAATAAAAATCCAGAAGAAAGGTAAACTAAAGAGTAAAATTAAAAAGAGCATAGCCCCAACAAGTACACGGAAAGGGTGAGCTTTTACAAAGCCATATTCTTTAAAAGAAAAATAACGAACACGGCTAACCATTAAAAGTGGTGCAAGAATACTTAAAATAATAGTAAATTGAGGTAAATAATCTAACCAAGAATAAGGAAGATATGGAACAAAAAGTACAAAAGCAGCTAAGGTACAACCAGCAGCAGGGCTTGGTAAACCTATAAAAAACCGTTTTGAAACAACAGCAACATCAACATTAAATCGAGCTAAACGAAGAGCAGCACAAGCAACAAATAAGAAAGAAATGGCAGTACCTACTCGACCATATTGTTCTAATTGCCAAGTCCAAGCAAGCACAGCAGGAGCAAGTCCAAAAGCAACCATATCTGCCAAAGAGTCAAATTCAACCCCAAATTGACTTGCAGTATTTGTTAAACGAGCTACTTTACCATCTAAACCATCAAGCACGGCACTAAGAAAAATAGAAAGAGCTGCTGCTTGGAATTGTCCTTTAAAGCAATATGTTACACACATAAAAGCAGCAAAAAGACTACCTGCTGTAAAAAGGTTTGGTAAAATATAAACACCTTTATGGGGAGTTTTACGTTCAGACATTATTCATTCCCTTCTTTTCTTACAAGAATGCTTTGACCTGCATACACTTGTTCGCCAATACGAACAGCACTTTCATATCCTTGAGGAATATAGACATCAACGCGAGAACCAAAACGGATTAATCCAAAACGTTCACCACGTTTTAAAATATCACCTTCATCAGCACGGCATACAATTCTACGAGCAATAAGTCCAGAAATTTGTACAAAAGACCAATGATCATTTTGTTCATCAATTAAGGAGTAAGCACAACGTTCATTATCTGTGCTTGCTTTATCGTATGCTGCGTTAATAAATTTTCCAGGAAAATATTTTATTTTTTCGATTGTTCCAGCAACAGGACTTCTATTTACATGGACACTAAAAACATTCATAAAAATAGAAATACAAGTTTTTTCTTCACCAGTAAAGGGATCTGGACGATTTTGTATACGGATAATTTTTCCGTCTGCAGGGCTAACAGCAAGCCCTTTTTCTTGTGGGATAACCCTTTCTGGATCACGGAAAAAGAAAACGCTAAACCATAAAAGAACAAGAAAAATAGTAGCCATTACATAACAATTAAACATAGCAAAAGTGAGTGCTGATACAGCACATAAACCAATAATAGGATAGCCTTCTTTTGCAATACTTACATTTTCGTTTTTCATAAGTTTTCCGTTATTACAAATTTTTTTTATTGTAAAAGAATAATTTCTTTTGTCAAGTTATGCTATTTTACTTCTTCAAGAGCTTGATTTTCTCGTTTTTCTTGTTCATTTTTTTGGAATTGAATTTGATATAAATGTTTATATAAACCATTTTCTTTTTGCATAAGTTCTTCATGTGTACCAAATTCTGCTAGTTGCCCTTCTTGAATAAAAGCAATATGATGAGCATTTTTGATAGTTGAAAGTCTATGAGCAATAATAAAAACAGTTTTATTTTTCATAAGGTTTTCAATGGCTTGTTGTACTATTGCTTCGGACTTATTATCAAGAGCAGAAGTTGCTTCATCTAAAATTAAGATTGGGGCATTGCGTAAAAATGCCCGAGCAATGGCAATTCGCTGTTTTTGTCCTCCTGATAATTGAGCCCCTCGTTCGCCTATTTCGGTATCAATTCCTTCTGGTAAACTTGTAATAAATTCATCAAGGTAGGCAGATTTTAATGCTTGTTGAATTTCTTCTTCACTAGCATTTGCTTTTCCAAGTAAAATATTATCACGAATACTGCCATTAAAAAGAAAATTATCTTGAAAAACAAGGGAAATCTGGTGACGCAAGGATTCTATATTAAGATCACGTATATCTATTCCGTCAATTTCAATATTGCCAGATTTTACATCATAAAAGCGAGGTAAAAGTGCCATTAGTGTACTTTTGCCTCCACCTGAATTTCCAACAATGGCAATGGAATCATTTTTTTTAACGCGTAAACTTAAGCCTTTTAAAACTTCTCTTTCTTCTTTATAAGCAAAGTGAACATTATTAAAGCAAATTTCGTTTTGAAATTCTGTTAATTCAATAGCATTTTCTTTATTAGCAATTTGAGGTTGTTCTTCAAAAATTTCATAAATTCTTTCTATGGCTAAGAAACCGTTTTGAATGTTAACTATGGTATTTCCCATTGCTTTTAAAGGGGTATACATCATGAGAAGTGCTGCTAAAAAAGCAACAAAATCTCCTGCTGTAATAATTTGCTGTACAATAAGCCAACTTCCAAAAGCTATGGTTAAACTTACACCAACAGAAACAGAAAAGTGCATAAAAGGAGAAATCCATGCTGTTCTTTTAACCATTCTAACAGATAATTCAAAAATTGTTTTTAAATGTTGGTTAAAAGTTTTTTGTTGGTTTTTTTGTAAATTATAGGCTAAAATAGTTTTATTGCCTGCATAGGTTTCTGTATAATTGATATTGATTTTTTGTGATGTTTCTACATTTTGTTTAACTAACTTTTTAAGTAAACGGCGTACCATAGTAAGAGGAGCTACGGTAATGCCTAAAACAACAACAGCAATAATAGCTAATTGCCATGAAGTATAAATAAGCACACATAATAACCCTAAGGTTGAACAAATACGTGTGATTAATGTTTTTAAATTGTATAATAGACCATTACAAGCAAGATCTGCATCAGAAGAAAATCTATATAAAATAATTCCTGAATTTTGTTTGTCATAATATGCTGTGTCTAAAGAAAGAAGTTTTGCGTAAAGTTTTTCTTTTACAGCATAATTAAGCTTTCCACCCGCATAAGCTGTAAGAAAATTAGAAGTGTAAATTAAAATTCCTTGAATAATTGTAAAGCCTACAATTAAAAATGGTAAATACCAAGGAGCTTGAGCATTATTACTTACAATAACTAAATCTGTATATGGCTTTAAAAAAAGAGCCACTGTTGCATCTAATGCTCCAATAGGAATACCAATAATAAGCGACATTAAAGCCACAAACCAAAAAGGTTTAACAAAAGGCCACATACGCATATAATTAACAACAAAATGGTTCTTCTTTATAAAATTAAACAATAAAAACTCCCAAAAGTATTTTTATTTTTAATAATTTGTTAGAAGTCTTGCGTCAAGAATTATCATTTTTATTTTTAAGATTTTTAGGAAAAGAAATAAAAAAGAACGTTATCCTGTGTGATAAGGGAAGTTATTCCTCTTAGAAAAACAGAGTTTATTTTTTACTTTCCATTAATGAAAATAAAATATTTGCAATTTTTTTTGAAAAAAAGACTTTTTACTCATGCCCTAACATAGGAGAATATATTGAAATTTATTTCAATACATTTTCCTGATTGAGGGGGCTTGGGGGAAATCATTTCCCCCAAAAATAAAATAAAAATCTCTTTGAAAAATCAAAGAGATTTTTATAAGATTTGAGATCTATTTTGTTTTTATTCAATATTATTATAGTAATTGTTAAAGCAAAATTTTTCCCTAAAAAATTTTAAAAACGATTAAAACATTTTTGGAAATTCAATTTTCCAAGCATCGTCTTCTTTGAAAACATTATATTTAATAGTTTGATTCATCATAGGAATATCACCATCAAATTCATCTAATATAGCTTTTAATGCTTCATCTTGATCTTTTAGGTTAGGATTTTTCATAGCAACTTGAATAGAAGCTTGCATTATTTTTGCAATATCAGGAAGTTTTTGTTCAACAGTTACCACAGCTTTGTCGCCGTCAATTTGAGTATCAACAATTTTGTGTTCTGCTTTTGCAATAAATTCTTGAACAAGTGGGTTTTTGAGTTGTTCTGCTTGAGCTTTGAAAACATCTAAACTAATTTTTTCTTGGTCTTTTTTGCATACTAATTTATATGCTTCTTCCATTTCTCCTTTGTTGCTAAGGGTAATGAATTGGTCAACAACAGCAGAAGGTTCATCATTGCTTCCACCGCAAGCAACTAAAAGCAATAAAGCAAAAACAAGGCTAAATTTTGTGAGAACATTTTTCATAGTTTCTTCCTTTTTTTATTTTTTCCCATAAGAACTGACTAAAAATACAGAACTTATGAGTACAGCACAAGCTAAAATATAGTGTAAATTTAATTCTTCACCAGCAAAAGCCCAGCCAAGCACTAGTGCAATCACAGGATTAACATATTCATAGGATAATGCAATGGCAGGCCTAACATTATATAAAAGCCATAAATACGTAGTATAACCTACAATAGAAGACATAAGAACTAGGAATGTTAATATTACAAAGGCATTGTAATCAAAAAGGCTAATATCCCAACGCTCTCCAACAGCATAACCAAAAACAAAACATTCAATGCCACCTAAAAGGAGAATAAGTCCTGTTGATTGGAAAATATAATGGCTATTATCAATACAACAAGATTTTGAATAATGCCCACCATAGACCCATGCAAGAGTAGCCAAAATAACAAGAGTTAGGCCAATAGGAGAAATATTGCTATTAAATAATGTTCCTAAATTAATGTAGCCAATAGCACCAATTCCTAAAGCTAATCCTAAAATATGTTTCAATTTTGGTCGTCCGCCGTCCCAAAAAAGCCATTCGCAAAGAACCATAGTAAGAGGAATTGTTCCACAAAGTAATGCTGCTAAACCAGAAGGAATGGTTTCTTGTCCTTTGGATAAAAAACCACTGCTGATAACAACTTGCAATAACCCTAATATGCTGGAATATTTTATATCATGCCAAGTAATTTTATGGTAGCCTTGAAAAGAAATACCTAGAGCTAATAAAATAATGCCTGATAAAATGGCACGTACACCTGATAAGGTAACTCCGGGAATATATTGCAAACCAAGTTTTGTGAAAAGAAAAGAAGAACCCCAAGAAATATATAATAGTACTAAACAAATAAGTACAAAAATAATACTTTGATTATTAGTTCTTAGCATACTTCTCTCCTTTTATGAAATAAGTTTTCAAACTTTTTGTAAGGCTCTATCAAATCTTTATAAAATGTCAATAGAAATAAAGAAGGAAACTATAATTTTATGTGAAAATATTGTTATTGTATTTTTTAGTAAAGCGTATATACTTTTTTACTGATTGTGAGGGAAGAATGGTTGTTTTACATAATATAACGGAGTTAGAAATTGAACAGACCTTTGCTTGGCTACAAACAAGTGCATTACGAGAACTTTTTATGATGAAAAGTTTACCTAGTATAGAACAGCATAGGGATTATTTTAAAAAAGTATTATTGGATAATTCGCAAAAAGTTTTTGCAATATATATATATATTAGATAAACATATCGGTAATTGTGGATTTAAATATTTAGATACAGATTATCCAGAATTATGGATATATATTGGTGAGGAAGAAGAAAAAAATAAAGGTTTTGCAACAAAAGCTTGTGAACAATTAATAACGTTTTTTCAAAAAACGTATTATAAGCCATATCTTTATTTACACGTTCTAAAAACAAATACTATTGCTTTAAAGCTTTATAAAAAATTAGGATTTGAAATTATAGAATCTCAAGAACGAGATAAAGAAATTTGGAAAGAATCTATTGACTTAGTATATACAATGAGAAAAAAACTATAAAAATATTTGTAAAAAAAATTATCATGTTAGGAACTAATATCTATGATTTTAGAGAGAGAGCATAAGGTTGCGATGATGCAACCCACATTTTTACCATGGCAAGGTTATTTTGAATTAATAGCCTATTCTGATACTTTCATGTTTTTGGACGATTTCCAATATTGTGATCGATCTTTTCATTCCAGAAATAAAATTTTTGTTTCTCAAAATCATACGGGATTAATTATTGTTCCCCTTGATAAGAAAAAATCTTTTAGGCTTCCTTTAAATGAAGCAGAAATGTTATTAACAGATTTTTGGAAAAATAAAACATATAGAACGTTAAAAAATTGTTATGGAAAATGTCCCTATTATGCAGAAGTAGAGGAAAAAATTATTCCCTATCTTTTACAAGATAAAACAAATTTAGCAGAATATAATATAACTATTATTAAACAAATTTGTGAATTTTTATCTATAAAAACAAATTTTGTAAAAAGTTCGCAATATGCAGTGGATTCTCAACGTTCTGCTCGAATTTATGATTTATTAAAAGCCGTAAATGCAAGTATCTATTTATCTGCACATGGTTCTTTTGAATATATGTTAGAAGATAAGGTTTTTCCGTGTGAAATTTCTGTTCT
>JARHYD010000009.1 GCA_029258655.1 Mailhella sp.
AAAAAACATCTATTCTTTCCACGAAAAAGCAAGCATAGTTATATCATCAGATTGTTCTGTATCCTTTCTAAATACAAGCAAATCATTATAAATATCTTGTAATAATGTTGTTAACTCATGTTCACAATTCATTAATAAAACTTCTTTCAATCTCTGATCCCCATAAAATAAGCCGTCTTTATCCATAGCTTCTGTGACACCATCAGTATATAATAAGCAAATATCATTATTCTTTAATTGTACTTTTCCTAAAGAATAATTTGCCCCTTCAATAACTCCAACCAATGGACCATTAATACTCTCAATTTGGCGTATTTCTTGTTTTTCCTTATTAATAATATAAGGAAAGCAATGCCCACCATTTGTAAATTCTAATTCACCCGTTTTTTCATCTAAAAGTCCAATAAAAAGGGTCACAAACATACAACGAGGATTATTTTCACTAAAAACATCATTTATTTGTTGTATTGTTTTAGCAGGGTTTAATCCATTTAACATAGCATACCGTATCAGCGTTACAGTCATGGACATAAATAAAGCCGCTGCAACACCTTTACCTGCCACATCGCCAATAACAACAACTTTTTTATCATTTGGCAATGCAAAAAAATCGTAAAAATCACCACCAACTTCTTTTGCTGGATCAAGAAAAGCTGCAACATGAAAATTTAGTGTTTGCGGTGCAGAATCAAGTTTACGCAAAATTCCCATTTGAATATCTCTTGCAGCATTCAATTCCCCTTGAATACGTTGTGTTGTAGCTTGAGTTTTCAAGAGATTTTCAATATTTTGTTCTAATGCAGAAGCCATTTTAGAAAAAGCAGAAGCCAACTGTCCTACTTCATCTGTTCTATTTATTGGTAAGTCTTGAAAATATGTTGTAAAAAACTTTTGTTCAGATGATTGATTAGTTATTTCTTGTTTATTAAAATTTTTAAAATCAGCTTGTGCTAATTCAAGCACCTTTTTAATAAGCAGTTGCAAAGGATTAATAATTTTATACGCAAGCAATAATCCAGAAAAAACACAAACAATAACAACAATACTAACGAATAAAATTAATCTATATATAATTTGTTCCGAATGTCCTTCTATTGCAGATAAAGGAACAGCAGCCATAACATACCAATCAAGGGCTTTAAAATACGATAAACGTATAACACTATCTCCCCAAGCCTTAAAATAAGAATTTTCTGGAATTTCATCATCTTGATAATAAAATTGTGCCATTTTTGTTTGCTTTGCATGATCAAGCATATATTGAGGAATATCTCTAATATTATCAGCACGTATTTGTCCTTTAGAAGCAAATAATAACGAAGAACCAGAAAATAAGGCAACAACACTATTAGGATATAATACTAAAGAATCAAATTTTTCTTGCATAGAATCAATTATTGATTGTTCTGAAATTTGTTCATTTTGTTTAATATCTGCTAAACCAGAACCAAACATAATAACATGATCTGCATCTAGGGGTAAAAAATATAATAAAAGTGAATAATTATTCAAATCACAATGTTCATACATTTCTAATTGTTTGTAATCAGCATCTGATAATGTAAAAACAGCAAATGTTCCTTCATTAGCTAATGTTTTTGAATTAATCATATTAGCAAGAGGAATACCTTTATAATCAACCCGATTAACATCTTGCATTAAAACTTTTGGATAAGGCGAACCTGTTTTTAACATTCCTTTAACAAAAAGAGCAGAAAATGTTTTCAAATTATAAAGAGAATGTCCCCAACGAGAAAAAATTTCTTCTTTTTTTTCTGCATCAAACCGATCTAAATCTTTCCAAGCTGTTCGTGCTATATGTGCCATTGTACGCAGATGATTTTTTCTTTCTAAAACCAACATTATTTCTGTTGATATAAGATTTAAATACCGAAAATTAATATTATCTTCGATTAAATACATCATATTGCCAAAAGATTTTTCTTCAAATTGGCGACTGATATTTTTTAAATGCTCATAACTTATTGTTATAACTGGTATTGACATTAAAGTTACAGAGAAAAAAATTAAAATAAAAATCTTTGTACGTAAAGAAAGCTTTATTTTCATTTTATTTATCTAATCCCATACGTATCAACTTCTTTCGCAAACCTTCTCGTGTAATTCCTAAAAGAGCTGCTGCCTTTGTTCTATTTCCATCACAATGTTTTAATGTTTTTATAACAAGTTTTTCTTCATTTTCCAACAAATTATAACTTATTTCTTCTTGTTCAAAAGAATAAATTTCTTTTTGCATATTATGCTCTGTGAAATGTGTAGGGATAACGTTTTCTTTTGGTTCTTTTTCTTCTTCATCTTGATAACCTGTATTAGATGAATGTTGAAAAAATTCTTGTATTCTTTGTGATAAATCCGAAAATTCCACTAATTCAGAAAAACAAAGTACAGAAAGGCGTTCCATTTCATTATTTAATTCTCGCACATTACCAGGCCAAGAATATTTTAAAAATGCTTCTTTTACTGCTTCAGATAAATATAAATTTGGACGTACTGCCTGTTTACAATATCTATCTAAAAATTTTTGTGCTAACAAAATAATATCTTCTCCCCGTTCATGTAGAGGAGGAATTCTAATTTCTGCAACAGCCAACCGATAATATAAATCTTGTCTAAACTTTCCTTCTTGCATAGCCTTTGCTATATTGACATTTGTTGCAGAAATAACTTTAACATTGATAGGAATAGGCTTTGAGCTTCCCACTCTATAAATTTCTTGTTCTTCCAAAGCTCTTAATAATTTAGCTTGATTAGGTAAACTCATATCTGCCAATTCATCTAAAAATAATGTTCCACCATTTGCCTCTTCAAATAAACCTTTTCTATGATTTACCCCTGTGGCTACCCCTTTTTCAATACCAAACATTTCACTTTCAAAAAGAGCTTCTGGAATAGCTGTGCAGTTTACAGGAACAAAAGGTCCTTCACAACGTGGTGAATTAAAATGAATATATTTTGCAAAAACTTCTTTACCTGTCCCAGTTTCCCCTAAAAGCATAGTATTAATAGGACGTTTTGCAATATTATCAGCAATTTTTATAACAGCTTGCATAGTAGAGCATTGCCCTACTAATCTTTCACTGCTATATTTTTCTTTTACTATACCAATAAGACGAGAATTTCTTGTTTGCAAACGTTGCTTTGCTTCTTCAAGTTCTGCATTTTTAGCTGTTAATTCTTCTATTAATCGCGTATTATATAAATCTCTACTTTCTACCTTTACAAGCATAAGCCCAAAAGATTCCGCTAATTTTGATAATTTTTCTGGAACATTTTTATCAGCAGTAAGATTAAAAAGTTCCTTATCATCAAAAGAACGTGCCCATGCAACATCATCACAAAGTGAAATAATCATATCAAGAATTCTATCATCTTTCATAACAACTACTTATTTAATGATTGTACCCACCGCAAAACTTCTGCCACAGGTTGGATTAAATCTGTTGGAATGTATGCATTCTCTTCTGCATTATGGTATAAATTACGTGCTAATGGCACATTTCGCATAATAGGAATTCCCTCTTCTTCTGCAACTTTTATCATTCGTTTTGCAAGCTCCCCTTCGCCTTTTGCAAGCACTAAAGGTAGTGGCGTTTTATCTTTTTCATAATCTAATGCCACTGCATAATGAGTTGGATTTATCACAAGCACCTTCGCTTTTCTTACATTGTTTAGAGAATTTTGTACTAACAATTCTTTATGTAATTGTTTTCTCTTACTTTTAATGTGAGGATCTCCCTCCATTTCCTTATATTCACGTTTTATTTCATCTTTACTCATTAAATGTTGTTTTGTATATTGCCATCGCTGAAACAAATAATCAAAAACAGCAATAAGACAAAATGCTATACTCGTATATAATAATAAATCTTTTATAGCTTCTCCTATAATTACCCACAACCCCATAATAGAAGAAGTTTGCATTTTAAAAAATACATTCATATAGCTTTGCAAAACATAATATACAAAATAACCTATAATTGCAACTTTGATAATATTTTTTAAAAGTTCAATAGCATTTTTCAAACTAAAAACTTTTTTTATCCATTTACTTGGATTTAAATTTTCCAACTTAGGCATAGCTGTTTGCAAACTAAATAAAAAACCAACTTGTGCAATATTCGCAACTAATGCTACTCCCATAACAAGAAATAATAAAGGAAAAACAATATCAATAAAAATACTAGTAACAACAAAATAAATTTTTCCAAACGCCTCATTATAAGGTAAATAAAAACTTTCAAAAACAATATTTACCATAGTAATCATTTTATTATAAAGATATGGTCCAAGTAAAATAATATACAAAGCTAAAACAAAAACCGTAGCAGCAGTAGGAATTTCTGGACTACGACATAAATCCCCTTTTTCTCTTGCCTCTCTTAAACGCTTAGGCGTTGGCTGTTCTGTTTTATTACTCATAAAATACTATCTAAATGCATTTGTAATTGTTGAAAAATAGTATCTAAAATTGGACTAAAACCATTTACCAATAATGCAAAATAAAAAATTAATAAAAAAGAAACTATACCACTTTTTATTGGCATTGCTAAAATATATACATTTAATTGTGAAGCAAATCTATTAATAAGAGCAAGAGAAATATCTGTTAACAAACAAGCAACAACAATAGGTGCAGAAAAAAGAAGCATTAATTGCATTAAATATCCCACTTGTCCCGCAAAAAGTAATGGAAAATTTTCATTAGTAAAAATAGAAAGAGGAAAAAATTCTCTTACAGGATAAAGAATATAACTTCCATATAAAAATTGTAAAAAAACTAAAAATGCACCACCAGAAAAAAATATGTATACTATACCTTGAAAAAAGAATGAGCCTAAAGGAGAAGTTTGTTCCCCTGATAAAGGATCATTTTCCATAGCTTGGGTTAACCCACGTTGGTTATCAATAAAAAATCCTGCTGACTGTATTGCCCAAAAAAGAATACCTACCAATAACCCAATAAAAAAACCAATTAAACTTTCCTTTAAAATTAAAAGAATAATGAAAAAGAAATGAAAATCCGAATGCTGAAAAAATTTTACTTCTTCAAGCATAAGTGGATGTAAAATTAAATAAATAGCAAATGCAACGCAAAATTTAAGTTGCCCTGCTAATACTGGCGATCCCATAAACGGAAGTATTGTTATTGCAACAAGAATACGTGGCAAACCAAAAGTCATTGCCATAGTATGATCTATTACTTGTAAACTTTCAAAAAAAGTTTCCATATCCTAATACAATCCATTTATAATAAATAAAACCGTGTAAAAATATCATCAGAATATTTTAATAATATTCCACTAAGCCACGATCCCATAAAAAAAAGTGTAATAATAACAGCAACAAGTTTTATTCCAAAGGTTAATGTTTGTTCCTGTAATTGAGTTATTGCTTGTAATAAACTGACAATAATACCAATAAAAGAAGCAACAATAATAGGGGGTAATGAAATTATTAATACTAAATAAAGTGCTTGTATAGCAAAATTAATAACATTCATAATAAACCCTAAAATCTTATTCTATCAATAGGTTGAACAGAAATTTCTGGCGTAAGTTCTTGATACGCTATAACAGGTAAATCATAAAATTCCCCTTCAATCAATCTTCGAACATAACGTCGTATATCCATTGATGCCAAAAGGACAGGCTTTTGCGTTGCCATAGTATTTTTATGAACAATTTTCCGTAAAATTTCTAAAATCTTTTTTGATGAATCAGGATCAAGAGCTAAAAAAGCTCCAGCTGATGTTTGTCTAATAGCTTTACGAACCAATTCTTCCACCTGTGGATCGATTAAAATAGCTGGCAACATATTATGCCCTTTAGAATACATATAACTAATTTGTCTTTTTAAATTTCCTCGCACATATTCTGTTAACATAACAGTATCTTTTTCTTTAGAAGCCCATTCTATTAATGCCTCTAAAATGCTGCGTAAATCACGAATAGAAATTTGCTCTTGCACTAAACGCTGAAAAATTTCTGCTATTTTTTGAACTGGTAATAACCGTGTTGCTTCTCGCACAAGATCTGGGGTACGTTCTTCCATTTTATCCAACAAATATTTTGTTTCTTGCATTCCTAAAAAACTTGATGCGTGCCGTGATAAAATTAAAGATAAATGATAGGCTAAAATTTTTGCAGGATACATACAAGTAATGCCTGCTCGTAACAGTGATTCTTTATATGTTTCTGCTACCCAAATAGAAGGAATATTGGGTAAAAACTGTTCCCCTATTTTATATTCAATACCAAACATCTCAAGATTTTGTACCGTATCTCTAACCAAAATCATATTCTTTTCTAACTGCCCTTGAGACATTGGAATTTCATTTACATTTAATACATAGGAAATTTGCTCAAGATTTTCATGAGAACGAATATTTATACCGGGAAAAGGCACACCTAAATCAAAATATAAGGCACGTCGTAATAATACTAATTCTTCATTTAATTTTTCATAATCTAAAATTTTGCTAAATTCTTGTGAAATATCCAAAATAATTGGAACAGTTGGTGAAAAACTATCACCCCCATCATTCATTTTATTTTTTTGTTTAGGACGTACCATTGGTGATAATGTTTTTGATAATTCTTCTTTAACATCAACTTCTTGCGGTGCATTTTGAATTTTCTTCAATATAAAACCAAAACCAAAAACTAAAACTCCTAATGTAAAAAGCTGTGGTTTTGGAAAACCGGGAATTAAAGCAAATAAAAAAATCAAAGCACCTGCCATACTAATAGCTTGTGGTTGAGCAAAAAATTGCTTTCCTACTTGTGCCCCAACATTTCCTTCATTATCGCCAGATCGTGTTATCAAAATACCTGCTGATATAGAAACTAATAATGATGGAATTTGTGAAACTAATCCATCACCAATAGTTAAAATACCATAAGTATGCAATGCTTCTGTTCCTGTCATATTATGCTGACTTATACCAATAATTGTCCCGCCAACAATATTAACAACAGCAATAATCATTCCTGCAATGCTATCACCTTTAACAAACTTCATTGCTCCGTCCATAGCACCATACATCTGGCTTTCTTGACTTACAAGTTCGCGTCTTTTTTGTGCTTCCTCCATATCAATAACACCAGCTCTTAGATCCGCGTCAATGGACATTTGTTTTCCAGGCATAGCATCAAGCGTAAACCTTGCTCCAACTTCTGCTACTCGTTCTGCTCCTTTAGCAATAACTAAAAATTGCACAATAGTTAAAATAAGAAAAACAACAGCACCAACAACAAAATTCCCACCCAAAGCAAATTCACCAAAAGTAAAAATAATTTGTCCTGCATCTGCCTGTAAAAGAATAAGCCTTGTTGTAGTAATATTTAAACCCACTCGAAAAAGTGTTGTAAATAAAAGCATAGTTGGAAAAACAGAAAAATCAAGAACTGTTCGCACATACATTGCCATCATTAACATAAGAAATGATAATAGCATATTAATACCAATAAGCGTATCAACCAATCCTGTTGGCAAAGGAATTATCATTAAAGCAATAACGATAACAATAAGCAAAACCATATTAATATCATTATGCCGAGAAAGTAAGGAAACAACCTTTACTGTTTTATGGTAAAAACTCATGCATTATTCCCTTTTATTACTAAATATTCATGTAATATATTTTTTGCTTCATCATAACGTTGTTCTAACCATAATGCTTGTGCTTTTAAAAGATAATAAATAGTTTTCTTTCCCGTTATTCTTGTTCCATCAAAAGCATTTTGTAAATACTCCAATGCCTTTTTACCATTTTTTTGTTCAATAGCAATACTTGCAAGCAACGCAAAAATACTTTTATCATACGGCATATTTTGGGTCAAAATTAATACAGACGTAAAAAGTCGTTCTGCTTTTTCATAAAATCCCATACGAAAATATAAATATCCTAAAATGTGTAATGTTTTTTGCTCTTCAAGTGTTAGTACCATACTAACCTCCAATCATAAGCCCACAATATCTTCGTAATAATTCTTTATTTTCAAGTAAAATTTCTAAATCTTCCTCTACATTATGAAGATTAACTACACTTTCACTTTGTTTTATTTTTTCCAAACAAGAAAATAAATTTTGTGAAAAAACTTCAGGACGCAATATTTCTCCATCACCAGTTAAAGGACATAAGGCTTCTTCTATTTGCTGACCATAATTTTTAGAAGTATATAATTCTTCTAATCCATCTTCTTTAAAAACAGAAAAAACTAAAGAGCGAGCTTTTGGCAATTCTTCTTGCTGCGAATTTGAAAGAATATTTTCTATGCCCAATGCAGAATCTAATAAATTTATTTTCATGTTATTTCCTATTCAATTTCTTGTATTTTTTCAATTAATAGATAAATAATATTTTCTAACTCCGCACCACTAACCAGATCCCTTTGTTGTAATCGCACTCCTAATATAAAAGAATTATTAACAATGCCCCCATATAAATTTAATTTATTATTTTTTAAAAACGAACACTGTTCTAAGACCTTTAAAGGAATTGTTTCATTATACACATCATATTCTTTTGCAAGATAAATAAGTAATTCTTCCTCATTATTTTGTATTTGTTTTTCAAAATAAAGAGAACCAATATGCATAATATTTACCATCAATATATTATTTTCAAAAGATAAATTTTCAATTCCCATACGTTTGCCAAGTTCTTGTATTATGCTATCTATCATATATTATTCCAAACTAGCTAAGTATTCATCTTCTTTTTGAATAGCTTTATCAAGAGCTTCTTGACTTATTGCCATAATTTTTGGGTACGTTTTCATATCATCATACAAAGTTTCTGGAAATTGTCGTATCATTGCCATAAATGTTTGCAAAAATAAAACCTCTTTCTCAATACTATCCAATGGAATAGTATGCATAATATCTTCTATATGCATAACACTAAGATAAGGAATTTTTTCAAATTGCAAAAGAGAAGATAATAATCCCATAGCAGAAAAACTATTATCTTGAATTTGTTGTATTTTTTCCCATTGCATAATCATCTCTTCACATAAAATATACGCACTTTGTAATAAACGTACTTTTCCTAAATTTCCATAAATATATTCTAATTGTGTTTTATCAAAACTAGGAAAAGAAGAAGTAATATCTGCTGATAAAGCAGAAAAAAGGTAATCCATTGCTTTTTCAAAATGTAACGTACCATAATTTTCTTGTACATAGAAAAAAACATTTTGTACATTTTGAAAATCTAATACACTAGTTCGATAAAAATCACGCAATGCATAAGAAGATCCTATATCCTCATACCCCACAGCATTTAATGCTCCATGCAAACCTGTATGAATTTCTTTTTCATGATTTTCTAAAAGATCCTGTAAAACTTCCTTTATAGCACTTTGCATATAATCTGGAATATTCTTTTCTTCTATTAATGAATCATAAACACTTTGCAATGCTGTATATGCATCTGTATAATCAGGAAAAAGAAGAAAAACTTCTTTTAAAATTTCTTCCTTTTGCAATAATGTTTGAATATTTTGTTTAAGCATATCTATTTTACTAGACTGCCCTAAATGATGCATAAGTTCTTTATATAATTCAACACGTTTCTTTATATGATTTTCAATAGATTCTTTTTCTTTACGTTCATTAAGTTCAAATTCATCTGTTGTATCAATGGCAAACGTTAATTCCTCTGCTGCATTTGCTAAAAGAGATAAAGGAGATGAAACAACAGTAACTTGATGTCCTAATAATGTACCTGTACTTTGTATAGAAGAAGATTTTGCTATATCCTGTGAAGATATATGCATAAACTGATTTTGTACGGAAAAATCAAAAGACATATTAACTCCTTTAATAGCATATATATTACATAACTATCATATTATACTATATTTTTAATATTTTTTTACGATTAAAAAATGATAACTAAACAAAACACAAAATTATCTCTTACTTATGATAACATTGTGAATACCTATATATTTAACAATTATTAATTATTCAAAACACATTATTCATTATTTTTGCAATAATTATTCCAATTACTTTTATCCCCTATAATAAAAGCTAATAAAAAGAAAAGAATTTAAAAAAAAATTTGTTTTTTTCTCTAATAATCAAAAATTTTGAAAATCCTCTACCTCTTTCCCTATTTTATTCTCACTTTCTGGCAACATTGTTGGCAACAACTTATACAATATTTTTAATATAAAAAATAAAAACAATTATTTTAATATGTTATAATAAAATAAAATTTGGCATAACATTTGCTAATAGTTAAGCACAACCTCAAAAAAGGACAGGTTATGAATTACTATCAACAAGAAGAAAAATTTAATGAACTAAAAAAGGAATTAGATCGGCTAAACACTCAATTTGAACAAATAATGACAAAAAACAATCTTACAAAACAAGACCTTGCTCTTGATGAAAATACACTTCCAAAAGAAGTAAAAATTCAATGGGATAAAATAAAAAATACTATTGAACAACAAAATACTTTTCAAGAACAAAATTTTTCTGAAAAACTTGCATTACAACAAACAAATACAACAAGTTTCACAAGAAAAAATGCTCTTCGTTTATAATCATTAACTCAAAATATAAGGATATTATTATGAATACAAACGCTATTCAAAATACAAACTCACTTCATTCCATTATGTCAGAAATGGAATTAGGCCCAAGTAACAGCATACAATTTTTATTTGCAAAACTTCAATTAGCTCAAGCACAATTATGCAAAAACAAAGCACAAGCTTATATTGATAAAATTCAAAAAAGCCAAGAAGAACAAAAAGAGTGTGCAAAAATGATTGAAAAAGCCAGAGAATTACAACAAAAAGCAAAAAATGAAAAAGCACCAACAACTATGCCTCAAGAAATGATCGATTATTTTAATAAAAATGGCATTAGTTATAACCAAGCAGGTAAGGATACATTACATTCCAATGAGGAATGGGATTATAATATTAAATCATTATTAAATCTTCAAGAAACCTTTGGCACATCAACTCAAACAGACTTAGTTTTTCTTAATGATTTTATGGGACAATACAATAGCTATTTGCAAGGTGCTCACTCCACTATCCAACAAAATAACCAAACATTAACCAATATTCTTAGAGGATAATAGAGAAACGAATATGTCAGAAACAACTATTGAATATAATCAAGAAGAATTGCTTAATATTGCAAATGCCTTACAAAGTGGATTTACCATTGCTCAAATAACAGGCATAACCTCTGAAACTTTAGAAGGACTATATGCCATTGCCTACCAATATTATACTGTTGAAGATTATGAAAATGCACAAATTCTTTTCCAAGCTCTTTGCACGTATAAACATAATGAACAAAAATTTTGGTTAGGCTTAGCAGGTAGTCGCCAAGCATTACAAGATTATAAAGGAGCTATTGATGCGTATAGCATGGCAGGTATTGCTAGCTCCTTACAAAATCCACTCCCATTTTTTTATGCAGCACAATGCTTTATAAAAATGGAAGATAAAGAAAATGCAATCATTAGTTTAAAAGCCCTACTCACAATGGGTGATGATACAAACAAAGAACACGCCTTTTGCAAAGAAAAAGCAAAAGAAATTCTTTCTCTTTTAGAACAACATAATACATAGGAAAGACAAATATGCATTCTATTCAAAGTTCCTCAATACAAAATACTTCCTCTATTGATGCTCTTTTTGCAGAATTTAAAACCAATATGGAAAAAATGAAACAAAAAGACTATAAAAATATACCAGAAGTAAAAACAGTACAAAAACGTGATGAATTACCACAATTACCTAGCCCATCAGGAGGACTTTCTTTAGAATCAATTATAAGTGCTTTAGGCTTTGAAACTCGAAAAGTTACTTGCAAAACAAGTCTTACCAGTCTTGAAGCCAAAGCACAGCAACAAAAAGAAATTAATGAAAAACAATTATTGGAAATCCAAAACCAACTTGAAAAAATGGCATCACAAAACATTTTAGATGGTTTTAAAAAAGCATTTTCCATTATTGGTGCTATTTTTGGTACATTAGCATCAGCAATTTCTGTTATAGCAGGAGCTGTAACAGGAAACCCTCTTCTTGTTGCAGCTGGAGTTATAGGTATGACAATGGCTATTGATTCTACTGTTTCTCTTGCAAGTGATGGGAAATATAGTTTATCAGCAGGATTTGCAAAATTAGGTGAAGCAATGGGACTTAGTAAAGAAAATTCACAATATTTTGCATTAGGTTTACAACTTCTTATGACAGCGATTAATATTTGCTTAAGTTTTGGAGCTGGTTTTAGTAATAGTACCTCAAGCTTAGCTACCACAGCAAATAACATTGATAAATTATCTAAATTAACAAATACCTTACAAAAAACAAGCAATATTTCTAATGGTGTCCTTACTACTGCTCAAGGATCAACAACCATAGCCTCAAGTGTTATGAATTATCATATAGATCAAGCAAAAATTAACCAAAAAGAACTTGATGCTATTCTTGAACGAATAAAAGAAAGTATACAAATAGAAAAAAGCTTTATAGAAGCTGAAATAAAAAGAAATAATTCATTATTTTCACAACTTACAGATATTATTGAAGAAAAAAACAAAACACAACAAGCAATTCTTATGGGAACTCCTCATTATGCGTAACCATAAAAAAGGAAAAAAATATGACTTACATTACATTAACAACACAAAATATTTCTTCTCTCTCTTTACAAGAAAAAGAAACAATACCAAATCATAACGCTTTGTTACAAGAAACTCTACTCCCTTCCCCAGAAAAAGAACAAAAAAATATACAGACCCCTCACTTACCTCTTCCTGAATTTTCTTCTCAAGAAATACAGGAAAATTTATATTCCCTACCTTCAATGGGGGCAAATGTTCTTGCTCTTTTAACAGCATTTAGTGCTGAACAAAAAAGAATAAGCCAAGAGCAAAAAGCAATGCAAACAGAATTAGCAATACAAAATATTCACGATCAAGCCCAAAAAATGAAAGAAAAAGCGATTACCCAATTATGCATGGGTATTATTTCTGGAGCAATAAGTATCGCACAAGGCATAACAACTGTTACTGTTACAGCAAAAAACACACAACAATTTGATAATATCTACAAAAATAATGGAAAATTACGTCACGGTATACAAGATATGCCTAAAACAAGAAATTCTGCAGAAGCAGCATTAACCGCTAAAACACAGATGATAAATGCAAGTTTTTCTGCTTCACAAACAATTTTTAATTCTATTAGTCAAACTATTACTACATATTGCGATGCTGATATAAAAAAACTAGAAGCAAATCAAGAAAGTATCCATGCTTTAAAAGATAATTTATCTTCATTAGAAAATTCTTTTAAAGATTTAATTGATAAGATATTACAAACCCAAGACCTTATGCAACAACAAATAAACCAAACAAGAATTAAAATATTAGGATAAAAAATGGATTTACATTGACACATTATCAATTTACTATTATTTTCACATATAAGGTACTATATGTTGAATCAAATTGTTAACGTTTTATGTAATAATGCAAATTGGAAAACTCCATATTTTCACAGTGAAAAGAAATGTTCTTTTTTCTTAGAAAAAAATTTGGAGCTTTTCCTTTTTGCTCCCAATAATGAACAAATTATCTTTTATATACCATTAATAAAACTTCCTTCACACGATTATTATTCCTTTACAAAAATTATAGCCCAAAAAGCAACTGGTATGTATAAAAAAAGAACATCAATGATTTCTGTTACTGAAAATACCCTTATGCTTCATAAAATAGTATCTACTAAGGAATTAGAGCAAAACATTATTATTCATACGGCAAAAGAACTATTAAATGATGCTGAATTATGGAAAAACATTATCAGTACAATAAAATAACTACTAATTAGCATACATTATCTTGATAACACAATATGAAAACAAAATTACTTTTATTTATTATAAGCATTTTCTTCTTTTTTCCCACATACAGTTTGGGAGTAACTTCTTTTAAAAAAAATTTTTCATATTATGCAGAACAGCAAGATATTAGTTTAGTCTTAATTCAATTTGCAAAATCTCAAGGCTATACAGCCTCAATTTCCCCACAAATAGACGGAAAACTTAGTGGAAAATTTGAAGAAGTGAATCCAAACGATTTTCTAAACAGTATGCAATCAGCTTTTCAAATTTCTTGGTATACCTTAGCAAATACACTTTATTTTTACCATATACGCGAATTTCAACAAGCTATTATTAGCCCTCAATCCATGAGTGCAGAACATATGTTTTCTCTCTTAAAAGAAGCAAATATTTTCTCTCAAGAACTACCTGCCCGTTTAGGAAAAAATGGAAATGTTATTTCTGTGCAAGGACCACAAAGTTATATTGAAAAAATCCAAAATACCGCACATTCTTTTGAAATTGCCCAAACACAAAACATCGTTATGAAAGTTTTTCCACTAAAATATGCTTGGGCTGATGATATAACTATAAATAGCATGGATAAACAAATCACCATACCTGGTGTTGCCTCTATTCTCCGTGCTATGCTTACAGGTTCAACAATTTCTGCAAGTAAACAAGTACAACAAAAAGCGACTATTAATGGTTTAAATGGTACAGGACTTAGCAGCATAGGAAAACAAGAAGAAACACAAAATACCCTGCCACAATCTCCCTCCTATAATACAACCGTAAATATTATGGCAGATCCACGTGTTAATGCTGTTATTATTAATGATGCGTCATATCGTATGCCCTATTATGCTGAAGTTATTCAAGATTTAGATAAACCAGTAGAATTAGTTGAAATCCATGCCGCTATTGTTGACATTGATACAAACTATAAACGTGATCTTGGCGTTACTTATCAAGGAAAAAATGAACATAAAGAAGGCTGGAGCGGAGGTGGAGAATTAGGCAATTCTACGCAAAACTTTAAACCTTTGCCAGAAGTTGGTAAATTAGGATCTACGGGACTTTCCCTTTCAACAATTTATACTATGGGTGCAGATTTCTTTTTAGCTAAAATACAAGCATTAGAAGAAGATGGCGAAGCTAGAATGCTTGGAAAACCCTCTGTTTTAACAGTTGATAATGTCCAAGCTACATTAGAAAATACAAGTACCTATTATCTTGAAATAAAAGGGTATCAAGCAGTAGATCTTTTTAAAGTTGAAGCAGGAACAGTTTTACGTGTTACTCCTCATATTATCCATAATGAAAATGGAACTTCTTCTATAAAACTTGCTGTCAATGTACAAGATAATCAAAATGAATCACGTGGCACAGCATTACAAGCTGATGGGATTCCCCCTATTAAACAAACTAAAATCAATACACAAGCTATTGTAGGAACAAATCAAAGTTTACTTATTGGTGGTTATTATTACGAAGAAAAAATTGATAGTGATAGTGGTATACCAATTCTCAAAAATATTCCTCTATTAGGCCATGCATTTAAAAGTTCCAATAAAAACAGCAGAAGAATGGAAAGACTTATTCTTATCACACCCAAAATTATACGATTAGATGAAATTCCAAGTACACCAATACACATTGACGAACAAAGCTTTAAAAAATCACCAACACAAAACAACTATGAAAACCGAGAAACACCACAACAAATCGGAAGTGGCTGCACAAGAAAAAATACGTCAGTAAAGGCACATTAAATATCATGGAGCAACAAGGCATACTTTTACATATTTTTTCTGGCTTTCATATTGGAGCAGAAATTATCTTGCCAATAGGTAAGCATACCATCGGCACTCATGATTCTTGTGATATTATTTTACAAGATAAATGCCTTGCAGAACATCATCTTTTAATTGAAATAACAGAACAACCCTCTAACAATAATAAAGAAATACAAAAATCATATTTTGTTACAATACAACCTTTAGAAGGAAAAGTTAGTCTTAATAACCAAGAAATACAAGAACAAACAGCATGGAATGAAAGCGAATTATTAGCCCTTAATACCGTTAATATAGCATGGGCAAATTCTGATATAACACATATTCTTCATACACTTTATACATCTTTAGAACAGACACAAAATTATACTCTTCCACAAGAAAACAACAAGCAAGAAAGTTTGCAAAAAAATACAGATAAAACACTTAATGCCAACATTGTTGCAAATTCTCTTGCTATTATACCCAATAAAAAAAACAAAAAGAAAAAATTTTTCTTATTTTTTATTAGCCTATTTTTTCTTCTTACTCTTGTTTTAACCTTTACACCTCTTTCTAAAAATGAATTTAAAAATACTGATGAAATAAAACAATATCTTGAAATAAATGGTTTTCCACATATCAATATTCTTGTTACAGAAAAAGGGATACAGTTTCAAGGTATAATTGAATCAGACCAAGAAAGAGCAAAGCTCTATTCTTTGGCACAGAAAATGCAATTTCCTGTATACCTAAACCTTATAATAAAAGAGGATATAATAAAAACAATAAAACAAACCTTAGAAACAAAACAAATATATCCTACGGTAACACTTTCACAAGAAAATATTTTCATAGGATATTATGTAAAAGATTCTCTTTTTATGCAAAGAGGCTACACAGCATTAAAGGAACTTATTCCTTATTATGCAGAGCTTGAACCAAAAATACAGGAAAAAACTATTTTTGCTCAAGAATTACATGAAAAAATAAAAGAAAAACAAAAAAAAAATCATCTTGAGAATATTTTTATAGAATATAGAACAGGAGATATACTCATTACTGGTATTCAAAATAAACAAGACAAAGAAAAACTTATCACTCTTTTTACAGAATTAGAAAAAGAACTTGGTTTTGCCCTTGTATATAGAATAAAAAATAAAGAAGCACAAAAAACATTTTCTTCTGATATAAAAAAAGGAATAAGTAAAAAAGAAAAAATTCTTAATAAAACAGATTTTGCAATAACAAGCGTCAATACAAATGCCATTCCCTTTATTACTCTTGATAATAATGAAAAAATATTTGAGGGAGGTTTACTACCAAATGGCTCACGATTAGAAAAAATTACACTAAAAGAATTAACAATCAGCACACATGGTGTAATTTCTACTATCCCACTTTTATTGCAATAATAATCTATAATAACAATATTATTTTAGTATAATTACCAATAACTACTTATTATACAATAAAAAAATAATTGCATTAATAATACACAATATTATTATACAGGAGTAAAATTATGAATAATATCAATACAGGTATAAATATTAGTAATCTTTTTGATCAAAGTATAGCATCTCTTGAAAGCAAAGGGCAACACTTGCAAGCACAAATGGATAAATTATTACAAGGTAATGAACTAAGCCAAGAACAACTTCTTACTATCCAATTTTCTATGGGACAATATAATGCATTAATTGAAACAATTTCAACTGTTACCAAAAGCCTTTGTGATTCAATGAAAAGCATTGCACAACGTGCTGGATAAAAAATTTAGGAACAAAATATGCTAACACAAAAAGAAATTTCAAGACTTTTAGACATTGCCTTATTAGGTAATCATAAAGGATATACATTACAAGCTAGAACCATTTTTGAAACAATCCTTTTTTTTCAAAAAGAACATAGTGGAGCTATATTAGGACTTGCTCATAACTACCTTACAGTAGGAGATTTTGAAAAAGCAAATGAACTTCTGCAAACAATATTAACTAAAAATAAAAACGATACAGAAGCAAAAGTGTTATTAGGACTTTCTTATTTTCTGCAAAATAAAAAAGAACAAGCAAAATCTTTTTTAGAAGAAGTAGCAAATCAATCCTCCTCATCAAAAGAATTAGCACAAAATCTTTTAGAAACATTATAGCAAATTTTAGTATTTAATTTATTAGAGGAAATTAAAAATCCCCCCTTTATACCTTAAACTAAAAAATAATTCTACTTCCCTCAAACAAAGATTATACTATATATAATGAGGATATTATGGATACTTTTATTTCAATTTTTGATTTATTAGAAAAAAATCAATCAATAAGCCCTATTAAAGATGAAATTTATTCCATGCAATACAAATTAAAGCAAGAAATGGATCAAGGACTTATCCCAGAACACATGGAATTAGCCCAACAAAAAAATAATGCATTCATAGCAGCTCAAGAAATACTTATGCATTTTTAATTCTTATAAAGGAAAATTATATGGATTTTGGTATTTTTTCTCATTCAGCACAAAAGCTCGTTGAGAATATAACAGAAACTTCTCTTGAAAACCTTCCCAAAAATCAAGAACTAGAAAAACCTAGTACAGCTCTTGTGCTTGAATTTGAAAAACATCTTTTACAAAATCCAGAAGTTTCTTCCATTCATTCCAATACACGTACCATACATGAACCATACGAAATTACACAGCTATCTTCACATCTTCATAATAAGAAACTGCTCAAAACAACTTTTTCCGAAAATACAATACAAAATCTTTCTGTTACCCCACAAGAATATTTAACAGAAATACAAACACTTTTATCAAATATTGCTCACAATACTATTACTCATAACGAACTTTTTCGTTTACAATATCTTATAACAATATTAAATGTACAAATAACACAAAATAATTCCCTTATAACCCACACAACACAGCAATATGAACAGATATTAAAACAACAAGGATAATAAAATGATAAAAAAAATAAATAATTATCTTTCAAGATATTGTCTACTTTTTCTTTTTTTTATTATTCTTAGTGCCTGCCAAAAAGATTTATACCAAGATTTATCAGAAAAACAAGTCAATGAAATGTTAGCTGTCTTATTAAAACATGGGATAAATGTAGACAAAAATGCACAAGGTAAGGGAAAATTTTCCTTAAGCGTAGATGAAAACCAACTTATACAAGCTCTTGAAATTCTGCAAAAAAATAATTTACCACGTGAAAATTTCCAAAATTTAGGAGAAATTTTTAAAGGAGAAAATATTATTTCTTCTAATTCAGAAGAAAATGCTCGCCTTGCTTTTGCTATTTCACAAGAATTATCAGAAACATTTTCACAAATAGATGGTGTACTTACAGCTCGTGTCCATATTGTTCTTGAATATATTGACCAAACAACAGAAACACATACAAAACCCTCTGCTGCTGTATTTTTACGGCATACATCAGAATCTCCTGTTGTTAATTTTATTGCTAAAATAAAAGAAACAACAGCCAAAGCCGTACCTAATCTTGATTTTGAAAATATATCTATTATGCTTGTACCAGTAAGAGAAGAAATAAGCGTTCCCATGCAAGAAAAAAAATCTTTTTATGAAACACTTACAGAAAGCCAATTTGGAACACTTACCACTATTCTTTTAGCAATAACATTTTTTGTAGCTCTTATTTATTTATTCAAAATAATTATGAATAGCTACACAACATATAAACAAAAAAATATTAATAACGATCATGAGTAAGGGATTTTATACAAATATTATAAAAAATAATGATACACTTTTTTCTGCTATTATTGCTTTTAATCTCCAACATTTTCAAAACAATAACGCAGATATTTCTTCGCAAGATATAGATAAAACCTTATCTACCTATCTTGATGAAAGCATTCTGCATACCTATATGCAAAAAAAACAACATTCCAATAATACTACAAATTTTTTTTACTGGAATTTTGCTGATGAAACAAAACGCTTACTTTTAATGGATACACAAAGTCTTTATCAATTAGCCTTACTATTTGGTATATCTCTTCATGCACAAGAAATTTCTTTAAAAATAAAAAAAGAAGATGTTTTATGTTTAAAAGAATTTTTAGGTACAGAAAATTATTTTTATGCTCTTTCCCGTGCAAAATTTAGATTTCATACTCTTTGCCAATTATATCAAAATAAAGATGAACAATTACCATTAACAACAAAAATTTTTCAACACGGACAAGATGCTCTTTATCATTGTACAGATACATGGGAAGAACCACTTAAACATTTTTTTGCAAATAACTGCCAAGAAAATTTACCATATCTTGCCAACCAACTAAAAAACAAACAAAATGAAACTATTTCCAATCATCATAAAAGACTTATTTGGTTTGGAATAAAAAAAATATTATTAAAGGAGCTGAACAGCAAATGGCTTCCTTATTTCAATTAACAAATAATTCCTTATACCTAACAACAGGAAAAAAAATTATTAAAGCTCACGAATTATCACAATTTATTGAGGCAAATTCCATTCTTGGAGAAGCAAAAAATCGTGCAAAAAATATTTTAGAAAATGCAGAAAATGAATACCAAAAAAGAAAAGAACAAGGTTATTTAGATGGACAAAATGAAGGAAAATTAGAACATACAGAAAAACTTATGGAAACAGTCCTTTCCTCTGTTGCGTTTATCGAAAATATAGAAAATACAGTTGTAGATATTGTTACGGAATCTATAAAAAAAGTTATTGGTGATCTTGATGATAAAGAACGCATTATTCGTATAGTCCACACAGCATTGCAACACGTGCGTAATCAACAACAAATACTTATAAAAGTTAACCCTCAAGATGAAAAAATAGTTCGAGATTCTCTAGCAAGCATGATTAATAATCAACAAGGAACAAACTTTTTAGATGTTATTGCCGATCCAAAGCTTGCATTAGATTCTTGTATAATTGAAAGTGAACTTGGTGTTATTGATGCAAGTTTAGCAACACAATTAAAAGCATTAGAAAATGCCTTTAAAAATAAATTTAAAAAATAGGATATAATTATTGTGGCATTTGAATATATTGCTTCATTATTAAAAGAAACTGTCCAAGAAACGTCCCTTATAGAAGTTCGTGGTAAAGTAGAGCAAGTTATAGGAACAATTATCCGAGCAGTTGTTCCTGGAGTAAAAATAGGGGAACTTTGTATTTTACGAAATCCTTGGGAAAACTGGGAATTAAAAGCAGAAGTTGTTGGATTTATCAAGCAAGTAGCCCTACTTACACCATTAGGAGATTTACAAGGAATTTCACCTGCCACAGAAGTTATCCCCACAGGAAAAATTTTTTCTGTACCAGTAGGACAAGAACTTTTAGGACGTGTCCTTGATGGATTAGGAAATCCTATTGATGATGGCCCAAATCTAAAAACTCAAAATCAATACCCTGTTTATGCTGACCCACCAAACCCCATGCAAAGAAGAATTATCGATAGCCCCCTTTCTCTTGGTTTACGAGCAATAGACGGTATTTTAACTTGTGGTGAAGGTCAAAGAATGGGAATTTTTGCTGCTGCAGGTGGAGGTAAAAGCACACTTTTATCTTCTATTATCAAAGGTTGCTCTGCTGATATTTGTGTATTAGCCTTAATTGGTGAACGTGGAAGAGAAGTAAAAGAATTTATTCAAAATGATTTAGGTACAGACGGCATGAAAAAAACCGTTCTTGTTGTTTCTACTTCAGATAGATCCGCTATGGAACGCTTAAAAGCAGCTTATACAGCAACAGCAATAGCCGAATATTTTCGCGATCAAAATAAAAAAGTTTTACTTTTAATGGATTCTGTTACTCGTTTTGGACGAGCACAAAGAGAAATAGGACTTGCAGCAGGAGAACCACCAACAAGACGAGGTTTTCCTCCCTCTGTTTTTTCCGCCTTACCTAAACTTATGGAACGAGCAGGTAATACAGACAAAGGCTCTATTACAGCCTTATACACAGTTCTTGTAGAAGGTGATGATATGACAGAACCCATTGCAGATGAAACACGATCCATTCTTGATGGGCACATTATTTTATCTCGTAAACTTGCTGCTGCCAATCACTATCCAGCCATAGACATTTTATCTAGTGTTAGCAGAATAATGAATAATATTGTCAGCGAAGAACAAAAACAAAATGCTCAAGAATTAAGAAAAATTTTAGCTAAATATGCAGAAGTAGAATTACTCATACAACTTGGTGAATACAAACAAGGAACAGATCCAGAAGCAGATAATGCCATTAATAAAATTCAAGCTGTCAATAATTTCCTAAAACAAAAGCTTGATGAAAAAATATGTTATGATGAAACAATAAAAGCCCTTGCTATGGTGATTCAATAATGAAACAATACCCACTTATACAACTTATCCACATACGTAAGCATAGAGAAAATACCTTACAACAAGTAACAACACGTATAGAGCAACAGCTTAAAAATATTGAACAAAAAATTTATCTTCAAGAAAAAAAGATTCTTGAATACCATAAATGGCGTTTACAAGAAGAAGAAAATGAATATACTAAATTACTTGGTAAAACAATTTATTCTGATACATTAAATGAATTTAAAATAAAATTCTCACAATTAAAAAATCAAGAAATATACTTAGAACAAGAACTTGAAGAACTCCAAAAACAAGAACAAAATATTATAAAAGAATTAAACGAAAAAAAAGAGCTTTTAAAACAAGCACAAAAAAATACAATCAAAATAGAAAAACACCATGAAATATGGGTAGAAAAAGAAAAAATGTTACAAGAAAAAACAGAAGAACAGGAAACAGAAGAATATAAACCAATAATAATTCCATAACGTAAAAACATTAATAAAAATTATGAGTAATACCAAAATAGATAATACACGTCTCAATCAACTTATTGAACAAGATTATGAAAAACAAAAAAAATCACCCTTGCCCCATGCCCAAGATATTCATTATTTTGAAAAACAATTAACACAACAAGACCAAAAACAAGATAAGGAAGATCCCTATCATTCCTTATATTCCCTTAGCTCATTTTTTACAATTCCTCAGCAAGAAAATTCTTTGACCCCAGAAATTGATACAGATAATAACCTACAAGAAAAACTTCTTAATCATATTTTAATTTCACAAGCAAATGCAAAAGAACAAGAAATTCGATTACAATTAAAACAAGATATTTTAGCAGATACAGAAATACGTCTTATAAAAAATACTGATGGAACACTGACAATACAAATGTTTACTTCTAACCCTCATTCCTTTCAAACATTAGTAGCAAATCAATTTCGTTTAAAAGAAAAATTTGATCAACTTGAAAATATGAATGTTTCTATAACAATATACAATAATAACCCAAATCCAAATGATACAAATCAACAATCACGAGGATATGCAAATTACCAAACAGAATAAAAAATTAAGGCATTTTTCTAAATTAAAATATTTTTTTGGGGGAAATGATTTCCCCCAATCCCCCTCAATTAGACAAATGTATTGAAACAAGTTTCAATACATTTGTCCATTTTAGGGTATTAGTAAAAACCTTTTCTTGCAAAAATGAAAAAGTATTTGTTGTTATATATAGAGTGTGTTTCCAAATTATTTATAACTACTTTCACAAATTAGGCTTGTAAAAACAAAAAATATTTTCATAAAATCACTACTCTAATAAGTTTCACTCTCTGAAAGCGAGAAGCAAAGCGACTTGCTGAAAGAGTGTAACCCCATTATAAAACGTGATACTAGGTAATAGTATAATAAATAAGAGAATATTATATAAGTTAAAAAAATAAAAATTAATTTAGAAACACACCCTATTCATGCATAAACGTTAAAACACGTTTAACAAAATTTTGTGTTTCTTTAAAAGGAGGAATACCTCCATATTTACGAACATTACCTGCACCTGCATTATATGCTGCTAATGCTAATTCAAGATTATTAAACCGTTGTAATTGTTGCTTTAGATACTTAGTACCAGCAAACACATTTTCTTTTGCATTTGTGGGATCTTCAAGTCCTAACTCTTTTTGCGTTTCTGGCATAAGCTGCATTGCTCCGACAGCCCCTTTATGCGAAATAGCATTTGCAATAAAATTTGATTCAACGCGTATAACTGCTCGTATTAATTTTTCATCAATTTGAAATTTTTTTGCTGCTTCTATAATAATAGTTTCCCAATGAATATTTTTCTGCTCTACACGATAATAATGTTTTTCATTTACCATGTGTGGTAAAATTAATAATTTTGCATGAGAGGAAAGAGAATAAATATCTATTTCTTGAATCAAATTATACGATTCTTTTTCTTTTAAAGAAATCCATTTTCCTGTTTCCCCTTGAACACGAACCATTTTTTCAGAAATATCTTTTTCTTCCACCGAAATATCACACGATAAAATTTCCCCTTGTGTTGTCGTATGAAAAGAAAAAAGAAAAACAAAACCATACAAAATAATAAAAAATTTTTTATTAACTCTTTTCTTTTGCAAAATAAAGCTCTATGAGATTTTTTTTATCTATATAACTATACGCAAAATGCGTAACCATAGATTTTATTAAATGAATACCTAAACCTCCCACAGGTCTTTGCTCAATAGACAAATGAGTATCAGGAGGAGGAACATCTAAAAAAGGATTAAAAGGTTTACCTGTATCCTTTACCCAAAAACAAAAATATTCTACATTATCCAAATAAACATTTCTACACCCAATTTCTGCTGTATTAATTTCACCAGAATATGCGTGCATAAATACATTAACAAGCAATTCTTCAGCAACAAGCTGTACTTTTTTTTGCAGCCACTGGTACTCACTTGGCAAATGTTCTTTAATAAATTGATTAACCACAACGATATTTTCTAGCGTTGCTGGAACGTTTAATATTGCCATAAATCCTCACTTCCCTAAATGGCAACTGCGTCATCATAGGTATCACAAATTTTCAAAATTTCTGTAAAACCAGTAATATTAAAAACTTCTTGAACCATTTTTTGTAAACCAAAAAAGACAAGTACAGTTTGGTATTTTTTACTTAATTTTTCCATAAGTAAAATACCACGTAACCCTGCGGAACTAATATATTCTAATTCTTCAAGACTAATAATAATCTTAGGATTATTTTTTGCTACAATTTCAGAACAAATTTCTTCAAAATTTGCTACTGTTGTTGCGTCCATACGTCCATTTAACCTAATAAATGGAATTCCATTTTTTTCTAATACTGCTACTTCCATACTCTTTCCTTATTGATAACTTAAAAGTAAACCTTGACTTATTTTTAACCAACCGTCTAATGTAACAAAAAGCAAAAGTTTAAATGGTAATGAAATTGTCATAGGAGAAACCATCATCATTCCCATTGCTAATAATATATTTGAAATAATAAGATCAATCACAATAAACGGTAAATACAATAAAAATCCTATTTGAAAAGCTTTTGTTAATTCCGAAATAGTAAAAGCAGGAATTAAAATTAAGAAATTATTTTCTTGTATAAATTCATGTTTATTTTTAGGCCAAATCTTTTTTGCTGTTTGTACAAAAGCTTTTTTTATAACAGGATCTGAATTTTTTATTAAAAAACTTTTCAAAGGTTCTGACAAATCACTTGCAAGTACTATTGCCTCTGTGGGAGATATATTTTCTGAAATTTGTTTTTTATCTAAAATTATTTTCATATCCATAAGAATAGGTGCCATAATAAATAAGGTTAAAATCATAGCTAACCCATTCATAACCATAGCTGGTGGTACTTGCTGCACCCCCAATGCATTACGAACCAAGCTTGTAACAACAATAATCTTTACATAGGACGTAACCATCATTAAAAAAAATGGTGCTAGACCCAACCCTGCCATACCTATAATAAAATATAAAGGATTAATACCTGCAATCATATTTCTTACTTATTATAAAATTCTGTTACTTGTACACCAAACACACCATTAATATCCACTATTTTGCCTTTCCCAAGAGTTTTTCCTTTTACAACCAAATTCACAGGTGCAAGCAAATCTACATTTAAAGCAAAAGTATAACCAGCTTTTATTGATTGTAATTCCTCTAAACTTATCATTCTTTGCTCTAATTCAAAATGCATAACCAAACCAAAATCAGAAAGATTTGTTGGTATTGTTGCTGTACTAGATATATCTTTTTGTACGTCTTCATTTTTTATATTTTCTTCCATAAAATCTTCCTCACTTGCCTTTTGAATCCATTCTTTTACTAAAATAGATGTATCTTCTATTATACAAAAAAGATAAGTATCTTCTGAAAAAACAAAATTTTCATTATTCATTAAAATTGAATAATGAGGATAAATTTTTATTATTCCATTTTTTCCATAAAAACTATCAAAAAGAATAAAATCACCTTCGGCAAGAGTTTCAAAATCACGTACAGTAATACTTGTTTCTCCAATACAAAAACTTATAGGCAATAGAATATCCTGCTTTTCAAGAATAGTTTTTGTTTGAGGAATATTAGGCAATATTTTTTTTATTTTTTCAAGCAAATGAATACTTGCCATTTCTTCTGGAATAAAAAAATGAAGCAAAGATTGATAACATTGTTCTTTATTCTTTTTTACATTAATCTCACAAGATAAAACCGAAGATGAAAGAGAAATTGTTTCAAATTGATTTAAATAACTAGCTAATAAGATTATAGAAGAATTAAGAAGTTGTCCTAATTTTTCTAAATATGGTTTAATAAAATCTTCTGCTATTACCTGCTGTAACTCTAAAGGAAAAATTTCTGTATAAGAATTTTGTAGTTCTTCTTTATTTTTTACTGCATGGTGAAACAAAATCCAATCTTTTTTTTCAATACCAAGAAACCATAAGCTATTTTCAATTTTTATTGCAAAAAAAATAGCCATCATTTCTTTTGTTACTATTTTTTTATCAAATACAGGTAATAATGTTGCTTGATAATCAGAAAAACTCCATTCACACAAAGTATCGTATGCAAAAAATACATTACCATATTTTGCTGTGTATGGAGAAAGTTTTTCAAATTCCATTTTTAAAACTTCTTTATTATTCATATCATACCTATAAAAAACTATACAATAATAATAGCTAGTTTGATAAAAAGACGCAAGCTACTATTATCTATGCAAAACATAATCCAAAAAATATATTATATTGATAAACAAATATGTTATAATAATATTTTTTCCTTTATGTATATTCTCTCCTCATAAGACAATACTCTTGCCAATTTTATTTGAAAAAATGCAAAAAAAATTGGCATATTATTTTATTGACAAAGAAAATACTTCTTGAATTTATTTATTTAATACAGTATGATAATATAGAATAAAGGATTTTTTATGCGTATATTGATTAATATTTTTTCTATTTTTATTTGTATAAATTTTTATTTTACAGCCCATGCCCATATTTTAAAAAACACTCCACAACATAAATGGCGTGTTATTTATGTTGAAGGTGGTCAATATAAAGAATATCAACTTGCCCTATTATCCCTTATAAAAGAACTTATGCAACAAGATATTATTGTCAATACTCCTATTCCAGATAGTGATTCTTTTGAAAATACCTCTGAACTTTGGAATTGGATTATAAAAAATACTAAGAGCGAGTTCTTAGAATTTATTCCTGATGGTTTTTATTCTGCAAACTGGGATAGTGAGCAAAGAAAAAAACAAAAAAAAACTATTCTTACAAGAATACATGAAAAAAATGATATTGATATAATTCTTGCTTTTGGAAATTTTGCAGGTATTGATTTTGCTACAAATGAACATGATGTTTCTACTTTTGTTATGGCTGTAACTGATTCTATTGAAGCAAAAATTATTAAATCTGTTAACGATTCTGGTTTCGACCATGTCCATGCATCAATAGAAACAGGACGTTATGAACGACAATTAACAACATTCCATGATGTTTTTAAATTTAAAACACTTGGTATTCCTTATAATCAAAAGGAAAACAAAGTAACTATTGCCTATAAGCAAATTAAAAATGCAGCAAATAAATTAGGCTTTCAACTTAATTTATGCAGTTTCGATGGTTCTGGCACAAAAAAACAAATTTTAACTAATTTTATTGCTTGCATAAAAAAATTAGCAAAAGAATGTGATGCTATATATCTAACCATTAATGTTGGAATGCAAGCCGAAAATATGACAAAAATTTTACAACCTATTATTGAAGCAAATATCCCAACTTTTTCCCAACTTGGAGCAAGAGAAACAGAACTTGGAGTTTTAATGAGTTTATCGCGTCCAAGCTTTGAAAGTGAAGGCAAAAATACTGCTAATGCTATAAAAAATACTATTAATGGTTTATTACCAAGAGATTGTACACAAGAATTTTCTGGGCCACTTGGTTTAGCAATAAATTTAAAAATGGCTGTTCTTATTGGCTGGAATCCTTCCTTTGAAATACTTGCTGCGGTGGATAATATTTACCATGATATTAAAAATGGAAAATAACATAGTTACAATATAATAGCATTAAAAAATATTCCATATCCAAAACAAATAACTTTTTATTATTGAGGGGGCTTGAGGGAAATCATTTCGCTTTAGCCGTTACGACAAAGGAAGTTACGGATAAAGACAGTGTAACTACCAAAAGAAAAAAAAGAAAATTACTCACAAAAAAGCCGTATTCTAAAAATACGGCTTTTTCTTATTTTCAAAAATTATAACACAATTTATTATACAACAATTTCGCGTGTTTTTATTGCTTGATAATTTTGATGAATACCAAATGTTATTCCTGCAATATTGTAGGGCAATTCAAATTCTTTATCATTATCATCAGTTGTAATAAAAACAGAACAAGATTGAAGTTGACGAGAATTTGCAGATAATGCTTTTTTCATTTGATTTGCAATACTTGTATCGGCATTTGTAGTATCAATATCATAAGCATAGCGAACTTTTATTTTCATTCCTTCTTCTTTATGCTCATGATAATATTCCAATAATTGTGTAATTTGCTCTTGTGTTAATTGATGTTTTTTTCCAAACAAATTAATGCCTGCTGGCAAACTTTCTAAAAGTGTATGTTCTTCTATCAATTTTGTTAATTGTTTATTAAAAATATCTGTTATTCCAATAAGTTCCTTTTCAACAGCAAAAGTTTTAGATTTTGAAAATTCATTTGGCATCCCCATAGATTGAACCACATTTATAGGATTTTCTGCTAATTCTTTTACACTATCAGAAAGTGTTATTCCTACTTCTCCTGAAAGTGTATATGCTCCCTTTAAATGTGTTTCATTTTCCTTTGTTCCTCGTACAGTAAAATACGAACCACTTCCAGAAACCTCAACACCAAAGCCAAAATCAGCATAATCAAAACCTACTAAACTAGCAATATTCAATTCCGCAGATACAGTTGCTCCTGCTCCAAATTGAGAACCAACAGATGCATTTTTTGCATAAAACAAATCAAATTTATCTACCAAACGGCTTAAAACTTTTGCCATAAAAATAGATGCATCTGTATCTGATTCAAAAGTCAAAGAAAGAACACCCATTGCATTAGCATTAATTTTAGCAGTTGCACTCACTGCCTCATGAAGTTCAAAATCTATTCCAAATTCCCCTATAAATCCACTTCCAATTTTTACCACAGGTTCATTATGAGCATTTCTTTGTATGGAAAAAATATTAGCCATATCAATACCAGCTTGAATTTGTTCAACTTCTAAACTCATTCCTGTTTTTCCATCAATATAAATAGCTTGATCTTGTTCAAGATCTTCCAAGATATTCATACTACTTTTATATAGTGAAACAAGATTTTCCATTTTTCCTGTTGCAGAAAATGAAGAAAAAGCATGGGAAATTGTTCTAACTTTTTCCATAAGGATAGATATTTGTTGATCTATTCTTTCTTTTGTATCAAGTGAATGAAAAACTATATGATCCACCAAACCAGAAACAACACTTTGATCAATGCCAAGTTCAAGAAAAACTTCTTGCATATATGTTTTAAAATGTGCTGCCTTATCTAATTCACTAAAACTATGTTGTTTTGTTGCATAATTACGTAACATAGTACGATAATCTGCATAATCAAATTCCACACAAGCAAGACCCAAAGCAACTTTCATGCAGCTATCTAATAAACTTTTATCATAATCAGATAATAATACATTTCTTTCTGTATCAATTTGTTTTTCTACACGTTGCATTTTATCTGTCAAATTAACATGAAAAAGTTTATCCTTCATATAAAGCTTTCCCATTTCTTGAAGCAAAGTATGCGGAGTTCTTATAGTTTTATCCAAAGCTAAGGCAAAAGACTTTGTATTATCAACAGAATCATGTTTTTTCACAGCAAGAACACTATCCGCCCATACTGTTAAAGGTTGTGTTTCTGTTCCTTGCAATAATTTAATAATCTCTTGTCTTGCTGTATTTTTATCATCTTCTGATGTTTTTGCAGAAGTTATAATGGATAAATTATTTTTTAATGCTACACCTTGTTTATTTTGATTTTTAAAGTTTACCGTAGAAGTTTGAAATTTTGCTAAATCAACAAATAAATGCCCATTTATCGCTAATCCTTCTAAAGCTGATCGTTTTTCTTTATCAGATAACCCTAAAAATTTAATATATTCACGAATAGTTGTATTTGCTTCAATAGCCGTAAGCACAGCCTCTTGACTTTGTGAGTCTGTTTTATTAGTCATTACAAAATAATTAGCAATAAGTAGTGCATATTCAAAACTATTTTTTACATAATCAGTTGCATTATACACAGCTTGCTTAACAAGATAAGAACTATCAATTTCTTCTCTTGTTAATCCAAGTTTTGCTAATTGATAATTTGAAAGATCGTTCAAATCCTTTGCTAAAAACCGTTGTAAAAGATTAATAGAAGTAGCTAACGTTTCACCAGAAATATTTTCTGGCTTGGTTATTTTTTGTACTTGCATAAGATTAAGAAATTCTTTTGAAGAAATAATATTCTCATATTCACCTCTTATTAACGCTTGTGCAAGATTAATTTCTTCTAAACGAGCATTATTTTGTACAAGAGAAGAATTTTGCATTTGCTTTTTTGCAAGACCCAATAAATCTGCTTTACTAAAATTACCTAAGGAATCAATACCAATAAGCTTTTGAAAACCTGCATTTATCATTCTAACGGCTGGATCAAATTTTGCTTTATCATCAAAACTACGCAATGCAGAATAGAGAATACGAGAATTTAATCCATAACTTGTAGCGTATAAAATACTTTTTGCAAGATTTGCATCAAATTTTGCATGAAAAATATTAATATTTTGTTTATTCACAATATCTTTTATACGCTCTTGTACTTCACTAGAAAAAGCATTAATAAAATCATCTACTTTCCTAGCTTGATCAGTTGAAAGAGCATTTTCTGTCTTATATAATAAAAATGCTGAATTAATAAATAATCCTATATAGTTATTAAAACTCTTTTCTTTTATATCGCTTTGCATCAAAACTTCAATGCTTTCTTTTAAGGCTGTAAAATTAATAGTATTTACAGTATAAGCTGAAAGAATATTATTTTCTTTTAATAATGGTTGCAATAATAAATAAGAAGCTAATGCAGTAGTTTCATTCAATATTTCATTATCATTTGATACTGTTTCTATTGTTAAAACAAGTTCCTCAAGTCCCAAACCAACTTCTTGTGCTTTTGCTATTATTGTTCGTAATTGCTCTGATTTTTCTTGTTTTGTTAATAATTCTGTATTTCTTAAAAACAATAACCCATTTAAACTCTTTTCATTTGTCAATAAAGAAAGAATAGCTTGGCTATAAGCATTTTTTTCTAATAACTCACCTACAATATGTGCATTTTCTGCTGTAATAAGGTTTGAATTTCCTTGATTATTTGTAATAAATTCTTTGCAAAGTTGTAATTCTTTTTCTTGCAATTCATTTAATATTTCCTTGCTATCTTGTTCAAGCATAATTCTTTGTGAAAAAGAATTTACATTACTAAGTATAGAAAATATTTCTGAAAGGCTATTAATTTGTAAAGAATTTTTTAGTTCTTGCAAAATATTTATTGAAAAATTTTCTATAACAACTTTCGCTTTTTCATCAGCCTTAGCATATAAACTTTCTACTGTTTCATCACTTTCATTATTTAAAATAAGATGTTGCAATAAATTACTAAGTTGCAATTCCTCAAAAACAGCAGATAATTTTTCCTCTGCAAAAGCCAAAGCACCAATACCAAAAATATTATCACTTGTAATTTGAAGAGTGTTTATTTCACTTGGAAAATTATATGCAAATTTTCCTTGCTCAGCACTTTCCTGTACTGCATTTTGCAGTATATTAACACGTTGCAAATATTCCATTTTCTTATCAAGCAAGCTACGCAAATTATCAATATGTTCTTTTGCATTACCTAATGCTTGAGATTCTAATTGTTCAAAAATACTATCAAGGACATCTGCATACTTCTGTGCTGATATTTTATCTGTTGCTAAAACTAATTTTTGTAAATTATCACTTATAATTTGTAATTCTTGAGAAAATTTATTTTCGTCAAAAGAAAGTTTTATATTTTTTATTAATACAGTTGCTGTCACAATATCAGCAAGAAATAAATCATAATGGTTTCGTAATTGTCCATTTTCAAAATACAAAGCAGATAATTCTTGCTTTGTAACTTCTTGTTTTGTATTTAACTTTGCAATTTCTTGTTTCAAAGCTTGTGAAGCATTATTTTGCAAAAATGTTACTTCCATTGAATTTTGCTGCAACATAGTTGCAACATTTACGCCTTGAGCTTGACTTATAGTTGTTGATAACGCACTTTTTCCAATTTCAAGTAAAGAAGTCTTAATTGAAGCAGATTGTGCTATATTATGGAAAGCTTGTATTGTTTGTATATTTTGAATTGATGAAATATTACTCATAATTATACCCTCATTATTCCTAACATTGTCATATCAAATGGTTCTTGAAAGGATTTTGTTTGCGGTAATACATTTGTTTCTGAAAAAATATTTTCCAATGTTTCTTGATAATGCCCTACTTCTTCTAAAAACATTTGAATATGCTCTTCAATTAATTGTTTAGAAAAAGAAACCTTATCCAACTTTGTTGTCAAATAAATAATATCATCAGCAGAAACACCCAAATAAACATTATTTTTTGAAAATAACGGTAAATTCATTTGTAATAATTTTTTATAATAATCATTTTTCATTTCACTATCTTGTGCATATACTCTTCCTATATTGGTATATAACAAAAGTTTTGCTTGTTCTTCTAACAAATAACAAAATAAATTTATTCCATTAATTGTTGAAATACTTAGTCCTTCTTCATTAATTGCTTGTAATGTATATGCATTAATTTGAGAAAAAATTATATTCATTTCACTTTTTGTCATATAAACTCCAATGGAATAGTATTATTTTTATAAAGGAATTTTCTTATTCAAATACAATGCAACACCTATTCCAATAACAATTAAACATATTATTCCAATAAATTATTAATAAAAACATCTTAAACAAAAACTAAGAAATACAACAAAGTTGGCAAAATATAAGGTGTGTTTTTCAAATAATTCATAATTATTTGAAAAACACACCTTAAAAAAATAGGGAAAAAATATTTTTCCCTACTATTATAATCCGTTATTTAATCATTTAATTATGTTGATAACATTTGACAAAACGCCTTTGGTATTGTTCTATATTTGAATCAGTATATTCATAATTTGCAATATCAAGAAAACCTTTCCAATTTTCTGGTTTTTTTGCAATTAAAAAAGAATCTTCTCCACCTCTTACATACCATTCTGGCCGTAAATCATCTTCTGGTTGCATATTTGTACTTACGTGCATAACTTTCAAATTGCCAAAACGTGCTAAAGCAAACAAACCATCAGCATCAAAACGATAACAATCAACAGGAAATCTATGCAAACCAAAACCTCTAGGACATACTATACACAATAAACCTTTTGGTTTTAAAATTCTTACCATTTCTTGAAATGTTACCCAAAAAAATTCAATATGTTCAAAAGTTTGATTTGTTATAACAACATCGTAAGAATTATCCTCAATTTCCGTCCATGCATAAACTTTTTTAGGTATAATATCAACATTTTTACCAGGAACTAAATCCAATCCTACATATTCAAATTTTTCAGGATCAAATAAATAGCGATGCGAACCATTTACATCTCTGCTACCAATATCAATAACTTTCATTTTATGCTTTACATTGGAAAGATATGTTTTTACAAAATATTCCATTCGTATTTTTGAACTTTCGTGCATTATTGACCTCGTTTTTATTGAATATTTCCCTCAATATGTTCAAAAGCTAAAGCTGTACCTCTTTCTAAATCTTGAGTAGCTTTTTTACCAAGTATAGCAGGATAATATCGTGTATGCAAACCATAATTAGGACGAATAGAACGAATATTTTTTTCTGTAAATATTTCCCCTTTTTTTATATCTTCCACCACATAGAGAGAACGTGCAAGCTCTCTATTCACAGAATTTACTTCATAAGTCACATTACCTAAAACTTTTTCTGTTCTTCTAACAGCTTCAACCATTTCCTTAAACTCTTGTAAATTCAATGAAAAACCACTATCAGCTCCACCTAATGCTCTATCAAGAGTAAAATGTTTTTCTATTACTTTTGCCCCTAAAGCAACAGCAGAAACAACAGTTTCAACAACCATAGAATGATCAGAAAGTCCAACCTTAACGCCAAACTCTTTAATCATATCTGGAATAGTTAAAATATTCATATCCTCAAGTGGTGCTGGATACGAAGAAGTACATTTTAATAATGTAATATCATTATTTCCCACTCGCTTACACGCATTAACAGCTTCCCATATTTCTTCTTTAGAAGAAATACCAACAGAAATAATCATTGGTTTTCCTTTTGACGCTGTATATTCAATCAGTGGTATATCCACAGCTTCAAAAGACGCTATTTTATAGCGTTGAACCTCCATATCCTCTAAAAAATCAACAGCTGTTTTGTCAAAAGGAGTAGAGAAAAATTCAATTCCTATCTCATCAGCATACTTTTTTAACTCTTTTTGCCACTCCCACGGTGTACTCGCTTTTGTATATAAAGAATAATGTGTTTCACCAAACCACAAACTATTTGGATTTGTTACTTTAAAATCATCTTTATCACAATCAATAGTTAATGTATCTGCTGTATATGTTTGAATTTTTATTGCATCAGCACCAATTTCTTTAGCTTTTTGAATAATTTTTTTTGCTAAGTTTATATCGCCACAATGATTAGCAGACATTTCTGCAATAATAAAAACGTGATCCATATCTATCCTATTTAGTTAGAAAAGAATTTATTTTTAAGAAAAATGCTGTCTTCCCCAAAATCATCTAAATTTTCTTTACTTTTTTTCTCTGTTTCAATGCTTATTGTTGCGTTAGTTGAAAGATTAGATAAAATTTTATCAAAATTTAATTGTCCTTTTCCAAAATTATAATGGCTATCATAAGGAGAAGTTTCTTCTTTTAAATCTGAAAGATGATACATTACAGGTTGCAAGGTATTAAACTTTTGTACATAATCATAAGGATCTATTTTTTGCCAATTAGCAGAACAAACAGCATGACAAAAATCTAAACAAAAACGACAACCTGTATTTTTTAATACAAAAGAAATTTCTTCTATTGTTGCCCCTCTGCAAAATTTAATCCCAAGATTTTTAGCCAAAGGAATAAAGGGCTTATTCTCTATTAACGCTCGTGAATCATTAATTAAATTAAGTTGAAAAACAGTTTCTTCTATTGATCCGTCCATTCCACCATGAAAAATAATATAAGGAACATTAAGTTCATCAGCAAAAATTTTTACTTCATCATAAATTTTTTTATTTTCTAGTCTTTTACTTTTTTCTGCTAAATTAAACCCATGCATAAAATGTGGACAATGAATAATATAAGGAATAGATAATTTTTTCCACTTTTCAAGACTTGCTACTGTATTCGGTACAGTATAAAGCTCTATATAATCAAAATAACCTTGATCATAAAGTTTTTTTGCTTCGTTAAAATAATGATCTGTATTAATTGACCAAAGTTTAAGACCTATTTTCATTATATATAACCTTATATTTCATTTCTGCTATTGCCCAATCTTCCAATGTATCAATATCTTGTACTTGAGTTTCTGGCAACACATAGGCATAGCAAGAATCTGGAATAATAGTTTTTTTATTGAATAATTCTGCAACATTACTCCAATAAAACATTCCAACATCATAATATTTTGGCTCTAAATCTTGCGAACGTATTTGTAATGCTTTTTCATCAAAAGGAATGAGAACATTATTTTCAATTTTCATTGCCCATTCAATAGGAACTGGATATTTGCAAACAGGCATAACAGACGCATATTGTTGTAAATAAGAATACGAATCCACTAAAATTTCAGGAGTTAAAAATGGCACACAAGGATAAATACAACACATTGTATGAAAAAAAGTATTTTGCTTTTGATACGTCAATAAAACTTCTTCTATTACATCATACGTTGTTGCAAAATCACTTGCATTTTTTTCACTTCTATAAAAAGGAACTTCTGCCCCATAGTCTCTTGCTACTTTTGCAACTTCTTCTGATTCTGTTGAAACCATAACAATATCAAAAATATTTGCTTTCTTAGCACATTCAATTGCATAAGCAAGCATTGGTTTTCCCATAAAATGACGGATATTTTTATGTGGAATCCTTTTTGAACCAAATCGAGCTGGTATAATAGCAATATTCATCATAACTCCTAATTAATTCTGGCAAATCCAGATTGAGCTATTTGACATTCTAATTGTTTTTCCACATCATTTTGAATTATATGTTTTTTTAATTTTGCAAAAACTCTATCACAAGCTTCAAAATATTCTTTTACATCTTCTTCTGTATGTGCATACATAGCATAAAAACCAGAACTTGCTAAAAAACCTTCTTTTAACATTTCTTGGCAAAAATATGTAATATAAAGAAAATGATTTTCTGCAAAACTAAAATGAATAAGGGGTTTAAACCCTCCTATATGTAAATCAAAATCATATTTTTTCCCAAGTTGTTCCCAAGAATTTGCCACCATATCAGCAATTCTTAATAAATGAGAAGAAACATCACAACGCACAAATTTTTCAATCATAGCTAACGCTGCCACATTTCCAACTCTTTCTGTCCAATTTGTACTTGTTATAAATGCTTCTTGAGCAAAAGACATAACCCATTCTTTTCCAATTACAGCAGAAATAGGAAAGCCATTTCCAAGTGCTTTTGAAAATACAGCTATATCTGGTTGTATACCTAGCTTTAAATGAGCCCCACCATTGCAAATTCTAAATCCAGCAGAAATTTCATCTACAATTAATGGAACTTTCTTTTCTTTAACTATTTGATGAATACAAGCAAGAAAATCATTTTCAGGATAATAATTACGTAAAGGTTCCATTACCACAGCAGCTAAATCTTCACCAGCTTGTGCTATTGCTTCTTTAAAACTTTCAATATCATTATATAAAAATGGAATAGCTGTTCCTTCCAACCCCTTTGGCACTCCATTAGGATTTAACCCAGCTATCCAATGCTCATCTAATGCTTCTTTTTTACCCAGATTTGCCGCTAGATACCAATCCATCCAACCATGATACCCACAAAACACAATTTTATCTTTCTTTGTGGCAACTCTTGCTATACGTACAGCAATAGCCATTGCCTCACCACCAGAACGAGCAAAACGTGCCATTTCCGCCCATGGGTGCAATGCAATAAGTTTTTCAGCAAGAGCTACTTCTTCTGGAGGATTTAATGTACTTGCTGATCCTTTTTGAATAACATCAATAACAGCATTATTAACATCTTCATCAGCATAGCCTAAAACTGTTGCTCCAATACCACCTATGCTAAAATCTTTATATGTCTTACCGTCTAAATCTGTAACAAGAATACCTTTTGCTTGTTCAAAATATGTAGGCCATACACCCCGACCATATCGATCTGGACGTTTTGAAAGTAATTGAGTCATTCCTGGAATTAATTTTACAGCTTTTTCTTGTATTTTTTTTGAATTGCTCATAACTCACTTCACTATTTCATAAAATTCCGTACTATTTTTTTCTAATAAAGAAACAGAACTTCTATTGAATGTTGTAATTTTTTCATTTACTTTATCACAATTATAAATTTTTTCATCAATAAGTTGATACATATTAGATAACAAAAAAAGTTGTTTATAATCGCTCTTATATATATATATACTCATTAGCAACATGATGGTTTCTTTTTTTATACGAATGAAAAGGATAAAAATCATGCAACACTAAATAAGAATTTTGTACCTTAAGTAATTTATCAATATTAGCTATGCATTGATATAAATTTTTTCTCTCAAGAACACAAAGAACACCACTTACTATAACCATATCAAACTGTTCTGGATACGCAAAAGTTGTAAGAGAATCTTGATATAATTCTAAGCCATATTTTTGTATTCCATGTTTCACTGCTTGTTCAGAAATATCCATACCAACAAACTTTTTACAATGAGGCAAAATTTTTTTTAATAAATTTAATCTATAACCACTAGAGCAACCTAATTCAAGCACAGAACTAATATTATCTAGGTATTTATGATTTTGTAACATAGTACAAATTTTATCTTCTTCATAGCTTATACTATCAAGAGCATTACAATTTCGTTTAAACCAATTATCTGCCTCAAAAGTATTAAAAACTTCTTCTTGATTCATCTTACACCTTCATTTCAATACTATATAACTCACTTCACTATTTCATAAAATTCTGTACTATTTTTTTCTAATAAAGAAACAGAAACACGACTTAAATTATTAACCTTTTCATTTTTATCATGTGTAGTAATTACTTCGTCCAAAATCTGATACATATTAGAGCATAAAAAAACTTCTTTATAATTACATTTATATGTATAAAGTTCTTTTTCCACATGATGATACTTTCGTTTATGTGGATAAAAAGGAAAAAAATCTCCTAATACTAAAAAAGAATTTTGAGATTTTAAAAAACTATCAATATTAGCAATACATTGATACAATAAATCTCTATCAATCCAATGTAATACAAAATTAACTATAACCAAATTAAATTGTTCTGGATATTGAAAAGAAACAAAAGAATCTTGATATAATTCTAATCCATATTTTTCTTTTCCATGCTGTATGGCTAAGCTAGAAGCATCTGCCCCAACGAACTTTTTACAATTAGGCAACAAATCTTTTAAAAAATTTAATCTATATCCACTAGCACAACCAAGCTCTAATACTGAAGTAATTTCATCTTTACGATTAAATTTTTTTATTAATTGATAAATAGTATCTTGTTCTTTTGTAAAAGAATCTAACACATTCTTATTCCGTAAAAAATATTTATCAGCTTCTGAAGAAACAAAAATCTGCTCTTGATTCATAACAACTCCTTACTTCCAAAAAATAGGAAGATATATTGCTTCATCTAATGAGGAAAATTTTGTTTGTATTATATTAAAAACATTTTCATTAATATTTTTCCCAAACATAGCTATATTTTCTTTTAATTGTTCTAAGGTATTAACACCAATAATAATATTAGCAATAGCAGAAAAATGCTTTACATAAGCCATTGCCATTTCAAGCACTGTCATAGAATTTTCTTCTGCTAAAAACTGTACTTGCTTTAAATAAGGATATGCTTTTTCTAAAAAAGAAGGTAATTGCTTATCTACCATAGAAAATAAGCCTTGTAAAAAAACACTACGACTATGAAGAATTATATTATTTTCTTGTGCTAAGTTAAAAACACCATTTAAATAAAAGCGATGATCAAACATATTACATGGTAATTGAATAAAATCTACAAAACCACTTTTTATTGCAGCAATAGCTTCTTCTGGATAATAAACAGATACTCCGCAATGTTTTATGTATCCTAATTCTTTAATCTTAGCTAAAGCCTCTAATTTAGCAATATCAAAACTATACGCTGCACAATGAAAAAGATAACTATCTAAATACGCTGTATGCAACACCTCTAACGATTTCTCTATTTCTTCTTTTAATATTGCATAATACCTTGAACAAGGAATATTTTCTAAACAATTTCCAACTTTACTTATTAAAAATAAATTTTCTCGTTGATATTTTGTTTGTTTTAAATACTTCCCCACAATTTCTTCTGCTGTTCCATAGCCTTTTGCTGTATCAATAGTATGAATACCATGTTCAATGGCATAATCAATAATCTGAAAAACGCGTTCTATGCTTGGCTGTTTATCCTTTGCAATACCATATTCCATTCCAAATTGTACTGTTCCTAAGCAAAGTTCCATTATAAACATTCCTTTACAAGATCAATAATGGTAGCCAAATCATTATCTGTTAATGTTGGATATAAAGGTAAAGAAATACATTTTTGATAATATGCTTCTGCTTTTGGATAATCTCCCCATTTATACCCTAAACGCTGATAATAAGGCTGTGTATGCACTGGAATATAATGAACTTGTAAATTTAAACCTTTTTCTTTTGCCTTATAATAAAAATTATCTCTATTCTGTAACAAAATTGGGTATAAATGAAAACACGCTTCGGAATACTCTTTTTCTAGTAAATGAGGAAGATTTAATGTTTTATTATAATACGCTACAATTTCTCTTCTTCTTTTTTTAAAACTCTCTAATTTCTTTAATTGTGAAATTCCTAATGCTGCTTGTATATCTGTCATACGATAGTTATAACCAAGTGCAAGCATTTCATATTCCCAATTATTTTTCATTTGCTCACTTTTATACATTCCATGTGAACGATACATTAATAGTTTTTGATATAATTCTTCATTATTAGTTGTTACAGCCCCACCTTCCCCTGTTGTAATTGTTTTTACAGGATGAAAAGAAAAAACCGTCATATCAGAATATTGACAAGAACCAACATAACTATCTTTATATTTTGATCCGATCGCATGAGCAGCATCTTCTATTACAAATAAATTATGCTTTTGTGCAAGGGCATAAATTTTTTCCATATCACAGCTTTGCCCAGCAAAATGAACAGGAATAAGAGCTTTGGTGTGAGAAGTAATATGTTTTTTTATTTCATTAATATCAATATTAGCTGTATTTTCTTCAATATCTGCAAAAATAACATTTGCCCCAACAAATCGAACACAATTAGCTGAAGATAAAAACGTGATAGGTGATGTTATTACTTCATCATCTACACCAATACCAAGTGCAAGCATAGCTAAATGCAATCCTGCTGTTGCATTTGAAACAGCTACACAATATTTTGCCCCAGTATAAGCACATATTTTTTTTTCAAATTCACTAACTTTAGGGCCACACGTTAAAAAATCCGATTGCAAAACTTCTAATACTGCATGATAATCATCTTCATCTAAAAACTGTTTACCATAATTATACATAATAATTCTCAATAGTCACATTTACTCATGAATATCTTTTATAAGTTCTCGCATTTGTTCTACTGTAAGCCAATCTGTATTAGTTCCAGAGGTATAAGAAATTAATCGTGTTAAAGGTATGCCTCCAAGATTTTTCTTTTTTGGATCCCACCAGCTTACATCTGGCTGAATAATAAAATATTCATCAAATTCTAATGTATGGCGAACATCTTCTTCTGAAATCATTTGCTCATGTATTTTTTCACCTGGTCGAATACCAATTTCATGCATGGCTAGATTAGGTGCTATTGCTTTTGCTAAATCCACAATTCGCATAGAAGGAATTTTTTTAACAAAAATTTCCCCACCAATCATAATTTCAAAAGCCTTAATCACTAACCACACAGCATTTTCAAGCTTTAACCAAAATCGTGTCATATCATAATGAGTTATAGGAAGACTTGTTGCACCTTCTTCCACTAATTGTTGGAAAAATGGAATAACAGATCCTCGAGATCCTGCAACATTACCATAACGAACAGCAGAAAATTTTGTTCTCTTACTACCACTATATCCATTAGCAGCAATAAATAACTTATCAGAACAAAGTTTTGTTGCTCCATATAAATTAATAGGTGAACTGGCTTTATCTGTTGATAAAGCCACAACTTTTTCTATATTTCTTAATAAGGCAACTTCAATAACATTCTGTGCCCCAATGATATTTGTTTTAATTGCCTCAAAAGGATTATATTCGCAGGCTGGAACTTGTTTTAATGCTGCTGCATGGACAACAAAATCAACATCTTCCATTGCCATAAATAATCTATCTTTATCCCTTACATCACCAATAAAATACCGCATTTTATCTTCATAAGGTAAAAATTCTGGCATATTAGCCATCATAAATTGCTTAAATTCATCACGAGAATAAATGATAATTTTTTTTACATCAGGATATTG
>JARHYD010000047.1 GCA_029258655.1 Mailhella sp.
GAAACGTTTTTTAAAGTATCGATTAAAGAATATACTGTTTATTATAAATAACCTCTTAGTATATCAGTATTAAATTTTATGATTAAATACTTGAAAAGTCTTATTATATAGCGTAAAAATAACAAGATACTAATTTTTAGGGGTGTTTATGAGTTTTTTAAAAAATACCACAAGTTTTACACGCTTTAATGTTTCTGAAGATGTAAAATCAGAAATTATGAATAATTTAGAAGAAAAATTACGCCAATTTGCTTTTATAGATATTGATGAAACAGCTGATGAACAAAGAGCTGGTTGGACAAGTTATGATGATATGCTTGACACTAATTTTGAAAATTCAAGCCCTCGTAAAGGTGAATTTATTACATTTTCATATAGAATTGATACAAGACGCATCTCCCCTGCTGTACAAAAAAAATATGTAACTTTAGCTATAAGAGCTGAAGAAGAAAAACTTGCAGAACTTGGAAAAAAATATATTTCAAAAGATAGAAAAAAGGAAATTATTGAACAAGTAAAACTTCGTTTAAGAGCAAAAACACTACCTATTCCAGCGTATTTTGAAGTTGTGTGGGACTACCCTAATAAAATATTATATTTTGCCTCTACTCAACGCAGTGTTATTGATAAGTTTTCTGAATATTTTGTTAGAACTTTTGATGTAGCGATTGAACAAATACTCCCCTACACATTAGCTCAAAATATTCTTGGTAAAGGCTGTGAAGAAAAATTAGATCAATTAGAATCAACAGAATTTAATGCATAAGGAATAATTTATGGCAGATACTCCATATATGGGTGAAAATACAGATATTTTACTTGGGCAAGAATTTTTAACATGGCTTTGGTATCGTAGTGAATATGCTGATGGTTTATTTCGTTCAACAACTAAAGATTATAGTTTTCATGTTCGTATAGAACATCGTCTTGTTGTTAGAGGTGGTGAAGGGGAACAGCAAGAAACTGCTTCTGTTTCTGGTGCATTTTCTCCTATGCGAGAAGCTAGATTAGGTCTTTCAACAGGAAAAAAAGTTGTTCGTGCATTAGTTAGTTTTGTAAAAGATGATATGAATTGGCAAGTATCTTTAAAAGCAGAAGATTTTGCTCTTAATTCTTTTAAAACACCAGCTTTTGCAAAACCAGAAGACTCAGAAGTTGATGAAGATGCTACTTTTTATATCAAAATGCAATTTATTACAGAAGGATTAGAAATTTTTGATGAGGTTTATAAACAATTCCTAGAAATTCGTCTTTCTGATAATGCATGGGTTAACGAAGTAAAATCAATTAATGAATGGATAAACCACGATATTACAAAGGGAGCTTAGTCTTTTGCCTCATTCATTTGTGACTACCCTTCTTTTTTTATGCAAAAAAGCTATTTGGTTAATGATTATTTTTTTAGGCATTACATTAATTAGCTTTTTTGTTATTCATTTAGCTCCTGGTTCGCCTACTGATATGCAAACAAGTTTAAATCCACTTGTTAATGAAGCATACCGAACTAAATTAAATGCATTATATGGATTAGATAAACCAATTTTTATTCAATATTATGATTGGCTTATACGATTAATGCAATTTGATTTTGGCAATTCATTATCTGGAGATGGAAGACCTGTTATAGATAAAATTTTAGAACGTCTTCCATTAACTGTTGGATTAAATTTTATTTCTATTTTATTAGCATTATTAATTGCATTACCTATTGGTATTATTTCTGCTGTAAAACAAGGCTCTTTTATAGATAAGTTTTTTACTTTTTTAGTTTTTTTAGGTTTTGCAATGCCAGGTTTTTGGTTAGCTCTTTTATTAATGCTTTATTTTGGTATAGATCAAGGTATACTACCTATTTCTGGATTGACAAGTTTAAATTTTGCAGAATTAACTTTTTGGGAAAAATGTATTGATATATCTTCTCATTTACTTTTACCTGTTATTGTTTCAACCATTGGAGCTATTGCAGGTACTTCCCGTTTTTTACGTTCTTCTATGCTAGAAGTTTTACATCAAGATTTCATTTTAACTGCAAAGGCAAAAGGACTTACAAAAACAACTGTTATTTTTAAACATGCATTGCGTAATGCCCTTCTTCCTGTTATAACTTTATTAGGTTTATCTATTCCAAGTCTTATTGGAGGCAGTGTTATTATTGAAAGTATTTTTGCTTTACCAGGACTTGGACAATTATTTTATTCTGCTGTTATTGCACGCGACTACCCTCTTATTATGGGTAATTTAGTTTTTGGAGCAATTTTAACATTACTTGGCAATTTATTAGCTGATTTTTGTTATAAATTAGCTGACCCACGTATTAGAGGAATAAAATAATGTTTCATAATATACGAAATCATTTTTTACTGTTGCTTGGTTTTAGTATAGTGCTTTCCATGTGTATTTGTGCTATTTTTGCTTCATATTTAACACCTTATCTTCCTAATGAGCTAAATTTAGATCAAATTTTACACGCTCCTAGTTCGGAACATTTAATGGGTACTGATGCCCTTGGTCGTGATGTATTTACAAGACTTTTATATGGAGCAAGAGTTTCTCTTTGGGTAGGGTTTATTGCTGTTGGAATTTCTTCTTTTATTGGTATAACATTAGGATTAATTTCTGGTTATTTTGGTGGAATAATTGATGAAATTATTATGCGTCTTGTTGATGTAATGCTTTGTTTCCCCTCTTTTTTTCTGATTTTAGCTGTTATTGCTTTTTTAGAACCAAGTTTAACAAATATTATGATTGTTATTGGCTTTACTTCATGGACAGGACTTACAAGGCTTGTACGTGCTGAAACTCTTTCTTTACGGGAAAGAGATTTTATTTCTGCAGCAAAACTTTCTGGTGCAAGTAAAATAAGAATTTTATTTATTCATATTTTGCCAAATACATTAGCTCCTGTTTTAGTATCAGCTACATTAGGTATTGCAGGTGCTATTTTAGTTGAATCTTCATTAAGTTTTCTAGGATTAGGTGTACAACCACCAAATCCAAGTTGGGGTAATATGTTACTTGATGGTAAAGATGTGTTATCCAATGCTCCTTGGTTATCCTTTTTTCCCGGAATTGCTATATTTATTACTGTATTAGGATATAATTTATTGGGTGAAAGTTTACGTGATATATTTGATCCACGTACAAAGAAAAGATAAGAGGTTGTTATGCTTGAATATCTAAGAATTCGTGACTTAGCACTTATAGATGATACAGAACTTGATTTTTCAGATGGAATGAATGTATTAACAGGGGAAACAGGTGCTGGAAAAACATTTATTTTAAAAGCAATACAATTTTTACTTGGGGAAAAACTCAATGCGGATATGGTACGTAAAGGGAAAGAAAAAGCTCAAGTAGAAGCAATTTTTTATCTTGGAGAAACAGAATATACCATACGTCGTGAATTAATTGCAGAAACAGGTAGAAGTCGTTTCTTTTTAAATGGTAATGTAAGTTCACAAGATGCAATAAAAGAATTACGTCCTTTATTGATATTACACGTTGGACAACATGGACAACAACGTCTTTTACAACCAACATTTCAAGCTAATTTAATCGATGATTTTCTTAAAGATAAAACAATACTTTCTCAAAAAGAAGAAATTGTAAAAGAATTTAAAAATTTAATACATGAAAAAAAAGTTCTTTTACAAAAAATTGAAACATTAACCGATAAAAGAGAATTATTAGAATTACAACAAACAGAAATTGAAAAAGTAAATCCAGAAGAAAATGAAGAAGAAATGCTTGAAAGTTTACGTTTACAATTTAAAAGTATGGAACATATTCAAGCTTCTTATGATGAAGGTCTTGAAATTTTATACGGTAATGATAGTAATGGTGGTTTAATTAATCTTATCAATCAATTAGAAAGAATTCTTTCACATTTAACAAAAGATTCTGAAATTGATCACAATATGGATACAGCTTATGAAGCATTACTTAATTTTCAAGAAGAAATAAAAGAATTATCTTCACGTTTTAGAAATGTTCCTAATCCAGAAGTAGAAAGTGAAATGAGTTTGAATGATATTGAATCACGTCTTTATCAATTAGCACAACTAAAACGTAAATTAGGCAGGAATATTAATCAAATTTTAGCATTAAAAGAAGAAGTAAATGAAAATTTATCGTTTTTAGATGCTTGTAATTTAGACATCTTAAATATTGAAAAAAAAGAAAAAGAACTTACTCATACTTTACAAAAATATTTACAACAGCTTAATATAGAACGAGAAAAAGCTGCAAATTCTTTTTGTTCTGCTTTAGAAAATGAATTAAAAGGACTTGGTTTTTCAGAAAAAGTACAAGTTATTCCAGAATTTATTGAACATAACATTAATAATGAAGGCAAAGAGCCTTGCATTGAAAAAATTGTTAAACTTCTGTGGGCTCCTAATCCCGGACAAAATCCACAACCATTAGATAAAATTGCATCAGGTGGTGAGTTATCACGTTTTTTACTTGCAGTTATTGGATTACAGCAATCTCAATATGAAGACGCAACACTAATTTTTGATGAAGTTGATGCAGGTGTTGGTGGCATAACATTAAATAGAGTGGCAGAGCGTTTATCAGCATTAGCAGAAAAAAGACAAATGCTTCTTATTACTCATTGGCCACAATTAGCCGCTCGTGGTAAAAATCATTTTAAAATTACTAAAGAATTTATTAATGATGAAACATATAGTCGTTGTGTTCGATTATCTAAAGAAGAAAGAGAAAAAGAACTTGAACGTATGGCAGGAAAAGAATAACTTTTTTGATAGGAAAACTTTTATACAAGTTTTCCTTCTAAAAAAAATAAAAATTATACTGATCGTTCCATAACAAAGGCATCATCATCTTGATAATAATTTTTACGGATATGAATTTGATGAAAACCCAATTTTTTATATAAATTTTGAGCAGGTATATTTTTTGCTCGTACTTCTAAAATAATTTTTATATTTTTAATATGATCAAAGTTCAACCAATACTTTAACAATTCTTCGGCAAATCCTTTTTTTCTATACTCTGGGAGGGTTGCAATATTAAGAATTTCTGCGTAATCTATAATAACAGAACAAAGCAGATAAGATACAATTTTATCTTGATATAAAATTCCATAAAGTTCTGTGTATGAATCAGTTAATGCTGTTTCAAACTGTTCTTTTGACCATGGACAAGGAAAACATAGTTTTTCTAACTGTTCAACTTGTTCTATATGTTCTTTTTTCAATTTTATAACGTAAAATGATTTCGTATCCATGAAAAAACCTTTATTAACATTTTCTGATTGTCCCTATTGTTTAGATGAAAATATAAGAAATACTCTTATTGAAATTAGTGATAACAATGGATCTCCTTTTTTACTCATGCCAGAACGTATTGTAAAGAAAAAAAAAATGGGGCATCGCATTATTTTTGTGGTATTAAAAGATAAAAAAAAGAAAATATTATTAGTAAAAAAACAAAGTGAAACAAATAAAGTATTATGGGAATTTCCATGCTATGGAGTGGTTTATGCTGGTGAAAGTGCTATTGGTACAGCATATAAAGAATTGAAAAAACATTTTTATATAGATTCAATTACGATAAAAGAAATAACTACTCTCCCCTATTTACATAATGATATTTATGTTTCTGCAACTATTTTTTTAGCAGAACCATTTTTAGGAACTTTTCAATATAATCCAGAAACCATTGCAGACGCAATGTTTGTTGATAAAGAAGAATTTAATGGTTTGTTAAATTTTGATCCAGAAATGTTTGACCCTATTATTACATGGGCAAACAGAGCTAATTGGTTGTATAAATAATTTTCTTAATACTCTTATATATAGCTTGTTAAATAAAAAAGTCCTCAATTACTGTTTAATTAAATGCAATAAAAGAGGACTTTTTTATATTTTTTATCAATTAACTAGGGGGTATTTCTAAATTAATTTTATTCTATTTTTTCTTTGGGGGTTACACTGTCTTTATCCGTAACTTCCTTTGTCGTAACGGCTAAAGCGAAATGATTTCCCACAAGCCCCCTCAATCAGGCAAATTTATTGAAATATGTTTCAATAAATTTGCCTATCTTAGGGTATGAGTAGAAAATCTTTTTTCTCAAAAATAAAAAAGTTATTTATAATACCACTACACTGCAACTCTTTTATTTTCATTATTAAAACACAGAGTTTTAATTGTGCATAATTTGGAAACACACCCTAAAATAAATAACAATTATTGTTCTTTCCATTCATGATTTACGCGACTAATAACATCTTCTATATTTTGTAATTGATTAGGTGGACAAATTCCAATAAGAGGCATATTTGCATCAACATTCTGATTATGTTTAAAATAAACTTCATAAATAATGCCTTCAGGTCCATGATAGGTAAGAGGAACTTCCCTTTTCATTCTTGAAACAATAAAAAGTTCCATTCCATCTGTTACTGTAATACTTCTACTGCCAGAAATTTTGATTTTTTTATCTATTTCTGGGGCAAAATAATATTTTGCTCTTTCTGGAGCAGAAAAGAGAAATAAAGCTTTTTGTAAAAGAATATGAATAACTTCTTCTTTTGAAAGAAAATGTCGCAAAATACCAATTTCTACGCCAGCTTCTACAAATTGTTTATCATATTGTTTATGAAGTTTTTGAATAAGTCCTTTTTGTGTTGCATAAATAAAACGGGGATTATTTTCGCGAGTTATAACAGCAAGTTTGCTACCAGGAATTTCTTTAAATTCCCCACTAGCATCTTTTACTTTATCCCCTTCATTATAAGCCCCAAATTCAAGATAGCCAGTATGTGGAGTATAAATACTTAAATCAGTATAGGGGTGTTGTTTTATTTCTTCTAAAAGAGAACTAATATCTAACATATATTACCTATCTATAATAAAGATTACGACCACCCATGGTGAGTAATGCTTGTTTTAGGTTTGTACGAGTATCACGTCTATCCCAAACACCTTGAATATGCCCACGTGAAAGAGCATTATAGCAATTATGATGATCAGGTGGAACATCAATTCCCGTAGTATTTTTAATAACAGCAGGACCAGCAAAACCAAGATTAGAAGAACGCATTGCAAATTGGTAGTGTGCACAACCTAAGAAACTTGCAACAGGTCCACCAAAGCTATTGGTATCATAAAGAACAAGATAAAGTCCACCAGCTCTAAGATAACGACGAATAGCAATCGTTACGCGTGGCATTTGAATTACTCCATGTGTACCCTCTTGAATACGAATACCTGCCGTTCCATGTGAATAAATGATAAGAGGATAGCGTTTTCGACGTGCTCTATCAATAGCAGAAATAAGTTTTGCACCTTCAGCAGCACCTACCGAACCACCTCTAAAAGGAGCAGTTAAAATAGCTACAACACATTTCATATCATCAATACGAGCTTCATAGGTAATACAAGAAGAACGTAATTTTGTCTTTTTTCTTGCTTCTTCAAGACGTTCATCTAAAGTTGGAAAATTTAAAGGATTTCCTGCTTCCCATTCACTATTAAATTCATAAATAGAATTTTCATCAAAACAGTTATACATGAACCATTGATATTCCATAGGAAAATGATGTCCGCAATTAGTACAAACCCCTGCAAACTCATTATATAAATCAGGAGCCCAAAGATCTACACAACCATGTATAGCACTATTGGTACAAGTAATAGCTCTATCTTCTTTTGCTTTAGGACTAACCCATTTCCAACCACTATTTCGTCCATCAGCATCGTCCCATTTTGAAAGAGTTGTTAACTCTTCTTGAGTAGCTGGATCAATACGACGAACTTTATTATAAGCATCTTTAAACGGCTTAGCTGATTTTTCTTTAAAAGCTAACCAATCAGCCTCAATTTCCTCAAGAAAATTCTTATAATTTTTCCGTTGCTTATGATAAAAATCATACACAAGGCGATTATACACTTCACGCCACTGTTCAGACCATGTTTCTGATAATGCTCCAAGAAGATTTTGTCTATTAATATAAGATTTCTTAGACATACGCATAAATTTATTTTGGCGATTTTCAATTAAATCAGAACGTTTTGATCTTCTAATATGCCAACGAATATACGTTTCGTCTAAATTAATTTCTGGGTCTTGGATACGACGCAATTTACCAAATTTTCGTAAAGAAAAACCATAAACACTAAGAATAACTTCATCAGTCGCACGAATAATTTCTTGTCGTAATGTTCTAAAAAAATCATAATGGTATGGTCTAGCACCTAAAAGAGGTTCTTGAATAACTTTATCAATATAGCCATAAGCAAGATTATCTTGTGCTGTAAGGTGAAGATTTTTAGCACATTGTTCAACAAGTTCTGCACTTGCTCTTTCACCACGTTTTAATCTACCTTCAATAGCCGCAGCACCTTCTGGGGAAATAACAGAATAATACCCATGTGAAAGCATAAGTCTTTTATCTGCAAGACCAAAAGCTTCTGCCCCACCAGATCCACCTTCGGAAATCATAGCAATAACTGGTACAGATAATCCAGCCATTTCATAAATATTTTTAGCTATTTGTTGCCCCGCACCAGGATAATCTTCCACAGGATCACCACCAGGTGTAAAAATATATGAATGAACAGGAATACCTTCTGTTTCTGCTACGTGCATATAATGAAGAGCCTTTGCATTACCCCAAGGTTTTGCAGAGCCACCGTTTCTAAATTCTTCTCCGTGACCTTTTTCATGTCCAATAACCATAACAGATTGATTATATGTTTTTCTGCCATGTCTGCGAGTAATATATGCTCTTGCTATAAGAACTGCAGGATCATTAGTATGTTCATCTTGCCCACCAATTTCCGTATAGTTATCATAAACATTTTCAAGAATATCTTTTAAACATATACGTTGTGGGTGACGAACAATTCGTACTTTATCCATTGGAGTAAGTTTTTCTTCTAATTTTTTCTCAACAAAAGAAAAAAGATCTTCCAAAGAATTTAATGATTCTTCAAAATTATTAGAAGAACTATTTTGAAATTCTTCTAAACGCTTTTCCAAAAGCGAAATATCATCTTGATGCTTTCCACCAAAAATATCACGAATATAATTTAATCTATCTGTAAGTTGTTTTGTTTTTTTTACTAATTCCATAGTATTTACTCATTAAAACTTTAAAATTCGATCAGTATTATTATAGAGGAAAGGAATATTTGATTTTAAACTTTCGCCTTGTCCATTATTTCCACTAATTTTAAGAGAATTTAAAAATTCCTTACCATGTTTTTTTACTTCTTCAATATCACTCCCCCAAACTATGCCAAGGGCTAAATTAGGATCAAATTCTGTTGGAATGGTATAAGGATTTTCTTTTGACATCTTAGGAAGATGTGTATGCATTGAAAGCCAAGGTGCTTTTTCATAACTAAAATGTTCAATATCACCTACCCAAGGCGTAAAATTATTTTCTGTATCTTCTGCAATTATACGATATTCAATACCTATTCCTTCAAAAGTAATATCGTTTTGTGTGTATCCCAAAGGTTCTCCCAATCCTGTTCTTATTTGTTCAGCAATAAGATCAACACCTTTTTCCCCTTTTATTCTTGAAATAGCAGCTGATACACCATTTTCTACTTGAATACGAGTATTTACTTCCATAAGAAATGGATTGCCTTCTTTTGTTACTATCCATTCCCAAGTCCCAACACTATCATAATTTACTTTACGAGCTAATGTAAGAGAATGTTCAATAATATCATTCATTACTTTTTTTGCATCAAAAGAATAAGAAATTGTACTTGGATCAAAACCTGGTGCAATTTCAATACGTTTTTGTAAACCTGTTGATTGAATAGAACAGTTACGAGTACCAAAATGTACAGGATTTTTCCCTGTTCTATCAGAAAGAATTTGGACTTCTAAGTGATTGAAATTTTTAATTCTTTGTTCAATAAGTACACCATCATCTTTAAATTGACGCATAGCATAATTTCTAATTCTTCTATAAATAGAACGGAACAAATCAATATCATGAATTTCTTCAATTCCCATTCCTCCACCACCAGCAGAGGCTTTCACAAGTACAAGAGGTTTTTCTACTCCTTGTTGAATTTGAAAATCAAAAAGCGTACGTGCTATTTTTTCAGCTTCACTTTCATCATAAATAGGTTTATCTGATCCTGGCACTGTTGGAACATTAAGACTACGTGCAATACGTTTTGTATTAATTTTATCACCAAGTTCACGAATAACACGCCAAGATGGACCTAAAAAAATAAGAGGTCTATTTCTTTCTGTAACTCGTCTTGCAAATCTAAAATCTTCTGCAAAAAAACCATAACCCGGGTGAATTGCTGTTGCACCTGCTGCATCTGCTACACTAAGTAATTCATTTGCATCATGATAAGAACTGATACAATAAAGGCTGTTATTATCACCAAGTTCTTTTGCAAGGGCTACGTGTCCTGAATGTATATCTTCAGCAGTATAAACAGCTACAAATTTTATACCTAATTTGCAACACGCTTGTATAATACGTACTGCAATTTCTCCTCTATTGGCAACGAGGACTTTATGTTCTTTTTCCACTGAAAAATCCTTATTACAGATTTATAAATAAAATTCTTTGTGCTATTTCAAAAATAAAACAAAGACAAAACAATTATACGTAAAAATATTTTTTTTGCAAATGCTTTTTAATAAAAAATAAAATTTTTTTATTTTTATAAAACGATATGTTACAATAATTTTTATGTTTTTATGAGTAAATACTTTTTTATTTTTTGTTTATTATCTGATACCTTATAGTCTTCGTAACATGAGAATAATTAGGATGTGTTTCCAAATTAATCTTATTTTTTCTTTTGTCGTAATAGCTAAAGCGAAATGATTTCCCCTAAGCCCCCTCAATCAGGCAAATTTATTGAAACTTTTAATTGTAAACCCAAGTGCGACAGGTATTAAAAAAAAGTAGCCCAATACAAAACCTTTATGTAGAATAATATTTGGATAAACAATACATGGAGGTTTTACTATTGAGCTACACACATCTTACTATAATTGAAAGAGGAAAGCTAGAGGCATATTTA
>JARHYD010000111.1 GCA_029258655.1 Mailhella sp.
AAAACTCAAAACATATAAGCGAATTGCACTGCGTTCAGAAAAACTTTCCATAACGTTCAAAGCCTCAGTTATGATTGCTTCATGTCTAATCTGGTTACAATAATTTATTTAGAGACAGCCCCTAGTATAAAAGGTTTTGTAGGGGGGGGAGGGAAGTTTTTTAAAAGTTTTCCCCTAAAAAATACGAAAGTGTGCTTTTAATTACTTTGAAAATATAGTTTTATTGAAAAGTTGTATAACGATTATGTTAGATTATAATAATAAAAAAGCGTGCTGTTGCACGCTTTTTTATTATTCTTCATCTTCTTTTGGTTTTAAGTGATCAGGTACTATTACCATTTCAAGGAGAAGAGGTTTAATGAAGCTCCATTCTAGGTCTTTAGCGTCTTCTTCATAAACTTCTTTCATATCACGAATAGCGTCCCAACAGTTATGACAAGGAGCAATAACTAAATTACAGCCAGTGTCTTTTATTTGTTTTAATTTTGGACGCAAGCCAATATTTCGTTCTTTACGATAACGGCCAATACCATTGAAACCGCCGCCACCACCACAGCAGTAGTTGTGATCTTTATTATTTTTCATTTCATGGAAATCTTCGGCAATATAGCTCATAATGGTGCGTGTTGCTTCGGAAAGTCCATAGTTACGAACATAGTTGCAAGAATCTTGTAAGGTAACAGGTGTTTTGATGCGTTTAGCTGGATCAATTTTTAATTTACCAGATTTTAATGCTTCTGCTGCCCATTCTACATAATGTACAAAACGCACAGGAGCTTCTCCATTTTCAATGCCTGCCCAATAAGGACCTTCGATTGCCGTAGCACGGAAAGCGTGTCCACATTCTGTTGCAACAACTGTTTTGGGTCTTAAACGTTTTACTGTATCATAAATACGTTCAACGTTCATTTTACAACCTTCCCAGTCGCCTGCGTACATGGTAAGAGAAGTGCTATCCCAACCTACGCTTGGTACAGTCCAATTTTCACCTGCAATATGGAATAAAATGGCAGCTTCTGCGAGGTCGTTTGGATAGTGTTTTACTTCGCGAGCATTGATAACGTACATAATGTCAGCGTCTTCTTTATCCACAGGAATTTCAAGGCCTGGCCATTGTTCTTCGTTTTCTTCCACCATCCATTCGCACGTATCCACGAAATCTTCGCTTGTAACGTCCATTTGTGCCCCATAGACACGGTGCATTCCAGAGCCGATTTTAAGTTCCCATGGAACAAAACCTTGCTTGAATAAAAGCCCACGTAAGTAACTAATCATTACTCCTGTATCAATACCGTAAGGACAATATAAAGCACAGCGGTTACAGGTGGTGCATTGTGACCATGCTACGTCCATAGCATGGAGCATAAATTTTGTATCTACATTTCCTTTACGGCGAATCATTTCGCCTAATGTGTGTTGTATTTTATAGGAAGGGATTTGTTTTGGATCATTATTATTTGCAGTGTAAAGAAAACAGCTTTCCGCACACATACCACAATGGGCACAAACATCAAGCCAAGTACGAGTACGAGATAAACAGGTTTCTTCTAAGTCTTTGCGAAGCATTTCAACATCGACTTCAAGATTTTCCATTTCCTTATAATATTGTTGACCACCTTTATCACTAAGAAGGTGTTTTACGCCTTCAGCAGTATTAATAGGTTCTCTTTTACAGTAAATACCTTCAGGCATCGTAAGCTCCTTTATATGCTTAGGTTAACCTTATAAAATATAAATAAATTTCTACCAAGGGAAAGCAGGTCCACGATTTTGTCCACCACGTTTAATGGCAAAATCCATACCAATTTGTGCACGGCTCATAAAATATAAAACCATGTGATTAAGCTTTGTAAATGGTGCTAAGATAAGGAAAATTTCTGCACTTACAATATGAATAATTTCCCAATATTCATAACTTGATGTACTAAAACGGAACATAACACCTGTTACAAAAGGTAATGCAGCAAGAAATAAAATAAACCAATCGTAAGGCGTGGTTAATGCACGAGCATAGGAAACTGTAATACGGCGAACAGCTAAACCCACAAGCCCAACAAGGGACATAATACTTAGAAAATCAGCAAGATGATTTGGTAAAGTAGGAAGATTAATTCCAAATAAATTTTCAATTACAACAGCGTGTTGCAAAAGAAAAAATGGTAATAAAATTGCCCCACAGTGAAACATAAAGAATACAAATGTCATCATAGGACGTACTCGCCAGCCATGTGTAGCCCCTGGTATCATCCATTTTATGATAGACATAAAAGCACCAATTAAACCTTTGCCAAAATGTGCTTTATAGGCAACTCTATCTACTTTTTGGCTTAATCCCATAATGTATTTTATAATATGGTAAAACATTCCAAGAAAAAATACGGCAATAGAAAAATACAAAAATGGACCATAAATTAAATTCATCATATTAAATTCTCCTACTTAATTTGCTTTATAAGCTACACTATGGCAACTACGGCAAGCTGTTATTCTAGGTCCGCCCATTTCAATATGGCATTTTGTACAGTTTTCATGTACATAAGACATCTTTTGATCCTGACCTTGAACAGCATTTAAACCCATAAAACTTTCGTAGTCATCGTTAATATGACAGACTGTACAGTCTTTTCCCATTGCTTCTAATTTTTCCACATGGAAATCATGTAATTTGTCACCGTCTTTCATGGTAATACCTGTCATCTTGTTTGGAATAATTCCAAAGGGATAACGTTCATCTTGAGGCTCATCGGCAATAGCTTGTACAGCTGAAAATGCAACTAATCCGCAGACAATTACTGCCACTTTTTTTATTGAACTAATTTTCATACAGCCCTCTTGTGGGTAGGTTTTACTCTTTGTATAAAGTAATGCAAAAATGACTTATTTTTAACATTTTATTATATAGAGTATCTCATCTTTACCCTAAGTTATTAATTTATGTCAACTATGGGTAAAATATCACAAAATATTTAAAAAAAAAGTTGTATTAACTACAATTTTGAATTTTATTTTTTCTAAGGAGTGTTTTTAAATTAATCTTATTTTTTTCTTTTTTGGGGGTTGTACTGTCTTTATCCGTAACTTCCTATGTTAAGGCATTAATAAAAATTTTTCTCCTAAAAAAGTTCTTTGTTTTACATCGTAACTATAAGTATTTTATAATATTATTATATTGTAAATCTTGAATGTTTATTATTAAGGAACGAAGTTTAATAATTATGAATAATTTGAAAACATACCTTAAATGAAATAAGAGTTCTGTTTTTTTGTGTGGTAAAAGAAAAAATCCTTTTGTAGACAAAAGGATTTTTGGATTAAAAATTTTTGAAAGGGGGTTTTAGGGGGAGGACTTTTTATAAAAAGTCCTCCCCCTAAAAAAATAATTTATTATGAATGGATAACTTTTCTTGCTTTTGAACCTGATCGTGCTTCAACATAGCCATCGCGTTCTAATTGGTCAATAATACGTCCTGCACGGCTAAAACCAAGTCTAAATTGTCTTTGGAGCATGGAAATAGAAACTTCATCGCGTTCTAGTACCCAGTTGAGAATAGTATCAAACATACTATCATATTCGCTATCATCGCCTTCTGAAAATGTTGCTTCTGTTGCGGAAGTACCAAATTGTGTAAAGTCAATTTTATAGTTTGGTTCTTGTTGTTTTCGCCAGTAATTTGTAACAGATCGGACTTCTTCATCTGTAACAAATGCTCCATGAATACGCTGTAAGCCACCGGCACGGGGTTTGAAAAGCATATCGCCTTTACCAAGTAGGGCTTCTGCGCCTGATGTATCAATAATAGTACGGGAGTCAATGGGGCTTGATACTTGGAAAGCAATACGGGCAGGGAAGTTGTTTTTTATAAGTCCAGTAACAACATCAACGCTTGGTCTTTGTGTAGCGAGAATAATATGCATACCTGCAGCACGAGCTAATTGTCCTAAACGTGCAATTTGCCCTTCAACTTCTTTTCCTTTTTGCATCATAAGGTCAGCTAATTCATCAACAATAATAACAATAAATGGTAATTCTTCTAAATTTTCTAATTCAATGGCTTGTAAGCGTTCTATAAGGTTTTCGCTTGGTTCTTTATCCTTATTTTTTTGGACAAAGGCATTATATTCTGTAATATTTCTCATTCCAAGATTTTCAAATAAACGGTAACGTTGATCCATTTCTGTTACAGCCCAGAGCAAGGCATTTTTTGCAAGTTCAACATCGGTAACAACAGGGTGGACAAGATGAGGCAATCCATTATACATGGAAAGTTCAACGCGTTTTGGGTCAATGAGAAGCATTTTTACTTGGTCTGGCTGTGCTTTGTATAGAATACTTAAAATAATAGTATTAAGACAAACACTTTTCCCTGCACCTGTTGCACCTGCTACAAGAAGGTGGGGCATATCGTCCATTTTTACACTTACAGGTGATCCAAAAATATCTTTTCCTAGTCCTAAAGTGAGTTTAGAGGGAGAGTCCGTAAAATTTTTACTTTGTATAATTTCTTTAAAACTTACTAATTGGCGTTTATCGTTTGGAACTTCTACCCCAACAGTATCCGTGCCGGGAATAGGGGCTTGGATACGAACAGCAACGGCTTTAATTTCCATTGCTATTTCTTTTGCTAAGGATTCAAAACGACTTACTTTTACTCCGCGTTCTGGACGTACTTCGTACATTGTAACCACAGGACCGGGCAAAATGCCAGCAAGTTTTCCTTGTGCATTAAAATCACTAAGGCATTGAATAAGTTTTCTGCCTTTTTCTTCGAGATTTGCTTTTGTTGGTGCATCTTTTTGCTCTGGTATAGGGGAAAGCAAATCAAGGGGAGGTAAGGTGATTTCTTTTTGTTCTTCTTTGTTATACTCTTCTTTTTTCTGTTCTTCTTGTGAGGTATGTGTAGGTTGTTTTGTATTATTTTTTTGTGGAAATACAGTAGATAAAAAGCTTTTTTTGCTTTTTTCTTCTGTTTTTTCTATTTCTTGATTTGGTGTTTCGTCAGTATTTTTTGGTGTTTCATCAATTATGGTTAGAGTTTCTTTTGCTGTTGGTTTATCTTCTATAAGAGTTAAAGAATTTGTTTCTGAATGTGTAGGTATTTCTTTAGGTTGTAAGCTAAGATCAGAAATAATGTCTAATGTTTTATTATTTTCATCAAGAATATTTTCTTGTGTATTTTTTTCGTATTTTTTAAATAAAGGTAGTTTGAAATTTATTTGAAAACGTTTTTTAGTTTTTTCTTGTTCTTCATTTTGTTGAATAGGTGTTTCTGTTTCTTGTTTTTCTTCTTGTGGATATTTTTTTCTTAATAGAAAATGAATAAATTGGCTAAAAATAGTGACCCAAGAAACATGAAAACATAATTCTATACCAACCATAAGGCAGAAAAGCCAAATAAAAGTACCCCCAATAGGGTTGAAATATTGGTGTAAGCTAGCATAAAGCCAAGCTCCGAAAAATCCTCCTCCTTGAATATCGCCAATGCCAAGAGTTACAGCTTCGGCAAAGCAAATAAAACAAAGAGCAAGAATAGTGTAGCCTAAAATAGTATACCATGGAATAACTACCCAGCGGATAATAAATCCAAGTCCCATTCCAAAAAAGAATAAAACCCAAATATAGGCAGCAAGCCCAAAGAAATCACTTAAAAAGCCTGATAAATATGCACCAAATGTGCCTGCATAGTTTTTTATTTCATAAGATGAGCTGATAGATTGGTTAAGTGTTGGATCGTTAATATTGTAACTCCAAAGACTTATACCAATAAGCAAGCCTAAAAAAAGAAAAAGCAAGCCTAGAAGCTCTCTTATATGTCTTGAGCCTTTCGTAAGCAACTCCTCAAAAGTATATTATATAGTGTATTAAATATATGTTATTAGGTAATTAGTCAAAAATTTAGAAAAGAGAAAAGGAAAATAAAAGGGGAAAACCCCTTTTATTTATTCACGACCTTGATATTCGTCAGTTTCGGTATTTACTTTTACTTTATCGCCAACTTTTACAAAGGCAGGAACTTGGATAACAACGCCTGTTTCAAGTTTAGCTGGTTTTGTCACGTTATTTACTGTATCACCTTTAGCAATTTCTTCTGTTTCAATAACTTCAAGAATAAGAGAAAGTGGAATTTCAATATCAATAGGTTTATCATTATAAAGTAAAACAGCTACTTGTTGTGCTTCTTTTAAATAACGCTCTTTACCACCACAAAAATCAGCTTCAAGGTGAAGTTGTTCATAGCTGACCATATCCATAAAAACGAGATCATCACCTTCTTTGTAAAGGAATTGCATATCGCGTTGTTCAAGGTTAGGGCGTTCTACTTTTTCTCCAGAACGGAAAGTATTATCAGCAATACGACCATTTAAAATATTGCGAAGTTTGGTACGTACCATAGCTCCGCCTTTACCTGGTTTAAAGTGTTGAAATTCAACAATTTCATAAGGTGTGCCATCTATTTCAATTTTAAGACCGCGTTTAAAATCCGTGGTGGAATACATAGTTACTCCTTGTAATAAATTAAAGTGTGTTTGCTTTATAACGCATTAGAGCGTCAACTGCAAGTATATAAGAATCAAGTCCAAAACCTGCAATAATTCCAAGTGAATGCTCTGCAATAAGGCTTGTACCTCTTAGGGTATCAGCCATACTTTGGGCTTTGCCAGATCTTGCTAATGTATTGGAAATATGGACTTCTACAAAAGGAACTTTTATCCATGCAAGGCAGTCCGCCAAAGCAAGGGAAGTATGTGTAAAAGCACCAGCATTTAAAGCAATACCAAAAATTTCTTGATCATAATATTCTTGCCGAGCTTTTTCTAGTCGGTCTATAATTTCTCCTTCATGGTTTGATTGAAAATAAAGAGAATGTAGCCCTTTTTCTTGTATGGCTTGAAAAACATATTCCATTGTTTTTGAACCATAAATTTGTGGTTCTCTTTTTCCAATATTTCCAAGATTTGGACCATTAATAATAAGAACAGTGTTTGGCATGAGTAATCCTTTTTCATGAAAATTTATCAGAAATACAGTAAGGAAAACTTGCAATTTGTGTATAAAATATATACAATAGAGAAAGTTTTTCAATTCATTTCAAAGTGATAATTTTATCTGTTTTTTTGTGTTCTTGTCAACTCTTTGAAGAGAATGAAAAATATATTGCTATGGTATGAGAATTATATGCAAAATGAAGATAAAAAAAATGCCCAAGAAGAATTTGTGTTTCCGCAATTAATTTTAGAAGAAACACTTTATACCTTAGGGCAGTTAAAAAATGCTGCACCAGAAAATGCTCATATAGCTTTAGCGGGGCGTTCTAATGTAGGGAAGTCTTCGCTTATTAATGCGTTAGCTAAAAGAAAACAATTAGCAAAAGTAAGCTCTACACCGGGAAAAACACGTTCTGTTAATTTATATAGAGTTGCACCATATAATTTTTTCTTAACTGATTTACCGGGTTATGGCTATGCAAAACGCTCAAAATCAGAACGGGAATTATGGGCAAATCTTATTGAAAAATATCTTGTGGAATGTGAAAATTTAGTGGCAGTAGCTATTTTACTTGATTGCAGATTAGAGCCACAAGAAGCAGATAAAATGATGGTGCAATTTGCGTTAGCTCATCAAATTCCTATTATTCCTATTTTAACAAAAGCAGATAAATGTACGCAAAAAGAACGCAGTGAACGCATAAGCCAATGGACTGTGTTAATTCCTCGTGGTACGCCTTTGGCAGTTTCTTCTCATTCTGGTTTAGGGTTAAAAGAGTTGTGGAAAAAATTTATTGCAGTTGCAGAACATTCTTGTTTTGCACAACATATAGATTTACAACAAGAAGTAGAAGAAAATATTTGTTCTCAAAAAGAGGAACAAGAAGAACATGGGGAAAAAGAAAATCAACAGCAAAAAACAGTATTACAAGATAGTATAGCACAAGAACCACCTAAAAAGATAAGAACAAAACGTGGAGCTTTTGCACGTGAAAAAGAAATGCAAAAAAAAATAGCACAAGAAAAAGCACGAAAAAAAGCTCAAGAAGAAAAATCCAGAGCAAAACATAAGAAGAAGTAAAATATGCCAGATTTATCCCTTTTAAATGAAGCACAATACAAAGCTGTAACAGCAGGAAATAATCCTTTATTAGTTATAGCAGGAGCAGGCAGTGGCAAAACAAGAACCATTGTGTATAGACTTGCTCATTTAGCAGAAAATGGGGTTAATCCATATTCTATTTTGCTTTTGACATTTACAAAAAAAGCAGCACAAGAAATGCTTCATCGTGCAACCCATTTGCTTGGAACAGATTTAATGGGGGTACAAGGTGGAACGTTTCATGCTTTTTCATATACATTATTAAGACAATTTCCTCCAAGTTGGGCAAAAAATGCGTTAAGTATTTTAGATAGTTCTGATTGTTCCAATATTATTGGACAATGTAGGGAAGAAAAAAAAATAGGAAAAGGTGATAGATCTTTTCCTAAAAATACAACTATTTTAGGTTTGATAAGTAAAGCTCGGAATAAAGAAACAACTCTTGAAGAGATTTTGCGTCGAGAAAATCAACATCTTTTGCCACATATTGACGCGTTAGCAGAATTGGAAACCATGTATCATGCGTATAGAAAAGAACATAATGTGCTAGATTATGATGATTTGCTTTTTGAGCTTGAGGCAAGTTTACAAGAAAATCCTAATTTGCTTGCACGTATGCACGATCGTTTTCAGCATATTATGGTTGATGAATACCAAGATACAAATATGGTGCAGGCTCGTTTAGTACGCCTTTTAACAGGAAAAGAAACAGCTGTAATGGCAGTTGGTGATGATGCCCAGTCTATTTATGCTTTTCGTGGGGCAAATGTCCAAAATATTATGGATTTTCCAAAATTATTTGAAAATTGTGAAATAGTACGGCTTGAAGAAAATTATCGTTCTGTACAGCCTATTTTAAATATTGCCAATAGCATTTTAGAAAATGCTCCTGTTGGTTTTCAGAAAAATTTGTTTTCACATAGAGAATATGATGAAAATCAAACAGTTGTACAAGTAGTGCGTCCTTTAAGTGATTTATCGCAAGCAAAAATTTGTGCAAAGTTTATTAATGAGCTTTTATTAAAAGAACAAGCTGATGATATAGCCGTACTTTTTAGAGCTGGGTATCAATCATACCATTTAGAAGTAGAATTAAATAAACTTGGCATTGCCTTTAAAAAATACGGTGGAGTGAAATATACAGAAGCTTCACATATTAAAGATGTGCTTTCTTATTTGCGTTTATTATTAAATCCTATGGATTTGCCAGCTTTTGAGCGTATGGCATCACTTTGTAAAGGTATAGGCCCTAAAACAGCACAAAAACTTTTTTCTCTTGCAATGGTGGGAGATAAAGAAGGTTTACAAAAAGCGTGTAAAAAATTTCCTGATTTTTGGTCTGATTTGCTACTGCTTATGGAAATTCAAAAAAATGCGTATACGCCAGAAAAAGCCTTAAGAGTGATTATTGATCAATACCAACCTCGTATGGAAATACTTTATCCAGATGATTGGCCACGCCGTCAGCAAGGTTTGGAGGAATTACTTGGTATTGCCTCTTCGTATACAGATTTGGCTGTTTTTATGGCTGATTTATCATTGGAAAATCCTGATGATAATGAAGAAGATATGCAAAAAAGTATTGTTCTTTCCACTGTCCATTCTGCAAAAGGTTTGGAATGGAAACACGTTTTTATTTTAGATTTGGTAGAAGATAGGTTTCCATCTCGCCATGCTTTGGTTCGTCCAGAAGATTATGAAGAAGAACGTCGTTTACTTTATGTGGCTTGTACAAGGGCAAAAGATAGTTTACGTTTATTTGTTCCGCAGAATGTTTTTCAGCGTGGGCAAGGGTATGAAGAAAGAGCAACTCCAAGTCCTTTTATTCGTGAAATTCACCCTCATTTATATGAAGAAGTTTTTGAACAATATGGCGGTGTGCTTGTAAAACAAGCAATGGCAAAAAGTGCTTTAAAAACAGTAGGACAAGCCAAAACTTCTATTTTAGATAGTTTTAAAAATGCTATGGATTTTGATGAAAAACAAGAAAAACAAGAAAAAAAAGCACCCCTTGTTTTTGATACTCCAAAAGAAGAAAATATTTCTGCTAATCCATTAAAAAAGTTAGGTTTTTGTAAGCATAAAGTTTTTGGCAGAGGAAAGGTTATTGAAGAAATTGAAGGAGAGAAAGTTCGAGTAAATTTTCCGGGAATGGGCTTAAAAGTTATAATGAAAAATTATTTAACGTTTGAAGATTAGGTTATTTAGGCTATATAAAAGGAAGTTTAAAAATTTTTTATATTGTATGGGTATTGTTATAAATTGCTATTCTAAAGCTAGTGTTATTAGGTAGGTAAAAAGCTGCGTTAGAAAGTTTTTATATATGTAAGAGTAAGGTTTTTATTTAACATAATAATAAAAAAGTAAAGAAAAAGAGAAAATTATGCGTAAAGGTGAAGACGGAATTTTAGATTTACTAGGAAAGTACTTTCCTCATAAACACCCACAAATGCCTATGGGGCGTGGTGATGATTGTGCGTTAATTACTGTTCCGTTTTCTTTTGATAAGATACCACTTTTTGCTGTAACATCAGATATTTTTGCAGAAAATGCTCATTTTAGAACAGAATATTTTTCTGCAGAAGAAATAGGGCATAAGGCTTTGGCTGTGAATATTAGTGATTTAGCAGGAAATGGAGCAACACCTTTAGCTTTTTCTTTAAACCTTACATTAACAGAAAAACAAGATTATGCATGGCTTGAGGCTTTTTTTAGTGGCATGGCAAAATTAGCAAAACAATATAATATAGTGCTTTGTGGAGGAGATTTAACAAAAGTTCCTGTGCCTACTTTATTGCAAGAAAAAAGACAAATAGACCCACATAGTATTAGTGGGTTAAATATTAGTATTACAGCATGGGGAAGTTATGAACATGGTGGTGTTCCACTTCTGCGACATAGGTCTTATGCAAAAAAAGGTTTGGCAGAACAAGCATTACCTATGATGAAAGAAGGAGATATTCTTTTTTATATTGGTGAAATAGGGTTAGCACGAACAGGCTTTTTTGCTTTAGAAGAATATGGCTCTAATGAGCAAGGGAAGCAATTATGCAAAAATACCTATCCACAAGCAGTAAAAGCACATTTAATGCCAGAACCAAAAATTAAAGAAGGGTTAGCATTATCTTTTTTTGCAAAAGATCAGCCTCTTTTTGTGATGGATATTTCAGATGGTCTTATGCGTGATATTCCTAGACTTTTGGCTTGTGAGGGCTTAGTCTTAGAAGATGAACAAGCTTTTGGTGCAGATTTGACTTTAACGCGTGAACAAATTCACCCAGAAATATGTTGTTATTGTCAAAAGAAAAATCTTGATCCTGTGGAGTTTGCCTATAAAGGGGGAGAAGACTATGGGCTTTTAGGGGTATGTGCTAAACAAGCTTTTTCTGCTTTGCAAACCTATTGGCAAAAACAAGAAAATCTTTTGCCTTTGCATAAACTTGGTATAGTAACAAATTCAACTATTACTTTGAATAATGAACCAATAAAGGAAGCTGGCTTTGACCATTTTCAATAAAAAATTACAAAAAAATAAACAAGCAACGAATATTGCAGATATTATCAAAGAATTGCGTCCTTATTTTTGGTTGCCCTTTGTTGTCACTTCTCTTTTGATTTTAATCGTTGTAGCTTTTATTACTGATTATAATATCAGGCAATCAGAAAAAGTGCTTGGCGAACAAATGGCAGATAAAGGAATACGTGTTATTTGGCTTTTTGAAAATGTTATTATGGATAGAATACAGTTTTCTTCTGAAACAGCACGTACAGATTATATCGAAGAACTTGGAACAGCAGATGATTTTGCTTTTGTTGCTGTAACAGATAATGAGGGAAAATTTTTATTTCATAGCAAAAAAGAAAAAGTAGGTACATATATTAATATTCAAGGTGAAAATAGTGAAGCAAGTTTTTGGGAAAAGCTTGATTTGTTATTGCCTAATAAGGACGGTCAAGGTTCGCATTGGGGTTTTGTGACGGTGAATAATGAAAGGCTTTTTTTAGTGCATAGAATTTATGGGGAGAGTATACGGCAAGGTACTATACGATTTTTACACCCAGAAATTACAGATTTTTTTAATGCACAAAAAATAAATCACGTTTTTGCTGCAATTTATCCGATAACGTTACAAAAGGATATTGCTCATTACCGTAAACGTGCTTTTAGTTTTTCTATATGGGTTATTGGTTTTTCTTTCTTATTTTTGTGGGTTTTATCACTTATTAATAGAATTATTAATAATAAGCATAATATGAGTGTTGCAGAAAAAACGATTGCACAAATGTATTCGGAAGTACAAAGACTTGAAAAAGAAATGACTAAAAAAGAAAAATTGGCAGCCATTGGGGATTTAGCTGCTTGTGTTGCTCATGAAATACGTAATCCACTTAGTTCTATAAAAGGATATGCAACGTATTTTGCTAATAGTTTTTCTAAAGATTCTGTTGATTATAAAGCAGCTACAACCATGATTCAAGAAATAGAACGTATTAATCGTGTTGTTGGTGAGCTTATGGGCGTTTCAAATCCAACTAATATTCAAAAAAAATTAGTTCCTGTTGATGGTATTATTGATAGCTGTGTTACTATGTTGCAAGCTGATGCAAAACATTTATCTATAACCTTTAAAGTGTTAGGACGTGGTAAAGTAATTGAAATGGATCCTGATAGGATAAAACAAGCTATTTTAAATATTTGTTTAAATGCTATTGAGGCTATTCGTGATGATCAAGTAAATAATGAACAAAAACAATATCATATTGTTATTTCTACCTCAGAAAATGAAAAAGATTATATTATTTCCATAAAAGACAATGGACCGGGTATTGAAAAAGATGTGTTACGGCGTATTTTTGATCCATATTTTACAACAAAAAAAGAGGGAACTGGTTTAGGGCTAATTAATGTAAGTAAAATATTAGAAGCTCATGGCGGTTCTATTGAAGTAGAAAGTGAAAAGGGGCAAGGAACATTATTTAAATTGTACTTACCAAAGTGAGGTTTCGCATGAGTCAAAAAGCAAGACTTTTAATTGTAGATGATGACGATGCTCATAGAAATATGCTCAAACTTATGGTGGAGCAATGGGGATATGCTGCATTTGATGTACAATCAGGGGAAGAAGCTGTACAGTTTGTGAAAAAACAAAATGTTGATTTTGTACTTTGTGATGTGCGTATGACACAAATGGACGGTTTTGCAACATTATCTGCAATCCATGAATGGAATCCTGTTATTCCTGTTATTTTGATGACTGCATATTCTTCTGTGGAAAAAGCGGTGGAAGCAATGAAAATAGGGGCATATTCGTATGTTACAAAACCATTAGATTTTGAAGTTCTTAAAACAACACTATATAATGCGTTAGAACATACAAGATTAAAAGAAGAAAATGCTCAATTAAAAAATGCTCTTTCTCATAATACAATTATGCCACTTGGAAAAAGTGCAAATATGAAAGCCTTGCTTGAAATGATCCAAACAGTTGCACCAAGTGAAGCAACCGTACTTATTACTGGTGAATCTGGTACAGGTAAAGAATTAGTTGCAAAAGCTATTCAAGCAAATAGTAATAGAAAAGATGAACCATTTATAACAATAAATTGTGCTGCTTTGGCAGAAAATCTTTTAGAGTCCGAACTTTTTGGACATGAAAAAGGTGCTTTTACTGGGGCAGATAAAATGCGTGAGGGACGTTTTGTACAAGCAGATAAAGGAACTCTTTTTCTTGATGAAATAGGGGAAATGCCTTTAGCTTTGCAGGCAAAATTATTGCGTGTTTTACAAAATGGGGAAATTCAACGTGTAGGTAGTGATAAAGTAAAGACTGTTGATGTTCGTATTCTTGCTGCTACAAATAGAAATTTAAAAGAAGAAGTTGAAGCAGGAAAATTTAGAGAAGATTTATATTATCGTCTAAATGTTATTGCTCTTGAAGTACCTGCTTTGCGTGATCGTAAAGATGATATTCCAGTTTTAGCACAACGATTTATTGATACTTTTGCAACAGTAAATCGTAAAACTATAAAAGGTATTACTCCTCGTTGTATGAATATTCTTATGCGTTATGAATGGCCTGGTAATGTGCGAGAACTTGAAAATGCAATGGAACGAGCAGTTATTTTATCCACAGGGGAATATATTTCTGAACGAAATTTACCTTTAGCTTTACAGCAAGTAGAAAAAAATACAGAAACTAATCATTCAAAAAATCATTATTCATTAACAAATAAATCCTTAGATGATATTGAAAAAGATGCTATTAAAGCAATGTTGACAGAAACAGCAGATAATAAAAGTGAAGCAGCACGTAGACTTGGTATTACACGGGCAACATTGCATAGTAAATTAAAAAAATATAATTTAGAATAAAGGAATCTATCATGCGTTTACTTGAAGGGAAAAGCGTATCACAAAAACTTCGTGAAAATGTTAAAAATGAAATAAGCATATTAACTGCAAAAACAAAAAGAGAACCGGGACTTGCGGTTATTTTAGTTGGCGAAGATCCAGCCTCACAAGTATATGTTCGGAATAAAGAAAAAGCCTGTGAAGAAGTGGGGATTATTTCTTATTCTTATCGTTTGCCTGCGGATACTAAAGAAGAAGATTTGATAGCTCTTATTCAAGAACTTAATAATGATGAAAAAATAGACGGTATTTTATTACAATTACCATTACCACAAGGTTTATCTGCCCAAGCCTGTCTTGAAACTATTGATCCTAAAAAAGATGTTGATGGTTTGCATCCAGAAAATCAAGGTAGGCTTGCTTTAGGATTAAAAGGACTTCGTCCTTGTACCCCAGCAGGAACAATGTTTTTATTAAAATATTATGGTTATGATCTTGAAGGGAAAAATTGTGTTGTACTTGGTAGAAGTCCCCTTGTAGGAAGACCTCTTGCCATGATGTTAAATGCTAAACCAATTAATGCAACTGTGACCATGTGCCATTCTAAAACTAAAAATATTCAAGAAATTTGTCAAAAAGCAGATTTTATTTTCTTGGCTATTGGTATTCCACATTTTTTAACACCTGATATGGTAAATAAAGATGCTGTAATTATTGATATTGGTATTAATCGTACAGAAGAAGGGCTTTGCGGTGATGCAGATTTTAAAGCATTAGAGGGAAAAGTTGCAGCCATAACTCCTGTTCCCGGTGGTATTGGGCTTATGACTATTTCACAGCTTTTAGAAAATACCCTTCAAGCTTGGAAAGATACTATGGGGTTAGAATAATATTATTTTTATTTATATTTAGTTAGAGTTTGTTTTAAAACTATTTATATTCAATAGATAAAATAAATAACTTTTCTATTTTTGAGAAAAAATTTTCTACTCATACCCTAAAATAGGTAAATTTATTGAAACGTCTTGTAATAAGTTTGCTTGATTGAGGGGGCTTGGGGGAAATCATTTCCCCCAAAGAAAAAATAAAATTAATTTAACATTATTATAAAACATAATAAAAAATATTTATAAAAATAACTATGTCTAGAAAAAAATCATTAAGTTTTAGAAAAGAACAAGCTGAAAAAGTGCTACGTGGTTTGCAAGAACGTTATCCTGTTCCAGAAACACATTTACAGCACAAGAATGCTTGGGAACTTCTTATTGCCACAGTGCTTTCTGCTCAATGTACAGATGCACGCGTAAATATGGTAACACCACATTTATTTGCAAAATGGAAAGATCCCTTTGCTCTTGCAGAGGCAGATATAAAAGAAGTGGAAGAAGTTATTCGTTCCACAGGATTTTATAAAAATAAAGCAAAAAATATTGTTGGAGCTGGAAAAGTTATTGCTACAAAATATCATGGGCAAGTGCCTAAAACAATGGAAGAATTAATTCAAGTTCCAGGTGTAGCAAGAAAAACAGCTAATGTTGTTTTATATACAGCTTTTGGAATAAATGTAGGTTTAGCAGTGGATACGCACGTTAAACGAATTACTCATAGGTTAGGATTAACAAATTCTACTGATCCTATACAAGTAGAAAAAGATTTAATGGAAGTTTTTCCTCAAGAAGAATGGGGGAATGTTAATCATAGGCTTGTTTGGTTTGGTCGGCATATTTGCGATGCAAGAAAACCTTTATGTGAAGAATGTGAATTTAATACTATCTGTCCAAAATTAGAACCAAAATAGGAGAAAATTTTTTTACGAATACCTTAACTAGGTAAATTTATTGAAACCTGTTTCAATAAATTTACTTGATTGAGGGGGGTTGGGGGAAATCATTTCCCCCAAAGAAAAAATAGAATAAGATTAATTTAGAAACATACTCTATTTTGTTTTTATGGGGAATAATGGAGAGGTATATTTTAGTCTATTTATTGAAAAAGCTAAAAAAAATCAATTAGTAGTATGAATTTTTATAAGATTTAGTAAAAAAATAACATGAAGTAGGAGTTATCATGCCAAGAAAAACAATTTTGAATATTATAGAAGCTAAAAATACAAAAAAACTCTCTATGATTACAGCTTATGATGCTACTAGTGCAAGAATAGCAGAAAAGGCTGGCGTAGACATGATTCTTGTTGGGGATTCCTTAGGTATGACCATGCAAGGAAATAATGATACAAATAGTGTTAGCCTTGACGAAATGATATATCATATTAAAATAGTAGCTAAAAATGCTCCGAATACTTTTATTGTAGCAGATATGCCTTTTATGAGTTATGAAGTAAGTAAAGAGCAAGCCTTAGAAAATGCAGGTCGTATTTTTAGGGAAACTGGTGCTAGATCTGTAAAAATGGAAGGTGGTAAAAATATTCTTCCACAAATTAAAGCCCTTACTGGTGCAGGCATACCTGTAATGGGACATTTAGGCTTAACGCCTCAACGTTCTGCTATGTTAGGTGGTTTTAAAGCTCAAGCCAGAACAGCAAAAGGAGCAAAAGAACTTTTGGAAGAAGCAATAATATTGCAAGAAGCAGGCTGTTTTGCTCTTGTTTTAGAAGCTGTTCCTTATACTGTGGCAGAAATTATTACGCAAAAATTACAAATTCCTACTATTAGCTGTGGAGCAGGAAAATATTGTGACGGGCAAGTATTAGTTTTCCATGATATGTTAGGCTTATCTGATTTTACTCCTCGTTTTGTAAAAGTGTATGCAAATTTAGCAGAGCAAGCAACGCAAGCTATTAAAACATATATTCAAGAAGTAGAACATACACAATTTCCAGAAGAAAAACATTGTTTTACTATGCCACAGGAAGAATGGGAAAAATTTTTACAAGAAATTAAAACTAATGATAATAATTAATTTAATGTGTTTTAAAAGTAGTTATAAGTATTAAATTTTGTTCTCTAATAATAGAAATAAAATATTTGCAATGTAATAGTATTAGAAAATAGTTATCGTTACAATGTGAAAACAAAGAACGTTTTTATTTTTGGAAAAAAATTTTTTATGAATGCCTTAACGTAGGCAAATTTATTGAAATGTATTTCAATAAATTTGCCTAATTGAGGGGGCTTGGGGGAAATTATTTCCCCCAAAAGAAAAAATAGAATAAGATTAATTTAGAAACATATCCTAATTTAAAAGGTTTATAAAAAGCAAAATCATGTATTGCCAAATAGCGTTATTGAGTCCTCCTTATTCTATATTAACCTATGAAACGCCAAATTTTTTCCCAGAAAGTTTTTGGGGATTGGGTATGCGTGTGGCTATTCCTTTAGGGAATGGTGCTGTTCGCATTGGTGTTATTACAGCTTTGCATTGTGAAAAAGAAGGTGATTTTTTAATAAAAAAAATTGCATGGCCAATGGAAAATGCAAGTCTTTTATCTTCTTCCTATATGGAAATGATAGAGCAGTTGGCTAAAAAGCAATTTGTTAGTTTTGGGCGTATTTTAGGCAATATTTTACCTAGTAATTTAAAAACAACAAAAAATATTCGGGTACGCCGTTTTCTTGCTAATCAAAAACCTGAATTGTATAAAATTCGAGAACTGCCAAGTCTTTCACAGGAATTGCAAGAAAGCTTGGCTCAAGATTTTATACAAGGGCAAGCACAAATTTTAGAATTAGCAGAAGATACAAGTCTAACAGAAAAAATTTGTCTTTTGGCAGAAGCTCCTTGGAATATTCGTGCAAATGCTCATAAGCAACGTGAAATATTAGATTTTCTTGCTGATAATGGAAGTGTTACACGAAAAGTTTTTTCACAAAAATTACATGATCATAGTTCGGCTTTAAATACACTTATTCAAAATAAAATGGTGGCTATTATAGCATTAGAACAAGAAGAAAAATTAACAGAAGATTTTTTGCCACCACCTATGCCTTTATTTAATCTTAATGCTAAGCAACAAGAAATTTTTTCGCTTTTAAGTCCAAGTCTTGATGCTACTAATACAGAAAGCAAAACAGTTCTTCTTTTTGGGGTTACAGGAAGTGGCAAAACTGCTTTGTATCTTGAATTAGCACGTAAAGCTATGCTTGAAAAAAAATCTGTATTATTATTAGCACCAGAAGTTGCTATTGCTTTAAAACTTCGTCAAGATGCTATGAATAGAAATATGCCTGTTATATTGTATCATGGGTATCAAAGTCCAAAGCAAAAAGAAAAAGTTTTTCGTGAATGTGCTGAACAAACAGAACCTCGCCTTATTATTGGAACGCGTTCTGCTTTGTTTTTGCCATTAACAAATTTAGGGCTTATTATTTTAGATGAAGAACATGATGATTCTTTTAAACAAGATGAGGGACTTTTGTATCATGCAAAGGATATTGCTTGGTATCGTATGCAAAAAGCAAAAGGTCTTTTTCTTATGGGATCCGCAACGCCTGATATAAAAACGTATTATGCGTCAGAGCAAAAAGCTTATCAACGGGTAGAAATGTTAGAACGTATTGGTACTGCAGAATTACCAGAAATGCAGCTTGTGGATATAAGCCATGTTTCTCAAACCTTTGCTCCAGAAACTATTCTTGCATTAAAAGATTGTATTCAAAAAGGTGAACAAGCTATTATTATGCTTAATAGGCGTGGTTATGCTCCTATTATGTATTGTGTTGAATGTAAAAAAATAGTACGTTGTCCTCATTGTGATATTTCTTTATCTTATCATAAAAAAAGGGAAATTTTATCTTGTCATTATTGCGGATATTTACGCCATGTTCCAAGTCCTTGCCCTTTTTGTGGTAGTTTGCATAGTGTACCACTGGGGGAGGGAACAGAACGTATAGAAGAACAAATAACGGAAATCTTTCAAAATAGTAGTACATTTCCTCCCGCTGTTTTGCGTTTGGATAAAGATAGCACAAGGCGAGAAGGAAAAATGGAAGAAATTCTTAATGCTTTTGCTAAACAAGAAGCACAAATTCTTGTTGGTACGCAAATGCTTTCAAAAGGACATCATTTTCCTAATGTTACGCTTGTTATTATTGCAGACGCAGATCTTGGTATTAATTTTCCTGATTATAAAGCCCATGAACGAACTTTTCAACTTATTACTCAAGCAGCAGGCAGAGCAGGACGTGGAGAAAAAAAAGGTAAAGTGATTATTCAAACTCGAGATAAAGATAATTCTTTTTGGAAACATATATTGTCAGGAAATTATTTGACATTTTATGAAGAAGAAATACTTGCTCGGCAAAAAAGACTTTATCCTCCTTTTATAAAACTTGCATTAATTCGTTGTTCTTATCCAAAAGATAATAAAAATGCACCTCAAATTTGGGAAGAATTTACGCGAACGTTACGTAAAAAAGCAAGTGAACTTGGTATCCGAGCAACTGGCTCTATTCCCGCACCTATTACAATGTTGCAAGGGCGTTTACGGTTTCAATGTTTTATTAAAGCATCAAATTGGAATGTGATTCGTTCATTATACGCAAGCACTCTTCCAAAACAAAATATTTTACAAAATAATGATATTCGCTTGCATTTTGATTTAGACCCAGTGAATATGCTATAATCCCTTGATTTTTTCTTGAAAAAACAATATTTTTTGCAAAGAAGAAAAGAGGGCAATATGAAAAAACAAGCTAAAAATAGTGGTGCATTACTTGTTTTATTAGGAGCTTTTTGCTTTAGTGGATCAGGAACTATACAAGCCCTTGCTCCAGAAAGTGCAACGCCTTTTGTTTTGGGAGCAATTCGTCTTTTGTTTGGTGGTTTCTTTCTTTTATTATGGTGTGTTATTAATCGACTTTTAACTATTCCTAAAAATTGGGCTTGGAAAAATGTTCTTTTTTCAAGTTTAGCTCTTTGTGGTTTCCAAATTACGTTTTTTCTTGGCGTAAAAGAGGCTGGGGTTGCTGTTGGAACAATTATTGCTATTGGTATGACACCTATTACTGCTGCAATTTTTGGGTATCTTTTTTATAAAGAAAAACCACAAAAGTCTTGGTATATTAGTACGTTTGTTGCAATTTGTGGACTTGTTTTACTTAATGTACATGGGGTTCATAAACCCAGTTTTTTAGGTGTTTGCTTGCCTATTCTTGCAGGTACTATTTATGCTTTTTATCTTTCACAAAGTAGAGCATTAGTAAAAGAAAATAGACCAGAATTAGTTATGACAATTTTATTTTTAATAAGTTCTGTATTTATGTTGCCAATTTTTCTAACATATTCTGTTGATTGGGTTTTTACTAAAAATGGTATTTTAGTAGCTCTAGGGCTTGGGATTATTACCACAGGCACAGCATATAGTTTAGTTATGGCAGGGCTTAGAACGTGTGAAACGGCTATGGCTGCAACGCTTAGTCTTGGTGAGCCTTTAGGTGCAGCATTATTAGGAATTTTCCTTTTAAATGAACCTATGAATTTTTTTAGTTCTGTTGGTATTATATTGCTATTTGCTAGTGTTCTTATTTTGGTTTATTTTCCAAATAAAAAATAATGTAAAATTTTTTAAAAATTTTTGTTGACATAAGGAATAAATCTGTGTAAATAATCTACACAACGTTTTGATAAACACTTCTTGAACTTTGTTCAGTTGGCGTTTAAGGAGAAGTTATGAAGAGTTTAAAAGTTATTGCTCTCTTGTTTATGGTAGTATTCGCTGCAGCTTGTTCTAAAACAGCTCCTGTTGAGTCAACTCCAGAACAAGGTCCATCAGCTATTGATGTGGCTGCACAAACTATTTCTGATGGAATTATTTATTTTGATTTTGATAAATATGATATTAAAGACGAATATCGTGAAATCCTTAACCAAAAAGCAGCTATTATGCGTCAATTCCCAAGCATTCGCGTAAGAATTGAAGGTCATACTGACGAACGTGGTACTCAAGAATACAACTTAGCTCTTGGTGAACGCCGTGCTAAAGCTGCATACGAATATCTCGTACTTTTAGGTGTAAATCCTAATCAATTAGAAATTATCAGCTATGGTAAAGAACAACCAATAGTTGAAGGTACTGGCGAAAGCGTTTGGTCTGCAAACCGTCGTGATAACTTCCGCGTTATTGCTCGCTAGTTGATATAAAAAATTTCGGGACGTAGCGCAGTTTGGTAGCGCATCTGTTTTGGGAGCAGAGGGTCGCTGGTTCGAATCCAGTCGTCCCGACCATCTGAAAAAAAAAAGGAAGTCAAATGACTTCCTTTTTTTTGTATTTAATTTAGTTATCTTTCTAAATTATTTTTAGCTATTAGACTTCAATTTCTAATAATAAATATAAAAGATTTACAATGTAGGGTGTGTTTCTAAATTAATCTTATTTTATTTTTTCTTTGGGGGAAATGATTTCCCCCAAGCCCCCTCAATCAAATAAAATTATTGGAACGTATTTCAATAATTTTGCTTGATTGAGGGGAGAAAATTATTTCATTTTAGCCGTTGTGACGTAGGAAGTTACGGATAAAGACTATAATTTGGGTGTGTTTCTAAATTATTTATAATTACTTTACTATATTAGACTTATAAAATAAAAAATATTTTTATAAAGTCATTGAGTTAAGAAGTTTCACTCTCTGGAAGTGAGGAACAAAGCGAGTTCTTGAAAGAGTGTGTATCAGAAAGAACTCCTTGGGGGCATTGCTTGGGGGTGGAGGGTGAGAGCTACTACCCAAAGGGTGACAAAGTCGTTTCCCTTATACGGAGTTTACAAGGTTTAGGGAAATAGACAGCAACGGGGGCTTCCCTCGTTAGCGTACTCCCTGCTCGGAACTTTCAGATTTAAGGGGGTGAAACACCTTATAAAACTTGATACTATGTATAATAGTATCATAAATAAGAAACTGTTATATAAAGAAGAAAAGTAAAAATAATTTAGAAAAATACGTTATTTGTTGTTATATTGGCTAAAATAAGGTAACGTCACTAAAAATATAGCGTATCTAGCTTAGTTATGAAATTAAATCTCCTATACTTATAGAAAATTATTGACAAAATTTTATATCTTACCATATAATTTTACAAAAATATAAAAGGGATAGATATAGGGGAATGGAAAATTTTAAAGACGAGCAATATTATATTGATCTTGTTGTATCATTTGTTGATAATTTTTTAAAAGAGAATATGAGAAAAGAGGCATTTGCTCTGTGTAATATGCCATTTTCAATACTTTCTAATAATGAAACAACGATATTACATGATTTTGCAGAATTTAATCATTATTGTAACCAAGTTAATATACCTACTATTGGAATTTCTACAATACAAAATGAAAAAGTTTTATTTTTAGATTCACATCATGCTTCAATTTATTTAGAGATTAATATACCTGTTACAAATGTTCTGCTTGAATGTTTTTTTTCTCTTGCTGAGGAAAAAATTCATACTATTCACTATTCGTTTGCTAATACAAAAATAGAATCTTTTAAAGTAGTATCACCAAAAAAAGAATTAACTAGTTTAGAAAGTAATGATATATTAGTTGCTGCTCTTAATCAAACAGGTATGATTTTTTGGGAATATTTACCTTTTTATGATCAAGGAACTGTGGATATTATTAATACATCAAATCAAAAACAAACATTTAATAATTTCACAGAAATGCTTATTCGCTTTTTGAATATTGCACCTTCATCTCAAAGAGATTTAATTAATTTGCATGAGGCTATTATTTATGGTCAAGCAGAAGCAAGTACAAATGTAAAAATTATTAATTTTGATGGAGAAGAAGAATGGCGAAAAATAAAGTATACTGTTCTTCAAACTGAAAATAATTTTCCTGTGGCAATAGGTACAAGCGAGAATATTAATGAGTTAAAACAATTAGAAAAGCGTTTTTCTGTTGCTACGGCACAAGCTGGTGTTTCTATATGGAATTATGATCTTGAAACAAGAACATTAAGTTTAGAAAATAATCCAGAATATAACTTTTTTAATGAAACAAGTTTTCCTAATACGCCAGAATGTTTTTTTGAAAAAAAACTTGTTCATGATGAGGATATAGAAAATTTTAGAGAATTATTTCATCGAATAGGACAAGGGGATTCACTTGTAACAGGGGAAATTCGTTTTAAAAATAAAGATACCAATGAGTATACGTGGCATCAAATTGCTTTTTCTGTGGCATTAGATTCTGAAGGTTACCCAAGTTCTGTTATTGGAACGTCAATTAACATTGATACGCAAAAAAAAGCAGAAGAACAATATATAAGAGAATTAAAATTATTAGAGGCAGAAGATAGCACAACTCTTTTAAGTTTTATTTATAGCTTTGGCGAACAAAAGATAACGCGTATTAAATCAAAATTTGCTACTATTAAAAATTCTATAAAACATATCAGTACACTTTGTGGGGAAATTATAAAACTTTGTCCACGAGAGAACCATAAGAAATTTATTGAAGAAACATTTAATACGGAATTTTTTTCTGAATTACTTTTATCTTCGCAAGATACGCATACAATGTATATTACTTTGAAAACAAATGAAAATGAGAGTATCTGGGCAAAGATAGAACTTGAATTAATGAAAAATCCTACCACGTTTGAGCGATATGTAAAAATAAGTGTACAGGATATAACAAGAGAATATGTTTCCGATACTTATTTTAAAACAATTACAGATCAGCATTTTGATAGTATTTCAAGAATTAATTATAAAACAGGTAAATATATTCATTATGAAAGTGAAGAAATAAAAAAAATAATACCAAAACAAGCATTATCAGACAATTTTTTTGCAGATGTTGATTATGCAATAAAACATTTTCTTCTTGAAGAAGAACGAGAAATTTATATAAAAGCTATTGAAATTGATAATATTATTAACCATTGTAAAAATGAAGAATTTTATGATATTTTTTATCGAATAAAAAGAGTTAATAATTCAATTCGTTATAAGCGATCACGATTTTTTATGCTTGATGAAAGCACGTCTACGGTGTGTTTAGGTACAGCAGATATTACAGAAATGCATGAAATAGAAAAAGAACGTAGTGAAATGCTCCGTCAATCACTTTTATTAGCACAACAAGCAAATAAAGCGAAAAATGCTTTTCTTGCTTCCATGAGCCATGATATTAGAACGCCTATGAATGCGATTATTGGAATGGCAAATCTTGCTCTTGAAGATAGGGAAAATCAAGAACAAATTACAGAAAGTCTTTCCGTAATAAAATCGAGTTCAGAACATTTGCTTTTGTTAATTAATGATATTTTAGAAATGTCACGTTTAGAAAGTGGAAATTTAACATTAAATAAAGAACCTTTTTCTATTATTACAGAGTGTGCTAATATTGCCAATGCATTTAAAGGTATTGTTATTCAAAAACATCAAGAATTTATTTTTAAAATCGAAAATGTTCGTGATGAATTTATCATAGGTGATACAAGTTGTTTAAAAAGGATTTTAAATAACTTATTAGGTAATGCACTTAAATTTACACCAAAAAATGGAAAAATTTATTTCAAATTATTTCAAGAGGAAACAGTAAAAGAAAATCAAGTTTCTTTTCGTTTTGAAATTCAAGATACAGGAATAGGAATTTCAAAAGAATTATTACCTAAAATATTTGAACCTTTTCAAAGAGAGCAAAGCGAAGCAATTAATAATATAGAAGGTACAGGGCTTGGGCTTGCCATTGTAAAAGCTCTTATTGAGTTACAAGGTGGAGCAATAAAAATAGAAAGCGAACAGGGAAAAGGTACTCTTTTTATTATTCATATTAGTTACTTAAAGGCACAGAAAAAAGAAAATATAAGCAGTGTGCAAAGTGTAAAAATTTCTGATATAAATCTTCATAATCAAAAAATATTACTTTTTGAGGATCATCCTGTAAATACGCTTATTGCTACTAAATTATTACAAAAAATGGGAGCAGAAGTTATATCTGCTCAAAATGGAAAAATTGGTGTTGAATTATTTGAAAAAAGTCACAAAGATGAATATAATTTTATTCTAATGGACATTCAAATGCCAGTAATGAATGGATATGAGGCAACAAAAGCAATTAGAGAGTCAACACACCCAAATGCTAAAACTGTTCCTATTATTGCTATGACTGCAAATGCTTTTGCGGAAGATATTCATAAAAGTCTTAATTCTGGCATGAATGATCATATAGCAAAACCTATTAGTACAGAAAGTATTAAAAATACATTAGAAAAATTAGGGATTATTTCATAAAAGAATAATGATTTAATATTTTTAAAAATACTAGACAAAGCCTAACTCTTAGGCTAAATTCTCTTTGTGAAATTTATTGTATAATAAAAATAAATTTAGTGCCTAGCACCTAATACATAAAAGGAGTTTCCAAATGAAAACACTTGATCAAATCGTTTTGCCTGAAGAATTACGTTACACAGATGAACACATCTGGATTAAAAAAGACGGCGATAGCCACCTTATCGGTATTAGTGACTTCGCTCAAGACCAATTAGGAGAAGTTGTATTCGTTGAACTTCCTTCTGTTGGTGATAGCTTTAAAGCTACTATTCCTTTTGGTGAAGTAGAATCTATTAAATCTGTTAACAAACTTTTTACTCCAGTTAATGCTGAAATTATTGAAGTTAACGAAGTATTAAACGATGCTCCAGCAACTTTAAATGAAAGTTGCTATGGTAAAGGCTGGATTGTTCGTGTGAAAGTTGAAAATGAAGCTGACATTGACGGTCTTTTAACTGCTCAAGCTTATCGTGATTTCTTAAATAAATAATTTTTGAGAAACAATATTTAGCCCTGTTTATTGCAGGGCTTTTTTATTGCCTTTTTTAGGGGGAATTGTTTTTCTAAATTTTCCTTAATTTGTAAAATTTTTGATAAGGTATAAATAAAAATTTTAGAATTAAGGTATGTTTCTAAATTATTTATAATAAGTTAATTTCGTTCTTTAATAATGAAAATAAAATAATTGCAATGTAATAACGTTAGAAACTATTTATAGTTATTATACAAAAATAAATAACTTTTTTATTTTTGTATATTGAGTTAGTTAGTTGCTCAAACGTAATATTTTTATGCCTTATTTTTTTGAAAGTAAGTTTTTTAACAAAAATGTCGTTTTATTTAATTTTTATTGTTTATTTAACATATATGATTAGTTTTATCTTTTTATGTAACAAAAAAGGTATATTGCATAATTTTCTTTTAGGTTGATAAAAATTTTTTATATAATTTCAAGTTATTAGGCTGATAGGGGTATAATGCATTTAATCCCTTGCAATAATGTGTTTTTTTTGATATAAACAAATTTGTAATTTGAATTTACAATACTGTAATAACCTTTTATTTTTTGGGAGAAAACAATGCATAAATTATTTAGCCGTGTTGCTCTTACAATGTTAGGTCTTGGAATGGCTATTATGCCTATGAATGTAGCATCTGCTAAAACGACATTTATAACCATAGGAACTGGTGGTATTACAGGTGTTTACTACCCTACTGGTGGTGCTATTGCAAAAATTATTAACGAACGTTTTGATCAACTTCAAATAAAAGCAACAGCAGAAGCAACTGGTGCTTCTATTTTCAATATTAATGCTGTTCATAGTGGTGACCTTGATTTTGGTATTGCACAAGCTGATAGTCAATATCTTGCGTATAATGGTCAAGGAGAATGGAAAGATAAGCCTGTAAAAGATCTTCGTGCTGTATTTTCTTTAGCTCCAGAAATGATTACTTTTGTTGTTGCAGAAGATAGTAATATTAAAAAATTGGAAGATGTAAAGGGTAAGATTATTAATATTGGTAATCCTGGTTCTGGTAATCGTCAAAATGCTGTGGATATTTTTAATGCAATGGGTATTAATTACCAAAAAGATTTTAAAGCAGAAAGTTTAAAAGCAGCAGACGCACCAAGAATGCTCCAAGATGGACGTATTGATGGCTTTTTCTATACAGTAGGACATCCAAACGGAAATATTAAAGAAGCAACTGCAGGTATGAGAAAAACACGCATTGTTGCAATTCCAGAAATTAAAAAACTTTTTGAAGAGTTTCCATACTATTCTTTAGATACTATTGACATGAGTGCTTACCCAGAAGCTACTAATGCAAGCGATGGTAAAGTTACAACTGTTGGTATGAAAGCTACTTTTATTACTTCTGCTAATGTTCCAGATGAAGTTGTATATAATATTACAAAAGCAATTTTTGAAAATATTGATGAACTCCGTACCTTGCACCCTGCATTAAGTAACCTTACTAAAGAAGGTATGATTCAAGGTTTAACTGCTCCTCTTCATCCAGGTGCAGAAAAATATTATAAAGAAGTTGGGTTAATTAAATAAATTTCTCAAGTTAAGGGGGAATTTCCCCCTTTTTTTGTTTATAAACCAACAAAATTTGTTTTTTATAAGGCTAACACATGAAAAAAAGAAAAGAATCAGAATTTCAGCCTAATTCTTATCGGGAAGAAATGCTTAAAGGTGAGCATGGGTTAAGGGGTGAAGGTTCAGGATTTACAGAAAATTTAACCATTATTATTGGTCTTTCTTGGGCATTATTTCAAATAGCCTCTGCGGGATTTCTTTTAATTGACTCCATTTTTGTCAGAGCAATACATTTAACTTTTGCTATTAGTTTAGTGTATCTTAATATTCCTATGCTAAAACGTGGTAAAAATGGTGATTGGGATAAAAGAATACTTCTTGCCATGAACCGAGTAACTATTATTGATTATATTTTTGCCATATTTGCTGCATTTTCAGCTCTTTATATTGTTATTGATTATATGGGAATCGCTACTCGTGCTGGTATGCCTGTTACCCGTGATATTATTTTTGGTTTTATGCTTCTTGTTCTTTTACTTGAAGCAACAAGACGTGTTATAGGCCCAGCTCTTCCTATTATTGCAATAGTTTTTATTGCGTATGTTTTTTCAGGTCCATATTTACCTGATTTTCTAGCATTTAAAGGTGCTAGTGTTAGCCGCTTTATTTCTCAAATGACAATGGATTCCGAAGGGATTTATGGTGTTCCTTTGCAAGTTTCTGCTACTGTTGTTTTCCTTTTTGTTCTTTTTGGAACTATGCTTGAGAGAATTGGTGGTGGGCAATTTTTTATTCGATTGGCAATAGCAGGATTAGGACGTTTTAGAGGTGGTGCTGCAAAAGCTGCTGTATTAGGCAGTGCTTTAACTGGTATGATTTCTGGTTCAAGTATTGCTAACGTTGTAACAACAGGTACTTTTACTATTCCTCTTATGAAAAAAATGGGGTATCCTGCTGCAAAAGCTGCGGCTATTGAAGTTGCAGCCTCAACAAATGGACAATTAGCACCTCCTGTTATGGGGGCAGCTGCTTTTATTATTGCCGAATATGTTAATGTTCCTTATATTGAAGTAGCAAAAGCTGCTGCTATTCCTGCTTTTGCGTCTTATTTTGCTTTATTATGGATTACCCATGTAGAGGCGTGCAAACTTGGAATGCAAGGTTTACCAAAATCAGCATTGCCAGATGTTAAAGATACACTTAAAGAAGGCTGGGCTTTTCTTATTCCTATTGGAATGCTTTTATACGAACTTATTTTTATGCAACATTCTGCTGAAATGAGTGTATTCCGTGCTATTATGGTACTTAGTGTGATGATGATTGGTACACACGTTATCCGTGCTAGATTAAGTGGGGAAACATTTTGGTTTGGCTTAAAAATTGGCATAAAAGAATGGTTGTTATCTCTTTCTGCTGGTGCAACGAATATGGCAGGGGTTGCACTTGCAACAGCGTGTGCAGGTATAATTGTTGGTTGTATTTCTTTAGGACTTGGACAACAAATAACTACTTTTGTTGAAGTTCTTTCTATGGGTAATATTCTTCTTTTACTTGCAATTACAGCTATTGCTAGCCTTTTGCTTGGTATGGGATTGCCTACAACTGCAAACTATATTATTATGGCGTCTTTGACTGCACCAATTTTAGTACGTCTTGCTGCTAATGTGGATATACATGGAATGGATCTTGCCGTACCATTGCTTGCTGCTCACCTTTATTGTTTTTATTTTGGTATTTTAGCAGATGATACTCCACCTGTTGGTTTAGCTGCCTATGCAGGTGCTGCTATTGCAGATACTTCGCCTATTGCCACAGGGGTACAAGGTTTTTGGTATGATATTAGAACAGCTATCTTGCCTTTAATGTTTTTCTTTAACCATGATATTATTTTGTGGAATGTTCATTCATTCCCTATGGCAATATTTATTTTTGCTATGACAATTTTAGGTTGTGTTTGCTTTGCTTCTTGGACACAAGGCTGGTTTGTTAATACTAATAATACACTTGAAAATGCTTTGTTAGCACTTTGCACCTTGCTTTTCCTTAATCCATTTTTAATTATGGGATTTGTTCTTCCTTATGAATATAGATATGTAGGAGTCTTTATTGCTATGGGTATTATGGCTCTTATTTATTTTATGCAAAAAGCAAGACCTAATAAAGTAAAACCTCTAAAAATGCCAAAATTTGGCAATATATAAGGAGGTAAAAATGTTTAAAAAGAAAATTCATAAAAACTCGATTCCAAAGTTTAATCAAGGTGTAACCCCTCTTTTACGTAAAAGAAGAATAAAAAAACATGATCGCGAACCTGTTTTAGTATGCTCTAAATGTAAAACGGTTTTCCCTGAATTTTTAGCTCGTTGCCCAGAATGTGGAAGCCGTGATTGGCAAGGATTATCAGAGGTAAACCCTTATAACCATTTACCTTTAGAACAATTTTTAAAGCTTTGTGGGCATATTCTTTGGCTTGGTGGTTGTATTGCTGCAATTTTCCTTTTATGGCAAACAACAACTGATGATTCATCATACAATGATTTGCTTATTCTTTCCGCCATCTTGGTGGCATCATTAGGCGTTTTTACTTCTGTTGCTTATTTTGGATTAAGTGAAATAACTAGACGTGTAGAACGCATACAAAAACGCCTAAGAGCTTTTCACGAAAATTATCGTATTCATCAAAGAAAAACACTTAATAAACGCTAAAAAAGGTTTTTCAATATGATTTGTTAGTAATTAGTATTGAATTTTTAATCTAAATATACCATTAAATACAAAGAGGGAAATTTTCCCTCTTTTTTTGTGTAGTTATATCACAATTTATTTTAATAATTATCTTTAATTGAGTTATTTTTTATATCAAGAAAAATTTGTTGATAGAGTGGAGCAAGTAAATTTACTCCTTCCATACTGAGATGATCATCATCGTAATATAAGGCATGATTATTTTTTACTACTATATAGTGTGTGTTATTAGTATTAGTAAAATATGGTCGTGGATCTATTATATGAACATTTGCGTATTTCTTTTTTATTGTATAATAAATTTTAAAGGTTGTTTTAGTTCTTTTATTATAATCTTGAATACTTTCTCCAAGTTTATTATTAATTTCATCATCAGAATAATTAAGTATTGTATTCATTTTATAGGCATAATGAGGAATAGATTTATAAGGTTCTGGAAGAGGTAGTTGAATAAAAATATCTTTTACACCATTTTGTTTTGCTTCAAGAATAATTTCTTCTAAGGATTTAGAAATAGCATTTTCTATATTTAATGTAGGATATAAACTATGTTTTAATTGATTATTAAATGTCGTTTTTTCATAAAAAAAACCTAATTTTGAGGGAAGTCGATATGTAAGAAAAATAGCATTGATAGTTTGTGTTTTGTATATCTTATCAATTTTATCCCATAAGTTATTTATTTGTTTTAAATCTTTTGAGTTTGAAGAAAGGTTTTTTAATTGAGATAGGAAGAAAGCAATACTAATTGAGTTTTTTTGTGATAAATTTTGCATTAAAAAATATTGTGCTCTTGCATGGCTATCTCCTAAAAATAAGAGATTAATTTGATTGTTACGATAGAGAGTGATATTTTCTTCTGTATTTTTGTGATAATGAACAGAATATGAAAATGGATAAGTAGAAGAATTTAATGGACTAGAAATTGTATCTGTTAAAATAAATAATAATGCAAAGCTAATAATTGTTATTGGCCATAAAATACGGCGAATTTTAAAAAGTGGATTTAATCGAAATGGTCTTTCAATAAAATACCAAGATATTATTGCAAAAATAAAGGAAAGAAAAATTAATGAAAATAAAAATAAATAATTAGGTTTAGGTAATAATCCAAAGAAAAAAACAAGAATAGGCCAATGCCATAAATAAAAAGAATACGAAATAACCCCTATGAAAATAAGAAGTTTATTATTTAAGATGTAGTAACATAGTGATTTTCTATATATATATATATAATTAGTACAGCCAGCAATATAAAGAAAAGCTCCTACACAAGGAAATAATGCCCAAAAACCTGGAAAAGAATTTTCACCAAAAAAGATAATAGAATAAGCTATAAGGAATAATCCTATTAAAATACAAAAAGATTTACCTTTTTGCGTTTTGGGTGTCCATTTTGTGTATGCTAGTAATGACCCCATAAGTAGTTCCCATGCACGTGTGGGAAGCATATAAAAAGTAAATTTTTGATCAAATTGTATACAAATTACAGAAGCAACGAAACTTAATAATGTTAGAGAATAAAGAATGTATAGTGTATTAATTGAATGTTTATATTTATAAAAAAGAATAAGTAAACTTGGAATAATAAAATAAAATTGTTCTTCAACAGCTAGAGACCAAGTATGAAGCATAGGGATTAAGTTTACATCTTGATCAAAATAGCCTGTATGTAAATAAAAATGAAAATTTGAAAAAGCAAATAATGCTCTTTTTGTTGCTCGTCTAAGAGCATAGATTTCTATATTATCAATAGCAAAATAAGAAAAAATAAGGAATACAAGGAAAAACATAACAAAAAGAGCAGGTAGAATACGACGTATTCGATTTTCATAAAATTCTAAAAAACTAAAAGTGTTATTTTCTAATTTTCTTTTAATGATACTTGTAATTAAATATCCAGAAATAACAAAGAAAATACTTACTCCTACATAACCGCCTTGAAAATAAGGAATTTGGGCATGATAAAAGACCACAGCTAAAACAGCAATGGCACGGAGTACATCTATATCTGGTCTATATTCTTTTGCTTGCATTTTTTTCCTTTATTTTTGTATGGTATTATTTTTTATAGTGGTATTTTCTTTTGCTATTTGAGCAAAAATTGTATCATAAATAGGATAATGTTGCATAGTTCCTTCATAACTTAGGTGGTCATCATCATAGTAATAGGAAATATTATCTGTGACAACTTCATAATATGTTTTTTCTTTATTAAGAAAGCTTGGTGCAACATTAATAAAATGAATATCTGGAAATTCTTTTTTTAATGTGGAAAGTAAATCCATAACGGTTTTGGTTCGTTTATGATATTCTTCTGTACTTTCGCCTAAGGTTTTGTTGATTTGTTCCTTACTGTAATCATAGAAGCGATGTAGCACACTGGCTTTTTGTGGAACAAAAGCTTTTGGTTCTGGTACTGGCAGTTGAATATAAATATTTTGCACACCGTGTTCTTTAGCTTCAAGAATCATTTCTCGTAAACCTTGCAAAAAGCCTTGTTCTGGTGAGAGTTTTTTATTAGGCAAGTAAACAAGAGGGCGTTCTGGGCTAAAACTATTATAATAAACGTCCTTGCCAGAAATTTTTTCTGTTAATCGAAAAGCAATAATAAGGTTTTTTACTTTATACTGAGCATAAATTTGTGATAATTTGTTCCATTGCTCTTGATACTCTTGGATACGTTTTTGATCATCTTTGATGCTAACACAATTTTTAATTACTTGCCAATTATGCATTCCGTATAGGTGGTATTTTTGGGCTAATTGATTAACAAGTTCTTCTATACTAAGTGCATGGCTATCACCTGTTACAACAAAATCAAGCTCTTCTTTTTTATCTGCAATATTGTATTCAAGATAACGATTAGGGGCAGTATATTTATAAATAACACTGACATTTGTATGTCGATAAAGTGTTGCAAGAGCAAGTACTAAACCTATTAATATAAGACTAAAGATCCAAATAACAGCTCTTTTTTTGAAAAATGGATTATAGCGAATGGGATTTTCAACAAATTTCCAAGAAAGGCTCGCTATTACAATAGCAAATAGGCTTAGCATTAATCCTTCAACTGTGCTAATTTTTGTATAAAAAGGAAATGTTTGATAAAAAACAAAAATAGGCCAGTGCCATAAATACAAGGAATAAGAAATAAGCCCTATAAAAAGTAAAATTTTATTATAGGTAATAGTGTGGATAAGGGATTTTTGGGCATTATTTCCTCCTGCAATATAAAGACAAGCCCCTAAGCAGGGAGGTAAAGCCCAAATACCTGGAAAAAGAACATTTCCGTAATATACAATGGGAATAAGAATAAGTAAAAGTCCTAAAACAGTACAAAACAATTTATTTCTTTGTTTTTTGGGTGTCCAATTTGTATAAGCTAAAAGGCTACCCATGAGTAATTCCCATGCACGCGTAGGAAGCATATAAAAAGTGAATTTTTGATTATATTGAATAAGAATAAGGGAGCTAATAAAGCTTAAAATAAAAAGAATAACTAATACATGAATAATGGTTAATTTGCCTTGCAATTTTTTATGTAAAAGAAAAAGTAAGGCAGGAACAACAAAATAAAATTGTTCTTCAACACCAAGTGACCATGTATGCAAAAGAGGCATTGTTTCTGCTGCTTGGTCAAAATAATTGGTATTAAAATAAAAGAAAATATTGGCAAAACCCACAATGGCTCTTTTCATAGAACGTTGTAAAGGAAGTAATTCTAAGTGACTTGTAAAAATATAATATACCCCCATTACAAGCAACATCATTACAACAAGAGCAGGTAAAATACGGCGTAGTCGGTTTTCATAAAATTCTAAAAAGCTAAAAGAATTATGTTCTAATTTCTTTTTAATAATACTAGTAATAAGGTAACCAGAAATAACAAAGAAAATACTTACCCCCACATATCCACCTTGAAAATAAGGGATATGGGCATGGTAAAAGACCACAGCTAAAACAGCAATGGCACGGAGTACATCTATATCTGGTCTATATTCTTTTTTTTGCATAGTTAGTTCTTAGGGTAGAGGTTTTGAAAAATTTCTTTATATGCAGGGGAAATTAACTTTACTCCCTCAACACTTAGGTGATCATCGTCAATATAATAGGAAATATTGCCATGAATAACGTTATATAGTTGTTCGTTTTGATTTTCAAAGTAAGGCAATATATTGATAAGATATACATTAGCATTTTCTTTTTCAAGTTTTTTGAGTACGTCAATAATTTTTTTATTGCGTTTATCGTATTCAGAAAATTTTTCGCTAAGAATAGTATTGATTTTATTTTTTGAATAACCAAATAATGAAGCAAGTTTTCCAGCACTTTCAGGAACAAAACCCTTTGGCTCTGGCACAGGAATTTGTATATAAATATTTTTTACTCCATGCTGTTTTGCCTCATCAATCATATCTTTTAAGGAACAATAAAGAGCCTCATAGGAGCGAATAGAAGGATTTTTTCCATAATAAGAAGGAATAAATTCTTTTTCATTTTTTAGTAAATCAACATTGGTAATATAAATAATAAAACGGAAATTAATAAAAATATTCTGTACTGCATAATTATTATAAATTGTGGTTAATGTTTGGTATCGATCATTGATTTGTTTTATTTCTTCTTTGTTTGCTGTGAGTTTATAAAGATTTTTAGGTTGTAAATGCACACGTTTGCCGTAAAGATGATACTCTTTTGCTAGTTCCTTAAAAAGAGGGGGAAGCATTGCTGCATGGCTATCACCTATTATAACAAAATCAAGAATGTTATTAGTGTGTTGAGTTCCAAATTCTGTTTCTTGGTTTGGAAGTGTTGCTGTAAAAAGGTTTTTTTGATTTTGTCCATAGGGAAAACCAATAGTAGAAACAGGAAGTAAAATAGCTCCAATGCCTAAAATCGCAAAAGACCAAATTACTAGATGTTTTTTGAAAAAAGGATTATAGCGAATAGGATTTTCAATAAATTTCCAAGAAAAACTGGCTATAATAATGGTAAGTCCAGAAAGAGCCAAGCCCATAGTTAAAGGCATTTCTCGTCTAAA